>CAZCXP010000051.1:0-16044 GCA_964502665.1 uncultured Dehalococcoidia bacterium | reverse complement strand
AGCACCGCCGCCGTCCGCTCCAGGCCCATGCCGGTGTCGATATTCTTCCTCGGCAGCGGCGTTCGCTTGCCTTCCGAGTCCTGAAAGTATTCCGTGAACACCAGGTTCCAGATTTCGAGGAAACGCCCACAGTCACAGGCAGGCGAGCAATCAGGGCCGCAACTGTACTCCTCGCCATAATCGTAGTGAATCTCGCTGCAAGGCCCGCAGGGGCCGGTCTCCCCGGCGGGGCCCCAGAAATTGTCCTTCTCCCCATAACGGTCTATGCGCCCCGCTGCTACCCCCACATCCCGCCAGTAGCCGAAGGACTCATCGTCGTCGAGGAATATGGTAATCCACAGCTTCTCCTTAGGAAGCTTGAGCCAATCGATGACAAACTCCCAGGCCCAGGCGATCGCCTCCTTCTTGAAATAATCGCCGATGCTGAAATTGCCCAGCATCTCGAAGAAGGTCAGGTGCTTGAGATTGCCTACCGATTCAATGTCAGTGGTGCGGAAGCACTTCTGACACGATGCCAGCCTTGGCGAGGGGGCAACTGCCTCGCCTGTGAAATAAGGCTTGAACTGGACCATGCCGGCGCTGGTCAAAAGGAGCGTGGGATCCCCCAGAGGGACAAGGGACGAGCCGGGAACAATCTTGTGCCCCTTCTGCTCAAAAAAAAGGAGAAACTTCTCCCTGAGTTCATCGCCGGTCATAATCTCTCCAGAAAAGTCTATTTTCCTTGTACATTTTGCGATTTTAGACCAACTACAGCTACATGTCAATTTGACAGAACCAGGCGGCATCTGGTTGACAACCCAGGAGGGTTATGCTAAATTTCAGCCATGCTGTCTCCCTCTAAGCATAATCAAGCCGGTGCCTGTCTCATTGAGTTATGTCAAGAGTTGCTCGCCGAAAGGCGACTTATCCAGATCAGTAATCGAGGTCCTGTTGACTATCGCGTGGGCAAAGACGAGACACTGCAGCTAAATCGGGGCAGCGGCGGGGTTGTGACCGCCCTCAGCGCCATCAGCAAATACGTGGAGCTTACCTGGATCGCCAGCGCTATGGGGGAGGGAGACCGCAGGGTTGCCGCCGCGCAGGATGGGCGCTTCCAAGTCCAGCTCCCAGGGCAAAGGCTGTATCTTCGATTCGTCACCTCACCCAGGAACGTCTACCACAAGTATTACAACCTGTTCTGCAATCCCCTGCTTTGGTTCCTCCAGCATTACATGTGGAATTCACCCTATACCCCCAACTTCGATGCCAAGGTCTACGATGCATGGGAGAACGGGTATGTTACAGTTAACAGGGCCTTCGCCGAGGCCGCTATCGCCGAAGCAGCGAACGACAAGGTGCCCCCCTTCGTAATGATCCATGACTACCAACTGTACCTGGTCGGTGGCTATATTCGCCGCCACATGCCACAAGCCATCCTGCAGCATTTCATCCATATCCCATGGCCTTCCTCCAGCTACTGGCATCTTTTCCCCAAAATGATGCGCAAGGCGATCCTAGAAAGCCTCTGTGCCGTCGACATCGTGGGTTTGCAGACCAAACGCGATGTGCACCACTTCTTGCACAGCTGCGAGGTGTTCCTGGATGAGGCTGAGGTCGATTATGAGAGCCACACTGTTGCCCTTGGAGGTCATCAAACCAGGGTCGCTTCCTATCCCGTATCCATAGATGTCGCTGCACTGCAGCGACATGTGCGTTCGCCCAGGGTCCGCGATTATGAAGAGAAGCTGCGCGCCCACCTTGGGGAACGGACTATCGTCAGGGTCGACCGGGCAGAGCCCAGCAAGAATATCATCCGCGGCCTAAAAGCCTTCGATATGCTACTGGGGCGCTATCCTCATTTGTTGAACAGAGTCAAGCTACTGTGCTTCTTGGTTCCCTCACGATCCGGGATAAAACAGTATCAAAGATACACGCAAGATATATTCGACTACGTGGAGGCAATCAACACCAAATATGGAAACGAGGGGTGGCAGCCAATAAAGGTATTCTTCGAGAATAACTATGCTCAGGCAATAGCAGGCATGCGCCTCTGCGACGTGCTCCTGGTGAACCCGGTGATCGATGGCATGAACCTGGTAGCCAAGGAAGGGCCCATCGCCAGCGCCAATAACAGCGTCCTGATCCTGTCGGAGTCCGCTGGCGCCCATGAGCAACTGGGAGAGCACGTCATATCAATAGCACCAGCAGACTTGGAAGGAACAACCCGAGCGCTGTATCAGGCACTGACTATGGATGCAGCAGAGAGAAAACAGCGAGCCGAGGCATTGAGGAAAGCGATTGAAGAGGAAGACATCACGAAGTGGCTCTACCACCAGTTCCAGGATCTCAGGAAGCTGGCCTGCCAACTACCTCTGCTGCTAACTGTCTAAGCAACCGCTCGACATCACCCACCCCATTAACGGTGAAATCCGCCTGCCTCGCAACCTGGGGTACCGTCTCCTCCCCTATAATCCCTATGGCGATCCCTTTGAAGGGCAGACCTTCTTGGTGAAAGGCAACGAAGACATCGACATCGGTCAGGTCATCGCCCAGATAAATCGCCCCACGCAGGTGGTGCTCTTTAATCAAGGAGAACACGGCAGTCCCTTTGCTCACTTCCAGCGCCGGCCTGAGCTCGACCGCCATTTTCCCCAGGCTGACTCTCAGATCGCCGGCTTCTGCCAATCCACCCACCGCCGAGAGAATGGCTTTCAGCGCAGCTTCGTGATCGCGGCAGCGACGGTAGTGGATAGAGGCAGTGGGACCCTTATTCTCAAGAATAATCCCTTCGATAGAGACGAGTTCACCGAGCTCATCGAGCACCGCCTTAATCCTGGCAGGGTAATCTCCCACCCCGGGCACAAGCTCAACGCGCCCACCAGCCCACCTCTCATACCCGTGATTGCCAATGTAGACCATCTCATCGATGCCCACCATTTCCCTCGCCTCAGCGGCCGGTCTTCCTGATACCGCAACCACCACCGCCAAATGCTTAGCCAGGGTGGCCAGGCTCTCGCGGCAGACAGGTGAAACACGGGCCTCCGCAGGAGACGGCGCAAGCTCGCTGATAGTGCCGTCGATATCGGTGAAAAGGCCGAAAGGAGCTAGCGATAGCAGCCCCCGTACCGAATCGAAATGGTCGAAGAGATAAGGCATGTCTTTCTTCAAGAACCCTTAACCTATATCCTAAATATAAAACGCATTAAACAGTGGTGCGTGAACCATAGTCAACCACCAAATCATAAGCACTATCGGCACCGTAGCGTTGCCACTCCTGTGGCAACGGATTCTTCGTCGTGACAGGAGTCACGACGCTACAGGGCTTTTGAATTTGTTTAGTACTTCGAATTTAGTATTTGGAATTTCCCTCATTCCCCTCCATCCAGCTCTTGTCTTAACACGCTAGTGGATTGCCATATTCTACTGCGATAGGTATACTATCGCAAGAAGTCGGATTCGGCCACAGTCACGCTGGCTAACGTCCGAAATCTTGGCAGGAGGCGAGAATGCCAAAGGCCAGGATCAATGGTATCGACCTGTACTATCGAGTCCGCGGGGATGGGCCTCCCCTGCTTATGATACAGGGATTCGGCGGGGGACATGAAGCCTGGTTCTTTCAAACTCGCGCTTTCAAGAACCACTACCGGGTGGTTGTTTTTGATAACAGGGGCATCGGCAAAACAGACAGGTCTCCTGTTCCCTATACGGTCAAGACTATGGCTGATGATGCCGTCGGCTTACTGGACCATCTCGAAATTGATAGGGCTCATATACTGGGGATGTCCCTCGGAGGCATTGTTGCTCAAGAGCTTGCGATAAACTACCCAGAAAGGGTGAGTAAGCTGGTGCTGGCGTGCACCTCGACTGGAGAGGGAGAGATTGGCGATTTTCATCCAGAGATGCTCAACGCTCTTGGAATCGAGGACGCTGATACCCAGCCTGACCTAAGAAGTCTGGACTTTCATAACACTGTAGCCAGTATTGTGTCGCTTGCCTTCAACAGAAGGCTCTACAGGACAATGCTGGTTCCGCTGGCTAAGTTTCAAATGAAACGCATAGGCGTCGAAGGACATCTTGAGCAGATGGAGGCCGTCGTAAGCCACAGCACAGGCGACAGGCTACACCTGATCCAAGCTCCCACCCTGGTGCTTACTGGAACCGACGATAGAATCATTCCGCCTCGTTCCTCGGAGGAGATAGCCAGCAAAATACCCAACGCCAAGCTAGTTAAGGTTCAAGGTGGGTCACACGCATTCTTCTTGGAAATGAGGGGCAGATTCAATCGAGAGGTTCTGAGTTTTCTGGCTGAGAGTTGAACCAGTTGTCAACGCCTTTATATCGCGAGATTCTGTTTCTTGGTATCCCTGCAGGTACCCTCAGCCTAAGCAATCCGCCAGTCCTTGTAGCCTTGACGAATGACAGCCAGGTATTCCTGTGAAGGTTGCGTCTCCTCGGCCTGTTCCCGTTTGATGTAGGTTACTGCTTCCACTGCTTCACCATCCTCCACAAACACCAGCACATTCAATCGGTCATAGACGGTGGGGTAACCTTCATGTCCGTCAAGTACCCTCAAGCATCTGTCTGATATTTCATACACGGCTCCTCTAACCTTATCATCTCTGGACGCCCTGATAGTTGCGACTCCGCCACGCCATTTTCTTGACCACCCTGTGAATATCAGCTTGTAATTGGGAAGGGTGGCGGTGAATAGGGGTTTGCAGTCGGGGCACCGTTCCGACATCTGCTTCTTACTAAGATTGGAGGCATACGCGAAGTAGTACATTCAGCTCTCCCCAAACCCGCCAGACAAGTCTATAGCTGATCCCTCGGCCGATACTGCAGCGCCTCGGCGAGATGGCTGGCGGCGATAGTCTCAGCGGCAGCAAGGTCGGCGATAGTGCGAGCCAGCTTCAGGATGCGGTGGAAGGCGCGTGCCGAAAGATGTAGCTGGTTCATCGCCGCCTGTAGCAGGCTTTGCGCAGCAGGCTCCACCTGGCAGAACTCACGCACCTCCAGGGGGGTCATGTCGGCATTGCAGACAAGCCTGGTGCCCTTGAGGCGCTGCTGCTGGATCGAGCGTGCTTGCTCAACCCGCTGCCTCACCATCTCCGAGCCCTCACCCATGCGGTCGTCAGCGAGTTTGTCGTAATCTATACGGGGAACCTCAGCGAAGATATCGATGCGGTCAAGCAGTGGCCCGCTGATGCGCTTCTGATAGCGAGAGACCATCATCGGGGAACAGGTGCATTCCTTAACCGGATCGCCGTAGTAACCACAGGGGCAGGGGTTCATTGCCCCCACCAGCATGAAGTTTGCGGGGAAGGTGACACTGCCCTGAGCCCTACTGATTGTCACCACTCTGTCCTCCAAAGGTTGACGCAGAACCTCGAGGTCGGCATGTCCGAATTCGGGAAGCTCGTCGAGAAAGAGAACACCCCGGTGGCTGAGGCTTATCTCACCAGGCCTTGGCCAGCGACCACCGCCGACAAGCCCGGCATGCGATATGGTATAGTGTGGTGCCCGAAACGGGCGCTGCCTGATGAGCGGCGTATCCTGAGGAAGGAGCCCGCTCACGCTATAGACCTTGGTCACCTCCAATGCCTCTTCAATGCCCATTTGGGGCAGGATGGAAGGCAGCGACCGGGCAAGCAGCGTCTTGCCGCTCCCCGGTGGCCCGCTCATGACCACGTTATGCCCGCCAGCAGCAGCTACCTCCAACGCCCGCTTCACATGCTCCTGTCCCTTGATGAGGGCAAGATCGGTAGTCGGCCACGGCGCTTTCCCCACCACACCCGCAATCTCCTCTTCAATATGGCTGGAGATAACCGCTTCGCCACGGAGGTGACTAACCAGTTGGGACAAGGAGGATACGGGAATGATGCTCACGCCTTGCACCAGCGAGGCCTCTCTGGCATCGGCAGCAGGGACGAAAACCGTGGGGATTCCCCTCTCCTTGGCAAGATCGACCATAGAGATAATGCCTTGAGTGTGCCGCAGGCCGCCATCCAGGGAGAGTTCGCCGAGGAAAAGCATCTGGGAGGTATCAACTGAGATCTGCTCAGAACTGAGCAGTACACCAACCGCGATGGGAAGGTCATAGGCAGGGCCAGCTTTCTTGAGGTCAGCGGGGGCAAGGTTTACCGTTATCCGCTTCATGGGAAACTGGCACCCTGAGTTCCTGATGGCGGAGCGAACCCTCTCTCTAGCCTCCTGCACCGCAGTATCGGGCAGTCCAACGATAGTCATTGAGGGTAATCCACTCGAAATATCAGCCTCTACTTCAACCTCTTGAGCATCAAGGCCTACTACCGCAGCAGTTTTCACCTTCGCTAACATACCACCAGCTATACCTTCTGCATATTTGTGCCTCATTATAGCAGTCAGAATCGCGTGGTACAAATAAGAAATCCCCCTAAATCCCCCTTTTCCAAAGGGGGACTTTATTGGACAGTTGTATACTTAAGGATTAAGTTCTCCCCCTGAGAGTGCCTTCCTTATATACCGAATCGGCCATAGTTGATCTCACATTCCTTGACGCCCTCACTCCACAAAGATAGAATGCTCAGGAGAATAGAGAGGGAGAGACTTCGATGAAGAGAACCAGGATTTGCGAGCTTTTGGGAATTGAGTATCCCATAATCCAGGCGCCGATGAACTGGATTACTGGTGCCAACCTGGCGGCAGCCGTTTCCAACGCCGGCGCGCTGGGCACTATCGGCCCGAATGCAGGAGCAACAACCATTACACAGGATGTCACCTTGACTGGGGAGCGGCTGCGAGATGAGATTAGAAAAGCGAAAACCCTCACCAGAAAGCCGTTTGCCGTAAATTTTCCCATTGGTTTTGGAGAGCTCAGGTCATTCGCTGATAGATGTATCGAGGTGGCGCTTGAAGAAGGCATAGCGGTGGCTATAGTCTCGATGGGAAGCCCAGAGGTCTACACCAGCCGCCTGAAGCAAGCTGGAGTGAGGGTTCTTCATATAGTGGCCTCGGTGAGACATGCAAGGAAAGCAGAAGGAGCAGGAGTCGATGCAGTCGTGGCTCAAGGATATGAGGCCGGTGGGCACAGCGGAGCGGACGAGCTGCCAACGTTGGTCCTTGTCCCTCAAGTAGTTGACGCAGTGAGGATACCGGTAATCGCAGCCGGGGGCATCGCTGACGCCAGGGGAGTCGTTGCCGCCCTGGCCCTGGGCGCGGAAGGTGTCTATATGGGGACAAGGTTTGTTGCCGCCCATGAATGCGACGCCCACCCCGATATGAAGCAGGCCGTGGTCAGCGCAAACGACACCAGCACGGTCTCATGGGGCAGAAAGCTGGGTGTGGGAATGGGCAGGTCACTTAAGAATGAGTTCACCAGAAAGTACCTGGAAATGGAGACCAGCGGTGCTCCTGTTGAAGAGCTGGGCTCTCTTGTTCTCGCTCACCCCATGATGAACTCGCTGGTGCTGGGCGACGTGGTCAGCTCGGAAGCGCCCTGCGGCGCCGCTGCTGGAATGATTAAAGAGATCGTGAGCGCGAGAGAGATTGTCGAAAGTATAGCAGCAGAAGTGTCCGAGAACTTGGCGAAGTTGAAATAAATAGGAATTGGCACAGGACGCCTATTGGCAACGCGTGACCACCTGCAAAGTGGGGCTACAATCCAACTATCTCCGCCTAATCGTGAAGGAAATCACAGAAAAGGCGCTTCAAACTATTGACCACTCTATCGCTCTGTGTTACAATCCAAAGTGACTGCAACTAGTTGGCCGTAGAGAGGTAAGGAACTGCGCGTGCGCTTGCGTGTCAGCCTAAGGGAGGTATGTTAGGGATGTCTGCTAAATGACATCCCATTTTTTATTCTCCATCTGCTAACAAGGAGGAATAATGGAACTGAGCCGTAGAGAGTTTCTCAAAGCAAGTGGGGCAGGGATGGGTGGCCTGGTTCTGCTTGGAACCATGGGTTCCGATGGCAAGAACGTCCCCAAGGCCATCCCGCTGAAAAAGCAGCCCCGAGGCGAGACCTACACTATCTGCTGTTACTGTGCCGTCGGCTGCGGCGCCCTCGTGACCGCCGATACAGGCGGGGTGATAAACCTCGAGGGGAATCCGGACCATCCCATCAACGAGGGTACGCTGTGCTCCAAGGGCCAGGCGCTGGCACAGTTTCGTACCGTTGACGGGAAGGACAACCCAAGGCGCTTGACCAAACCCCTTTACCGCGGAGGGGGAGGAACCGAGTGGCAGGAGGTAGAATGGGATTGGGCCATCAACGAAATCGCAAAGAAGATAAAGAGGACCAGGGACGACAACTGGCTATCGACGGTAGATGTCGGGGGCACCACGTACCCGGTGAACCGTACCGATGCCATTGCCAACTTCGGTGGTGGCGAGCTGGACAATGAGGAGTGTTACCTCCTGATCAAGATGTGCCGCGCCCTCGGGCTGGTGTATATTGAACACTGCGCCCGTATATGACACTCCGCTACTGTAGCGGCTCTGGTAGAGTCGTTCGGCAGGGGAGCAATGACCAACCACTGGATCGACATCAGGAACGCTGACCGCATCATGATTATCGGATCGAATGCGGCGGAGAACCACCCCATCTCCTTCAAGTGGGTCACCGAGGCAAAGGAGCGCGGAGGGAAGCTCATCAGCGTTGACCCGCGTTTCACACGCACCTCATCCAAGGCCGACATCTATGCCCCGATAAGGTCGGGCACCGACATAACCTTCGTCGGCGGCATGATAAGGTACATCCTGGATGATATGCAGAAGCTGGGCGCGGCAGGTCGCCGTGCGAAGTACAACATGACCTACGTGAAGGAGTATACCAATGCCGCTCTGATCGTCAATCCTGCCTTCAAAGGGCCGGTCGATACCGGGACTGGGCTTTTCAGCGGCTACACTGCTTCCATTAACGGCACTCCAGGTAGACTGGGGGCCTATGACAAGTCGACCTGGCAGTACGCAGACACCAGTACCCCCGCCTCAGATCCCGCTGTGGTCAACGATACATGGCAAACGTGGGAGGATCTGGATCCCAACTGCGTGCTCAGGCTGATGTGGAACCACTTCTCCCGGTACACGCCGGAGAAGGTGGAGGAGATCACTGGATGCCCCAAGGAAACCTTCCTCGAGGTCGCTGAGACCTATGCCCAGTCGGGGGCACGAGGCATGGCCGGCACCATAATGTATGCCATGGGCACCACCCAGCATACCTACGGTACGCAGAACATCAGGGACTACGCCATCCTTCAACTCCTCCTGGCCAATATAGGTGTCGCCGGCGGCGGCATCAACGCCCTGAGGGGAACGTCCAACGTACAGGGTTCTACGGACATGCTGCTCCTCTACCATCTGCTGCCTGGGTATCTGTACATGGTGAACCACAACGAACAGACCCTCGATGACTACCTCGCCACGGCGAAGAAGGGGAGAGGTATCGTCACGCCCCAGGGGCTTGCAGGCGATAAGAGCGCCGCCTGGTGGTGGTATAACGACGATGACCCCAACTCCAAGAAGTACATAGTCAGCCTGCTCAAGGCGTGGTACGGCGACAACGCCACTGCCGCCAATGAGTTCGGCTTCAGCTACCTGCCCAAGAAGACGAGTACCGACGATTATAGCCACATCGCTATATTCGAGGCGCTGGCCGCGGGAACAATCAAGGGCATGATGGTTTGGGGGCAGAACCCGGCGGTGGGCGGCCCAGACGCGGAGGGCGAACGCAGGGCGCTGGAGAATCTCGACTGGCTCGTGGTCAGCGACCTGTTCGAGACAGAGACAGCGGCCTTCTGGAAACAGGATAGAGCCTACGACGGCAAACTCCCTCCCGCCCAGATAAAGACGGAGGTCTTCCTCCTGCCAGCGGCCTGCTCCTACGAGAAGCAGGGCAGCATCTCCAACAGCGGTCGCTGGGCACAGTGGCGCTGGAAGGCTATCGACCCCATAGGCCGAGCCAGACCCGACCTGAGCATCATAGATGAGCTAACGCTCAAGCTAAAGGAGCTCTATACCAATGAGGGGGGCGAATACCCCGAGGCCATAACCAAGCTCTACTGGGACTATCACACCAGCGGCGATTATGCCGACGAGGCCGACCCCAATGCGGTGGCCAAGGAGATCAATGGCTACGAGTGGGCTACCGGCACTCCGGTGACCAGTTTCACCGGGCTGAAGAGTGACGGGTCCACGACCTCAGGCAACTGGCTCTACTGTGGCATGTTCAAGGCAGACGGGACCAACAAGGCCAAGGAGCATGACCCGGTCGACAGGAGCCTGAACCAGATCGGCCTCTACTCCGGCTGGACATGGTGCTGGCCGGTAAACAGGCGCATCATCTACAACAGGGCCTCGGTAGACCTCGATGGCGCCCCGTTCGACAGTGAGCATCCGGTCATTCAGAGGAGTAACGGCGCGTGGCTGGGCGATGTGCCCGATGGAGGATGGCCCGCCATAAACGAGGCTGATCCAGGAAGCAAATTCCTGCCCTTCATAATGCATAAGGAGGGCGTGGGACATCTTTGGGGCCCTGGCGTAGCCGAGGGGCCTCTGCCTGAGGCCTATGAGCCGTGGGAAAGCCCGCTGGAGGAGAATCTGATGACGGGTGTCAGCAACAACGGCGGTAGAGGTACACCCGGCTTTAACGACCCCTGCTGCTATGTCGGCGAGCTGAAGATAAATGGCGAGATCATGAATGAGAGGGGGACGCCAGATGTATTCCCGTGTGTAGGCATGACCTACAGGCTCACGGAACACTGGCAGGCGGGCCAGATGACCCGCAACCACCCCTGGCTTATCGAGCTGCAGCCCCAGCCAATAGCCGAGCTGGGCGAGGAGCTTGCAGCCGAGAAGGGAATCAAGAGCGGCGACATAGTCAGGGTCGGCACAGCGAGAGGCTCCATCGACGCGGTGGCCATCGTCACGCCACGCTTCAGGAGACTCAGAGTCGGCGGCAAGGATGTCGACCACGTTGGAGTTCCCTGGCACTGGGGTTACACGGGGCTTTCTGTAGGAATCAGCCCCAATGGCAGCAGCGGCAACGTTTTGACCCCGCACGTGGGGGATGCCAACACTACGATCCCGGAATATAAGACCTTCCTCTGCAACATTGAGAAAGTATAGGGAAGGAGAGAAATGGCAGAGAAAGCGATTCTCTACGACTCAAGCAAATGCACCGCCTGCCGGGCATGCCAGGTCGCCTGCAAGAACTGGAACGAGCTGGAGGCAGTGGAGACCACCAACTGGGGCAGCTATGAGAACCCCCGAGACCTCTCTCCAAAGACCTGGCTGAAGATGGAATTCAGGGAGATAGGCGACAATGGGACACTTCGCTGGCTGTTCAGCAGACGAGCCTGCATGCACTGTACCGAGGCGGCGTGTGTGAAGGTGTGCCCCACAGGAGCACTATATCATCGCCCCGACGGGTTCGTCGCCATAGAGAAAAACAAGTGTACCAACTGCGGCTACTGTGTCGAGTTCTGCCCCTTCGACATCCCCCGCCTTGATGTCAACCGGGCAAGCGGACTGGGGGAAAGAGTGACCAAGTGTACGGCCTGTACTACGCCGGGCCTCAACCGCATCGATAATGACGCTATACCAGCCTGCGTCAAGACTTGCCCCACCGGTGCCCTCAGCTACGGCAACCGGGATACACTGGTGGCAGCAGCGGAAGCAAGAGTACAAGAACTCGGAGGCAACGCTCGTCTATACGGGAAAAACGAAGTCGGCGGTACGCATGTCCTCTACGTTCTGGAGGATTCCCCCACATCCTATGGACTACCCGAAGATCCAACGGTTCCCGCCGCAGCCACTGCGCACGATATCCTCAAGCCCTTGGGCTATGCTGTTGCCGGCGTAGTAGCACTGGGGCTGTTGCTAAACGTGATGGTAGCCCGTGCCAGGATAATCAGCAGAGAGGAGGAGAAGTAAGATGCAGCAGGAGGTTGAGCGTTTCCGCAAACGTGCCAGAGTCCAACACTGGTGGATAGTGGTTTGCGCCTTGATCCTGGGGCTAACAGGCTTGTTCCTCTTCGTATCCGGGTTCGCCGGCGCCGCCGAGGGGGGAGGCAGCCGGCTTGTCCACAGGATCGCCGCCATCTGCTTCGTCGCAGGGCCAGTGCTGTACTTCTTCACCAACCCGAGGAGCTCCTGGGAATGGATAAAGGAGGCGTTCACCTGGACGAAAGATGACATCGGCTGGTTCCAGGCTGCCCCTATCTACTACTTCGGGGGGCCGGAGGACGTCATGCCCCCTCAGGGCCGGTCAAATACAGGACAGAAGATGTGGATGGTGGTTGTCATCGTCACCGGTGTGATCTTCGTGATGAGTGGCTTCTTCATGTGGTTCCTCAAGGGCACCATATCCGCGGAGACCTATCAGGTGATGCTCCTTCTCCATGATATCGCCTTCATCGGCGGTGGTACTATGCTTCTGGTTCATATCGCTTTGGCCGTCTTTCACCCAAGGATGACCGAAGCACTGCGCTCCATGTGGGGGGGCAAATCGTCCGCGCACTATGCCAAGACCCATCATGGCAAGTGGTACGACAGGATTTCGGCAGGAGAGTCAACTTAGGAGCTTAGCTTCAAAAGCGGCAGGGATGCGAGGGCAGGTGGGAATAGACCACAAGATACTGGAGAGATTAGAAGAGTGGCAGCAGAAGGAGGGTTCGCTCCCGGAGATTCTTGAGTCCTACAGAGATCTGTTGCGCATTCACATGGGGGCGAGGGCAAGCATGCCTTCCCCTCAGCCAACACTGACCGAAACTGAGATTGGTGCTCAAGTGAGAAAGGGCACTCCACTACTGAAGTGGGATGCCCTTTCCCTGGACTGGTCAGTCTTCCAAGACCTTTTCCAGGCAGTCGTTGCCACAATTGGCGAAGAGACCAACGCTGCCTCCCAGAGCCTGAGAGAGATTGCCTCTGACGTATCCATCCTGCAAGAGGCGACCAGAGCCTGGTACCAGGGCTCACCCCTATCGCCATGGGCTGATCCTCACGGCATCGATGAAGAACTACTGGCCGCAGCCATTCATGACGCTATCAAGCCCCTTCTGGCCGCTAAGGCGGATGCCCTTATCGGGTTAGTTCCCCAACCACAGTGGCGACGGGAATACTGCCCTATTTGCGGCGGAAAACCTGACTTCGCCTACCTGGACAAGGAGCGAGGGGCCAGATGGCTGCTTTGCTCTCGCTGCGATACCGAGTGGCTCTTTCAGCGACTGCAGTGCCCTTACTGCAATACCGAGGATCAGAATGCGCTGGCCTATTTCACAGATGAGAGCGAGCTTTACCGACTATATATATGTAAGAGATGCAAAACCTATCTGAAGGCTATCGATCTACGCAGGACTGAGTCCGAGATATTGCTGCCCCTGGAGCGAGTGCTGACCGTCGACATGGATAGACAGGGACAAGAACAGGGGTACAGGGCAGGATGGGCCGGCACTGCGCCAGCCGAGCAGCAGTAATGCTTGCCACCAGCGCACCACCGAAGGGGCATCGCCAAACTCAGTAGCAGCTTTACCCTAGATAGGGTATACTTTATAATAGACATGTCTTCTTCCAGACCCATCGAACAAAGTGCAAAGATGGGATAAGCACAAACAGCCTCACGGGGCATGAATGCGAGGAAGCAATCAGGATACAGTACATGGTCAAGGAGTCACTGATAGAGGGGGCTACGCCCGACATAACACACAGCGTCTTCTCTTCTGAGGCTTGGCGCAGGGAAACAACCTCCGTGCCCAAGGAGATGGCATTGACCATCTACGTAGATAACGAGGAGCTGGTAACCATATTGTGCACCCCGACCAAACTGATACAACTCGTCCTCGGGTTCCTTTATTCCGAGGGCATAATTGCTGACAAGAGCGACGTGGCGAGCATGCGCGTGTGCGAGGAGGAATCACTGGCCGATGTCAGACTGAGCAAGCCTGGACACACGTTGCCGGCACGGCGCACTCTCTCCTCCGGCTGCGGGGGTGGAGTCAGCTTCACACCAGAGAGGCAGAAGGTGGATTCCTCTCTGAACGTTACACCCGGGGAAGTACTATCACTGATGAGGCAACTGAATGAGAAAGCGGAGCTATATCGGTTTTGTGGGGGTGTACACACCTCGGCACTGGCTAACACCGGGGATCTGTTGGTGGTTGCCGAAGACATCGGGAGACATAATACTCTGGATAAGATCATGGGCGAATGCCTGTTGATGGAATTGTCAACCAGGGATAGGTTGTTGCTTGCAACTGGCCGCATTTCCTCGGAGATGCTGTCGAAAGCGGCAAAGATGGAAACGCCAATTGTTGTTTCTCGCAGTTCGCCCACAGACCAGTCGATTTCACTTGCCCATGACCTGGGCATTACGCTGATTGGTTATGTACGTGGCAACCGCTTTTCCGTCTACTCCCATGAGGAGCGACTACAAGGTGCTCTGGAGCAGGGTGGCTAAATCAGTGAATATGTAGGGGGGAAGTTACAATGTTTAGTACCTTCGGTTGGCCAGAGGCCCTCATAATTTTAACCGTAGTCCTCATAGTCTTCGGCGTGGGGAAACTGCCGCAAGTTGGGGGAGCCCTCGGCAAGGGAATCCGAGAGTTCCGCAGAGGAAAGGCTGGCCTGATAGAGGAAATGGAGGAGGAGGAAGAGGAGGAGGAAGAGGAAGCCCCCAAGCGCAAGAAGGCCGCCAAGAAGCTAACCGAGGGCAAGGCGAAGACAAAGCAAAGCTAATACTGGCTCCAGAGAGGTGTCGGCTGAAGCCGACTGGTCGGAAGAAGAGCCGGACTGGCTTCTCGAACCTCAGCTCGAAAGCGAGCCCCCGGTAAGGTGGGACAGCGACGATGGAATTCTTTGGCATGGGCCCCCTGGAGATACTCCTCATCCTCATCGTAGGCCTGATAGCTCTTGGGCCGGGGAGGCTACCGCAGCTCGCCCGAAACCTTGGCAAAGGCATTACCGCCTTTAAGAAGGCTACCATGGACCTAACGGCCGAGGTGAGCAAAGAGTTCGAGGAGGCTGTGAAAGAGGAAGAACAACCTTCGAAGCTGAAAGAGCAGGAAACAGACAAGACTGGGACGGTGGCGGAACATGAAGCTGGCGATAGCACGAGGTGAGGCACGCGGCAGTGAGCAAGAACGACAAGCAGATGACATTCACCGGTCATCTCGCTGAGTTGCGCCAGCGTCTGATTAAGTCCGTCATCGCCTTAGTAATCACCACCACCATCTCCTTCATATTCGCCAAGTATATCTTCGACTTCTTGATTGCCCCAGCACCCAATGATATCAGCCTCATCTACATCGAAATGACCGGGATGATTGCCACCTACTTCAAGGTAGCCCTGATGGGCGGTGTCGTGCTCGCAATGCCCGTACTGGTGTATCAGGGCATTATGTTCGTTTCTCCTGCGCTTACCCGCCGGGAGAAGAGGTACGTATATATAGCGCTGCCCTGGATAACGCTTATGTTCGTCACGGGATTTGCCTTCGGCTATTTCATACTGCTACCCCCGGCAACCAATTTCTTGCTCAGCTTTATGACTGATGTCGCCAGACCAGAGATCAGGATCGACAACTATGTTTCAATTGTAACCAGGCTCCTTGTAGCCATCGGGCTTGTCTTCGAAACCCCGGTGATCATAACCTTCCTGGCGAGGCTTGGAATCGTCAAACCGGAATGGCTTTCCCACAAGCGCAGGTGGGCCATTGTTGTGGCCTTCATTCTTGCCGCCATAATCACTCCCACCTTCGATCCAATCAATCAGAGCCTGGTCGCCATTCCACTGATCATCCTCTACGAGATAAGCATCTGGCTGGCCAAGATTGCCTATCGAAAGAGGGCCGAGGTCGCCGAATCCTCAGACTAGATGGTGGGTTCCGCTACGCTACACCCACCCTACTGCTTCGAAAATAGAGCTTAATCCATTCGCCCTCGGCTTGTCGAAGGACTTTGAGCACTTGCAGATTCCCGCTTTCGCGGCAATGACAGAATGGGGTCATAAAACCCAAACAAAGGCATGCTTCTTGTCACTCCTGCGGAAGCAGGAGTCCAGAAAGGAGCAGGCGCGTTTGAAATTAAATCCATATG
>CAZCXP010000050.1:0-16147 GCA_964502665.1 uncultured Dehalococcoidia bacterium | reverse complement strand
GGCAGGTATACCTTTGATCTGACTGACTGCGAGCTTGATTCGCTTGAGGTAAGTATGCCTGTAGAGATGAGCTTCCGTAGGAAGTACCGCGATGTGTCGCGGGGGATTCATGGCTACTTCTGGAAGGCAACACCGGGGCGAGCTTAGCAGTCTATTCAAAAGGGAGGCAAGATGGCCGAAGGGATAAAGGACAGGGTAGCTATTATAGGGATGGGGTGCACCAGGTTTGGAGAACGGTGGGACGAAAGCTCCGACGAGCTAATGGTTGAGGCATTCATGGAAGCTATCGAGGATGCCGGTATCGACAAGAAAGACATCGGGGCAGCCTGGTCCGGCACTTGCTATGAAGAGACCAACGTGGGGAAATCCGCCATCCCCCTGTCTGTCGCATTGAAGCTGCCGTTCATTCCGGCAACGAGGGTGGAGAACTGGTGCGCTACCGGTTCAGAGGCCTTGAGGGGTGCCTGCTACGCTGTGGCCGCAGGTGCTTATGATATCTGTCTGGCACTCGGCGTGGAGAAGCTCAAGGATACCGGATATGGAGGTCTTCCTCAAAACGAGGTCCAGTGGGGCACAGTACGCAGGCTTATCGATGCCAACCAGACGGCTCCGGGAATGTTCGCCATGCTGGCTACCAGGTACTTCAGCCGATACGGGATCGGTCCCGATGAGGGCAAGCGAATGCTGGCCATGGTGTCGGCCAAGAGCCATCGCAACGGCGCTCTCAACCCCAAGGCTCACCTTCGTAGAGAGGTGACTGTCGAACAGATAATCAATGCGCCCATCATTGCCTGGCCTCTGGGATTGTTCGACTGCTGTGGGGTGAGCGATGGCGCGGCGGCAGCCATAGTGACCCGAGCGGACATGGCCAAGAAATTCAGGCCTGACCCGGTCTACGTCAAGGCACTGCAGATCGCTGCAAGCTCCGGCGAGGAGATGCTGTACGATGACGACTGGACTCATGTGGAGTCCTCTGTACGTGCTGCCCGGAGTGCCTATCAGGAGGCGGGGATCGACAACCCTCGGCAGCAGATAAGCATGGCTGAGGTTCACGATTGCTTCTCTATAACTGAGGCTATTACCATGGAGGACCTTGGGTTCAGCCCCCGTGGGAAAGTGAAGCAAGATATTGAATCAGGATTCTTCGAGCTGACTGGAGAGCTACCCATACAGCCTGATGGCGGGCTGAAGTCCTTTGGTCACCCTGTCGGCGCCTCAGGCCTGCGGATGATGTACGAGATGTACAAACAGCTTCAGGGGAAGGCTGGCCCGCGGCAGATAAAGGACCCCAAATACGGTCTTACCCACAACCTGGGCGGTGTTCCCTCGGTGAATGTAGCCAGCGTTATTATCGTAGGGCTTTAGGTCTATTGACAGCAAGGCCCAAAAGGTGAACACGGTCAGATAAGAAGAGCTGTCTCCTCAGTGGCCACCGCGCCTTCGTTTAGCTTTCTGGACTCCTGCTTCCTGCTTCCGCAGGAACAAGCTGCGCAGGAGTGACGTGGTTCTGTCATTCCCGCGTAAGCGGGAATCCAACTCATGAGAAACTACTGCAACTTCGTCAACCTTTCTGGACTCCTGCTTCCTGCTTCCGCAGGAACAAGCTGCGCAGGAGTGACGTGGTTCTGTCATTCCCGCGTAAGCGGGAATCCAACTCATGAGTAGCTAACGCACAGAGGTAGCTGCTTTTGACAATAACCCCGAAGCACGCCGCTGGTGTCAGAGTCTCCGAAGGCCAGGCGGCTGAGAGACCTACCAGGCGGTGGTCCCTCCATCAAGGCAAATTACCTGGCCGGTTATGTAGCTTGAAGCCTCCGAGGCCAAGAACACCACCGTTCCCTTGATCTCGTCAGGCCTCCCTATTCTACGCATAGGTATCCAGCGGAGCATGTTCTCGCCTGTCCGTTCGATCAACGCATTCGTCAGCCGGGTGGCGAGGAAAGATGGAGCAGCGCAATTGACACGAATATTGTGCACCGCCCATTCAACGGCCAGTTGCTTGGTCATGATGATTACGCCGGCTTTGGCTGCCTGATAGCCTATGAACTGCCCGGAATTTGGGTCTACGCCAGAAACAGCGACAGCCGATGAAATGTTGATGATATTGCCGCTCTTCCGCTTGATCATCTCCTTCCCGATCTCCTGGCAGCAGATGAAGGTGCCCCTGGCGTCAATGTTCATAACGTAGTCCCATTTGTCCAGCGGCATTTCGAGCGCTGGTGCTGCCCACACTACTCCAGCATTGTTCACCAGTATGTCGACCTTACCCCATCTTTCCAGCGTTTCGGCCAGCGTCCTCTTCACATCCTCAACCTCGCTGACATCAGCCACTATGGGCAGACATCCAATGCCCACGCTTTCCAACTCTTGTTTGGTCGACATCAACTCCTTTTCGCGTCGCGCTGTTATCGCTACCCTGGCTCCCGCTTCCCCCAGCCCGGTGGCTATCTCTTTGCCCAGGCCTCTCGAGCCACCGGTGACTATCGCCACCTTGCCTGTGAGATCAAACAAATCCCGAACATGCATGAGTAACCCCCTGGTGATTCTGGCTTTGTCCCATTTATCCAAGAATTGATATGCCGGTGCCGTTCATAGAAAGCTGTCTACGCCGTTCATGGTGAGCCCTTCGGCTTTGCTCAGGACAGGCTTGTCGAACCATGAACGGCCCTTCGACAGGCTCCCTTCGACGGGCTCAGGGCGAACGGGTTAGACTTCTATGCTCACCAAAAGGAGCAAGTCTCTATTTGTGGACTGCTAATCCTGGATACCGGCCAGTCGTTTGACTACCCTCTTCCTTTCATCGAAGTCGTAGTTATTCAGAATGGCAATGGTTTCCATAGCCGGTGAGCCTCCGCCGTGCACGTCAGCGACCTGCCAGACTCCGGCCCAGGCAGAGGACAGATAGTCTGAAAGTGTGCGTTGGAGACGATGTATGTTCTCCGCGGAGACGTTGGGATTCCTCATTGTATACTTGTTAATCAACGGGCCTGTCTTGGGGTCATAGTAATCTTCCTCGAAGGGCATTGTAACCGGAAAGCCACCGGCAACGTCAGCAACCATGCCCCAGGAGTCATAGGCGCTTTCTCCGGCGAGACGCCGACCCACGTTGCTATAGATTGTAGCCGGCACTTGGGTCCCCGATGAGGATTTCGTGGACTCTACGGCGGCAGCTATGCCGGCGGCATAGATGAGCTCTGCTATCCCCGCTAGATGGGCAAGCTTCTCGCGGATGTGCGACTTTCCTTCCACTCCGTAGTACTCGGCAGCGAGGGCGATCAAGCCCATGATTATATCCTCCACCGCTGGCTTGCAGCCGCAGTAGCTGTGCCGGTGAGAGGAAGCAAAGGTAAGAGCCATTCTTCCGGCAAAATCATGCTCACCGCACATGAACACCCTGTCCCAGGGGACGAAAGTATCATCAAAGATGACCATGGCATCGGAGCTTCCGTAGGTGTTGAGGGGAGCTTTTAGGAATCTCCTTGCCCGGGGAGCACTGGCCCGATTGATAATGTAGACATTATCCCAATCCGCGGGGATGGCAAATGTTACCGCCCACTGTTTTTCCTCCGCAGTCAGAGTCCGCGTCGGGAAGACTATCAGCTCATCGCAATAAGAGGCCATCGTGATGTCCTCCTTGGCTCCCCTGACGATGATTCCATCCTTGTTCTGACTGACAACTCGCACGTGAAGGTCAGGGTCAACCTGCTCGTGGGGTCGCTTGCTTCGGTCGCCTTTGGCATCAGTCTGAACCGCGGCAGCTATCTGGTCTTTATTCTGGTAGTTCTTTATGAATTCAACAAAGCGCTGGTAATACTCAGTCCCGTGGGCCTCGTCTATCTCCTTGGCAACTATGGAAAGGGCGTTTATGGTATCGGTTCCCATGCACCGCTGAATACAGAAGCCTGATAGGCGGGCACCTGTACGAATCATTTTCTGTTTGCTGAGGAGGTCATCAATGCTATGGGATACGTGGCAGAAGCGATTTATCTTTCCCCCGGTGTACTGAGATGTTGCCGTGAACAGCTCTCCTTTCTGGGGGTCGCTAGCCATATCAAAGGTTATCCGCATCACATTGACTCCAGGAAGGATACGGGGATCATCGCGCCTGACAATCTCCCCTCCCATGTAGACGTTTGGCTTCATAGCGCGCAGGCAGTCAAGATACTGCTCGCTGGTCCTCATTTGTAACCTCCCTCTTTCTTCGCACGCTGCCCTCCGATGTTTCATACTCTCCGGCAAAGAGCCGCGTGTTCTCAGCAATCACGGTATTCTCAATTGGGTGCGCCCCGAGGAAGTTCATAACTCAAGGGAAAGATTGTCACTGATATTACCCGCAGATGGACAAGCTATACTATAGTGGTATCTCGAGAATCTTGTCAAACTGCCAAACGGACTGCTCTGCTAACGCCAGTTATTCCCAGGCACTGTTCCGCTGAGGGCTCCATGAAGCTCACGCCGAGGGCTCACGGCCCAGGCCAGGCGACGTGAGCTTCGCCCCCGTGAGGGGCCGAAAACAGGAAATCTTGACATCTCGCAGAATGGTAAGCTATACTATCGCCCAGATGCGGTTAAATGGCCAAGTTCCTGACGCATAGTATGGGTTAGGTGTCATTGCTTTGACATCATACCCATATTTTTTTTTAGCAGAAGAGACAAACTGCGGTGTCACTGTGAGCAACTTGAAAGGTCAGAAGGGAGGCAAGTTCAATGGAGAAAAGAGAGCGCTTTAAGATACTCATCACTGACACAATCCCCCTGCTCACGGGGATGGTCGACCAGGCCAACAAGAAGTTTCCTGAGCTTGTGTCTAAGATAGACTGGATATTGGTGGACCGAGGTGATGAACAAGAGCTTATGGAAAAGGTCCCTGGGGTTGATATCCTCGTAGGAGCGAGGAACAGAATGAACAGGAAGGTACTCGAGAAGGCCGATAAGGCCTTTTTCATTCAACAGTGTAGCGCCGGGTATGACAACGTAGACCTGAAGGCAGCCAAAGAAAAAGGAATCAAGGTCTCAAATGCGGGTGGGGCCGGGGTTATCCCTGTGGCGGAGCATACGATAATGCTTATGCTGGCCATATCTAAGAATTTGGCAATATCCGATAGGACCATGAAGGCGGGTGAGTGGATATTCGGTGAGTGTATAGGACGGGTCTATGAGCTACGGGACAAGATGTTGGGAATCGTTGGATTGGGGAACATCGGGGCTCAGGTTGCCAGGCTTGCCCACGCATTCGGCATGAGGCTGCAGTACTTCGACCCCTACCGCGCTGACGCCAGCGACCTGAATCTGCCGATCAAGAAAGTCTCTCTGGAGGAACTGCTTAAGACCTCTGATTTTGTCAACATACATGCTTTGCTGACACCCGAGACGAGAGGTCTTATCGGAAGAAAAGAATTGGAGATGATGAAGGAGACAGCATACTTGATAAACACCTCCAGGGGAGCCATAGTGGATGAAGAGGCGTTGGCCGACATATTGGAAAAGAAGCGAATTCGTGGGGCAGGCATAGATGTCTACGGCGATCACGGTGACCCTCCTGACAAGTCGAGTAGACTGCTGAAGCAGGAGAATGTTATTCTGACGCCTCATATTGCCGGCTCAACCGCTGAAGACATCTATAGGAACTTCTACGAAACGTCTCTGGGCAACATAATGAGTGTTGTCAGAGGAGAGGAGCCTAAGTACGTTGTAAACTAGGGATACAGTGAGCGGAGGACGAAAGTATGATACAGGTAAGGATTCACGGGAGGGGGGGTCAGGGGGCAGTTACATTTGCTCACATTCTGTGCGCTTCTGCTAATTATGACGGCAAGTACGGGCAATCCTGTATGGCGCCCACCGTGGAGAGAAGAGGAGCGCCGGTAGAGGCATACGGTAGAATAGGAGACAAGCCTATCACAGAGCGCGGGGTTGTTCTAGCTCCCGATTTTGTGGTGGTATTGAACCCCATGCTTGCAACGGTGGTAAATGTAGAGGCGGGAGTGGGGGACAGTGGTAAGCTGGTCGTCAATTCAACCAAGGACCTGGGTCTTAATCATGAAGCCACTTATATAGACGCCACCTCTATTGCCTTCGACATATTGAAGCTCCCGATTACCAACACCGTAATGCTTGGGGCATTGTCCGCCGCTACCGGTCTCATTTCGTTGGATTCCATTGAGAAGGGTGCCCGGCTTATGCTTTCCCGATTCTCAGAGGAGAAGTTAAATAGCAATATTGAAGCCATTAGAGCTGGATACGAAGAGGTGAAACGTGGGAAAGGTGTACATTAGGGGTGCAGGCATACATGCAACAGGCACCATTGCTCTGGTAAACAAGACAGGAAGCTGGAGATATTCCCGGCCTGTGCATGAAGAGAAGATGCCCCCATGTAATAACGCTTGCCCTGCCGGAAACAACATCCAGGGTTTCATTCGCTTGATCCGTGACGAGAAGCTGCTGGACGCCTGGCGATTGATCAAAGAGACTAGCCCATTGCCCGGTGTCTGTGGCCGGGTCTGTCCTCACCCCTGCGAACAAGAATGTAACCGGGGAAAATACGATGAGGCTATGTCAATCCACGCCCTCGAAAGGCTGGTGGCGGATTACGCCTTTAGAGAGAAGGTAAGCGAGAAATTGGGCGTATCACCGGGGAATGAGCGTGTGGCTATTGTTGGTTCCGGACCAGCGGGGCTTTCCTGCGCTTATTTCCTGGCAAGAGCTGGCTACCAGGTGACAGTCTTTGAATCCTTGGCGGCAATCGGCGGAATGCTCAGAGTCGGGATACCAAAATATCGGCTGCCCAGGGAGATTCTGGATAAGGAGATAGCCGATATTGAAGCGCTTGGGGTATCGTTCAAGACCAATACCAAAATTGGCGATGTCAAAGAGCTGAAGGACTATGATGCCGTCTTCATTGCCGTCGGAGCCCACAGCAGCGGAGCTTTAGATGTTCCCGGAGAGGACATAGCGGGAGTCATTTCAGGAACGGAGTTTCTCAGGAGATTGAGTCTTGATGGCGATGTGCAGATCGGCAAAACCGTTGCCGTCATCGGCGGCGGCAACACAGCCATTGATGCCGCAAGGTCGGCGCTGAGGCTCGGCTCGAAAAGCACTATCGTCTATCGCCGAACCAGAGAGGAAATGCCAGCAATCGAAGAAGAGATTGAGGCGGCTGGCAAAGAGGGAATTGAGATCGTTTATCTGGCAGCTCCAACGAAGGTCATGGCTCAAGATGGTAAGGTGAAAGGGGTCGAGTTCACTAGAATGCGGTTGGGTGAGCCAGATGAAACGGGTAGAAAAAGGCCGATCCCAATCGAAGGTTCAACGTTTACAATGCAGGTCGAAACGGTGGTCACCGCCATTGGTGAGACTCCTGACCTTTCCTTGTTGCCAGAGGGGATGGCGCTTTCCGAAACAGGTGGCAAAGTTGATGGGATGCAGATATTCGGCGGTGGGGATGCTGTTACCGGTGCTGGCAGGGTAGTGGATGCCATTGCTTCAGGGAAGCGGGCTGCTCGCGCCATCGATAAGCGCCTGCGAGGCAAAGAGATCGAGGAGCAGCCAGTCAAAGAACTGGCTCCTTTCGAAGAGATCAACACGGCGTACTTTCCGCGGCAAGCGGTGGTAAGGATGCCCGAATTGTCGCTTGGCGAGAGGGCTTCGAGTTTCTCCGAAATCAACCTCGGCATCTCGGTTGAAGAAGGGACAAGAGAAGCGACAAGGTGTTTTTCATGTGGCGTTTGCAGGGAGTGTGATAATTGTGTGTATTTTTGCCCTGATATCTGTGTTGCGCTGATAGATGGGAGCTATGAGTTTGACTACGATTATTGCAAAGGCTGCGGGATTTGTAGCCGTGAGTGTCCCACAGGGTTGATTCGAATGGCGACGGAGGCTGTGTAAAATGGATATGTTTCTTTCAGGGAATCAGTGCATAGCCCACGGTGTCAGGCTATCCAGGGTCGAGGTAATAAGCGCTTATCCCATTACGCCCGCCACTCCGGCTTCAGAAGAACTTCATGAGATGGTTGGCAGAGGTGAGCTGGATGCTGATATTGTGAACGCTGAATCCGAGCTGGGAGCTATGGGCATCTGTGTCGGCGCCGAAGCCGCGGGGTGTAGAAGCTTCAATTGTACCTGCTCTCAAGGATTTGCCCTCATGCGCGAGATGCTGTGGGCAGCTTCGGGAATGGCACTGCCTGTAGTCCTGGCCATAGACAGCCGCGAAATAGGAATACCGCAGGGGCTTCTGGGCGACTACTCAGACGCACTTTCGGAAAGGGATGCCAGTTTCCTTGAGTTTTTCGTCGAAAACGGTCAAGAGATCGTAGACTCGCTGATTATGGCCTATAAGATCAGTGAGAATGAGAAGGTTCTGCTGCCTTCCCTTGTGGTGTCTGAAGGGCATAGGATGAGCCATAGCTTTGAGTTGGTGGATGTGCCTGAACAGGAAAAGGTGGACAAATTCCTGCCCAAGTATCAGCCCAAGCACGTATTTGTTGACCCAGATTATCCTATGACCCAAGGCCCGGGCGTAATGTCACAGTATCCTAGCTTCAAGATGCAGCAGTACAGAGCGATGCAGGATGCGAAGCAGGTAATAAAAGAGGTTTGCCAGGAGTATGCTGAAGTCTTTGGGCGACGCTACGATATGGTAGAAGCGTATAAGACCGAAGATGCTGAGTCGATCGTAGTGGGGATGGGTTCGGTAGTCAGCATCTTGAGAGAAAAGGTAGATGAATATCGAGAAAAGGGGATAAAGTTAGGCTTGCTGAAGCTGAGGGTTTTCAGGCCTTTCCCGGAGGAGGAAATAAGTCACTCGCTCGCGGGTGCTAAGAAGATATTAGTGCTCGATCGAGCGTGTTCCCCGGGAAGCACCTATGGCGTGTCCTGCATAGAAATAAGAGGGGCTCTTCGAAAGTCACAGGCAGCTATATCCAATATCATCATCAGTGGTAAGGACATCGGCGGGGCGGCCGTCGATGAGATGTTCGAGAGTTGGTTGAAGAGGGACGATGAGTTCGTAGAGTGGTACAGGGCGGACTTCGACGAGCGAGCGGCCACCATGAGCGGCTATGATAATTACGAGAAGCTGGTGGGTGGTCAAGAGGTGGAGAGGGACTTGGTCAAGGAGGGAGAAGGCTGCTTGAGCAAGGGTACGGCCTCCTGTGCCGGCTGCATAAGTCTCAATGCAATCAGGATGGTTTTGAGTGTTTTCGATAAGAATGTGGTGGTAGTCAACAATGCCGGCTGCCTTTCGGCAGTTGGCACTTTCTTCCCGCTAACTGCCTGGAAGGTCTCACACTTCTTCTTCACCTACAGCCATGCCGGGGCTGCCACCAGCGGGATGGAAGTTGCGTTGAAGAGGAAAGGCATCGACGTTGATATAGTCCTGGTAGCCGGTGACGGGGCTATATTTGATATCGGGCTGCAAACATTCTCGGCCGCTCTGGAAAGGGGACACCGCGTAATCTATCTTTGCTATGATAATCAAGCGTATATGAATACCGGTGTCCAGAGGAGCGGTTCTACACCTTACATGGCTCAGACTAAGACAACGTTGCGCGGGAGACAGGGAAGGGTCAAGGATATCGAGCAGATCGTGGCTGCTCACGGGGATATTTATATTGCCACTGCTTCCACGGCATATCCCCAGGATTTGCTGAGAAAGGTAAGGAAGGCAAAGAGCTTAGACAAACCCTCTTTTATCCATATAATCTGCCCCTGCCCTCCCGGATGGGACTATGACCCCGCTCTTGGCATAGAGATCGCACGCCTTGGGGTCGAGACCGGGATGGTGGTGCTATACGAATACGAAAATGGCAAGGTAACGGTAAACATAGTGCCCGAGGAAAGAAAGCCGGTAGAGGAATACCTTATGAAACAGGGGAGATTCTCCCACCTCACCAAGGCACAGATAGCCGAAATTCAAAAGGAGACAGAGAAGAATTTCCGTCAACTGACGGGAATCAAATAGTCACAGGGAGTAAGACTATGGAGTTGAAGCCTGGCGATACTTTAGCCGGCATAGTGGACAGGGTTGCGGCCGAATATCCCAAGAATGAGGCAATAGTCTCTGGGAGCCAGAGAATAACATTCGACACACTTATTGACAGAGCAAATTCAATAGCGAATGCCCTGCTCAAAATGGGCGTCAAGAAGGATGACAAGGTAGCGATTTGGATGAGCAATGTGCCCGAGTGGGTTTATGCCCACTTCGCCTGCATAAAGATAGGCGCTCCGCTCATCCCGGTTAGCACTCGATACAAGGTACACGAGCTGGAGTACATCCTCAGGCAGTCGGATTCAACCACCCTTTTCATGATGGACCATTTCCTCAAGATAGATTTTATCCCCATGATCTATGAGCTTTTCCCGGAGCTGAAGGAGTGCAAACCTGGTGAGCTGCGATGCGAGAAGCTGCCGTTACTCAAGAGGGTCATCATGCTCAGTGAGCAAAGCCATCCGGGAACGCTCGATTACAATGAGGTTATGCAGTCGGGGAAGGACTACGCCAGCAGTGATGCGGTGAAGAAGGCTCAACAGGCAGTTACGCCCGAGGATACCTACGTTATCCCCTATACCTCGGGGACGACAGGCTTTCCCAAGGGGGTGGTGACTACAAACTACCAGTACAGCAGGATTATGGAGGCCGTTAGCGCCAGATTTCAGATGTCGGACAAGGACCGCATTCTGGTTGTCTCTCCCTTCAGCCACAACATGGGGAATATGACGGGAATGCTCCTCGGCGCGTGCAACGGGGCCTGTATTCTGCCTATGGAGCAGTTCGATCCTGGCGATGGCCTCAGGATAATAGACGAGGAAAAGGTCTCTAAGTTTACCGGCTCGCCTACTATGTACATCATGATGCTGGACCACGCCGATTTTCCCAAGCGTGATACCACTTCGATAAAGGCCTCCGTCATCGGGGGGGCTGATGTCTCCCCAGACCTGGTGAGAACCATCATGGATAAGATGGGAATCAAGGACCTCATATCTGCTTACGGACTAACAGAGAATACCGGTGTCAGCACCATGAGCCAGCCTGGCGACCCACCTGAGGTAGTTGCCAATACCGCTGGGAAGCTCATATTTGATGATTGCGAGCTCAAGGTACTGGATCCGGATACCGGGGTGGAAGCCCCGCGGGGCACTCAAGGTGAGCTCTGCAGTCGCGGCTTCTGGGTTATGAAGGAGTACTACAAGCAGCCTGAGGAAACGAAGAAAGCCTTTAACAAGGATGGGTGGTTCCGCTCAGGTGACCTTGGCACTATGGATGAGAAAGGGTACATAAAGATAACCGGCAGGCTAAAGGATATGTTCATTACTGGAGGAGTGAACGCCTATCCTGCGGAAATAGAAAGCTTCCTCATGACTCATCCTAAGATAAGCATGGTCGCTGTAACCGGCGTACCCGATAGGAGAATGGGCGAGGTGGCGATGGCCTTCGTCAAGCTGAAGGAAGGTGAGACAGCAACAGAAGAGGAGATCATAGGCTTTGCCAGGGGGAAGATGGCCAACTACAAAGCTCCGAAGTACGTGAAGTTTGTGGATGATTTCCCCATGACAGCGACGGGCAAGATCCAGAAATTCGTCTTGAAGGAGACAGCTACAAGTGAGTTGGGGCTCGATAAACAGTGATGGTTTCTGAGTTCTACGAGGCGTATAGCAACAGGCATCGATTGGCGGAGGGGTGGAAGCAGGCAGGGAAAGAGATTTTCGGGTATTTCTGCAATTATACTCCAGAGGAGCTCATCTATTCAGCAGGCATAATCCCCGTGCGCATCAGGGGAAGCGCTGAGAATATCGACCTGGCTGATGCTCACCTGCCAAGCTTCTGCTGTTCCTATATGAGAGCTGCTCTGGATCAGGCGCTGAAAGGACGCTATAGCTATCTGGATGGAGCCGTCTTCCCCAAGACATGCGACATGACCCGGGCTCTCTATGATGTCTGGAGGAGGAACGTCAAGCTGCCCTACTACTGGTTCTTGCCCGTTCCCGGCAAGAGCACCGACGAAGCTGTGGAATTCTTCACCCAGGAGCTACGCCTTTTCAAGGAGTCTTTGGAGGGGTACTCTAAGCAGAAGATTAGCCATGAGGCGCTGAAGCAGGCTATCAGGGCATACAATGAAAACCGTTCCCTTGTGGGAGAGGTATATAAGCTGGGTTTGAGCGATAATCATCCTCTTTCCGGGAGCCAGGTATTTGGGATATTGCTGGCAGGGCTTATTATGCCCAAGGAAGAACACAACGCCATGCTGCGCAAGCTGCTCGATAGCCTTCCTGCTCCCAGTACGTCCCCGGGAAATGGAACACGACTTCTACTAGCAGGGAATAACTTCGAGAACATCGAGCTTCTGCAAACCTTGGAAGAATGCGGAGGAGATGTAGTCATAGACGATTTGGATATGGGGACCCGTTATTACAGTTCGGCGGTTGATGAAGACTCAGAGCCTCTGCGGGCGCTGGCTGAACGGTATTTGCGAAAGACTCCCTGTCCCTGCATGCATCCCGCCGAGCCCAGGCTGGAACACATGCTGGAGCTGGCAAGGGACTATCGTGTAAAAGGCGTCATCCTGGTGATCCAGAAATACTGCGATACCCATCTTTACGATCGACCGTGGATCGAGAGTAGGCTTAAGGAGGAGGGGCTGCCTGTACTGGCAGTTGAGCACTCCGACACAGGTTGGTCCGGCGGCAAGTTTAAGACGATGGTCCAGGCGTTTATCGAAATGCTGGAGTGATTTCGAATTGGAAAGCAGCCAAGATAAGCCGATGACTCAAGCCAAGGCGGGCAGGCTGGCTGCCTCAGCAGCCTTGGGTACCCTCAATGAGGACTACTATAGAGACCTGGCCAATGCCAAGGAAGAGGGCAGGCCTGTCGTCTGGATTACTTCAATGGCACCGATCGAACTGGTGTACGCCTTCGACGGGATAGCGTTCTTGCCCGAGAACTATGCAGCGCTTTGTTCGTCTCGGAAAGTAGCGGCGGAATTTTGCCAGGCTGGCGAAGCCAGGGGCTACTCGCAGGACCTGTGCTCCTATGCTCTGTGTACGTTTGGCTCCATTTTCGAGAACCGGGGTCCGTTCGGGGATGAAGCCCCTCGCGCCCCAGATATCCTGCTCGCCACCGAGGGGGCCTGTGCCACTCATCCCAAATGGTGGGAGGCTTTGCAGAGGCATTTTCATTGTCCTCTGTTCATAGTGGACGCAGCCTATACCGTGGACAGCGAAACACTGCCGGAGCACCACAAGGCATACTTTGCGGCGCAGCTAAGGGAGCTGGCCTCTTTCATGGAGGAGCATACCAAGAGGAAGTTTGACATGGACAAGCTGCGTGAGGTGGTGGCTCTATCGGACCGGGCCAGCGAGCTTTGGGACGTGATCGACGATTTTCGGAAAGCCATTCCAACCCCCGTAAGTCAAATCGACGTCTTCACCTGTTTGTTCCCGCTGGTCACCCTTAAGGGCACCAAAGAGGCCGTGGCTTTCTACGAGCAACTTCGCGATGAGGTCGGGGAACGGGTAGATAATGGAATCGGTTTCATCCCTAACGAGAGGTTCCGGCTAATTTGGGATCTGTTTCCCATCTATCACAACATGCGCCTACTCAACTATTTCGCGGAGTTCGGTGCCGCATTTGTTACCGATTTCTACGGCAATGCATTCAGCGGTCGTTTAGATGCCTCTGATCCCTTTGGTAGTCTGGCGGAGAGATATCTTAGTTTCTTCATGCGTTCTGCGCAATGGGGAAAGGGCGAGCTTTACAAGGAACGTGCGCGGAAGTACCATGTGGACGGCATAGTCTTTCACCGCAATCGGTGCTGCAGGTGTTTTACCGCTGAGCAGCCTGACGTGGGCAATATTCTCAGAGATGAATTGGGCCTTCCGAGCTTGACGTTCGAAGCCAACATGGTGGACCCAAGAGGGTATGATGATGCCCAGGTTAAGGCTCGAATCGAGTCCTTCATTGAGATGTTGGAAGCTAAAAAATATCCGAAAGAAGCTGGAATAAAGTAAAGGAAAGGAAAGGAAAGCGACAGTGGATTTCAACTTGACGGAGCAGCAGGAGATGTTTCAAAAGGAGGTGAGGAAGTTCGCTGAGGCGGAGCTCACACCTCTAGTGGACGTAATGGACAAAGAGAACCGATTCCCCCCCGAGATTCGGCCAAAACTGGCTGCGATGAATCTCTATGGAATTCCCTTTGACCCCAAATATGGCGGTGCTGGTGCGGACCACGTTACCTTGGTGCTAGCGCTGGAGGAAATTGCCAAGATTCTAGCATCTATGGCGATACACATACAACTGCAGGAAGTCGTTAACGACAGATTCAATAAGCTTGCTACTGAGGAACAAAAAAAGGAATGGATGCTCCCGATTTGTGAAGGCAAGAAGCTCGGCTGTTTTGGCTTCACCGAGCCGGATACAGGGTCGAACCCGAAGATGATTAAGACCACAGCGGTTGAGGAGAGCGACTGTTTCGTTATCAACGGAACGAAGAGGTTCATCACCAACGCTCCCTGGGCCGATGTCATGTGCGTGTTTGCCAAGCTTGAGGGCGATATAAGTCTGTTCTTTGTAGAAACAAACCTGCCGGGTTTCTCCACCTCTCCGAAGATGGACAAGCTGGGGCTGAGGGGTACTGACCTCACTGATGTTATCCTGGAGGACGTCCGCGTGCCCAAGGATCACCTGATGGGAGGCAGAGGCGGGAAGTTTGACGCGCTGAAAGACGCAATGACCATAGGGAAGCTGTGTCTCAGCGCACAGTGCGTGGGGCTTATGCAGGCATCTTTAGAGGAGGCTATTAAGTACGCCATGACCAGAATGCACTTCGATGAGCCAATCTTCAATTTGCAGGCTATTCACTGGCTGCTGGCTGAGATGGCATCAAGGCTTGAGGCGTCGCGGTGGCTGACTTATCGGGCTGCTTTCCTCAAAGACCAAGGGCGCGATACCATAAAGGATATGGCCATAGCAAAGCTATTTGTGACCTCAACCGCCGTAGACGTCTGCAGATGGGGCATGCAGGTGCATGGCGCTTACGGGATCAGCAAGGAGTATAAAATCGAGCGGCTCTTTAGAGATGCCAAGATGTATGAGTTGCTGGAAGGGACATCTGAGGTACAAAGGGAGTTGATTGTTAAGCGTCTGCCAAGATAGAGCGCTCACAAGAAAAGTTTTGGGTGTCATTGCGAGCGAAGCGAAGCAATCTCACGACAAATACATTCAAGATTGCTTCGTCCCCCGATTCATCGGGGTCCTCGCAATGACGTAGAGATGTAGCAATGCCAACTTGATTTTCAATCGCTATTTTGGGGAAAAACGTGAGGGATGCGTTCTCTAACGACTGGTGCTGAGAATTGACTCAAGCTGCCGCAAGGAGGTTCGAAAATGGATTTCAAGCTTACCGACGAACAGGTGAAACTGCGAAAAGAGTTCTTCGACGTTTGCGAAGAGTTGGCAAAGCAAAGGCCGGAGGGTTTCACCGGGCTGGAAGGTGTATATGACACTGATGAAGGTTGGGAGTACCATCTTCGGTGTGCTAAGGAATTTGCCAAAAGGGGATGGCTCTCGCTTGGCTGGCCCAGTGAGTATGGAGGCCAAGGGACAATCATGGACAAGGTCTTCTTGGCTGAAGCTACAGGGTACCATGATGTCCCAGGAGTGGACATCTTTGGCGAACTCATGCTTGCTCCTACGCTCTTTGCAGTAGCGAGCGAGGAAATTAAGAGAGAGTTTCTACCTTCAATTGCTTCAGGGGAAAGGATGTGGTGTGAGCTGTGGAGCGAGCCCAATGCAGGTTCGGACCTGGCGGCTCTGTCTACTTCTGCGGTGAGGCAAGGCGATGAATATGTGATAAATGGTCAGAAGACCTGGAGTACAGGGGCACATCGTGCGCACTGGGCATTTGCGCTGGTGAGAACTGATCCTCACGCCGACCGCAAGCAAAAGGGCATCACCTTCATATTATTCGACATGAAAACCCCCGGAGTCACTGTAAACCCTCTTCTCTACATGGATACGGTACATCTGTATAACGAGGTCTTTCTTGACGATGTGCACGTTCCTGCAAAGAATATTGTGGGTGCAGAGAACGAGGGCTGGGCGGTTACTCAGACTCTGGCGGCCTTCGAAAGGTCCAATCTCGGGGCCATTATGGCA
>CAZCXP010000049.1:0-16194 GCA_964502665.1 uncultured Dehalococcoidia bacterium | reverse complement strand
CCCCAAGGACTTGACAAAAGGGCGGAGTCGATGTGGAATTGATGCATCACGGATGCACAGGGGCAAAATGGCGCTGGTGGTTCCAGAGAAGTCGGAATAAACACGGAAGTGTGACAGAGATGGAAGTCTACACAGTTGATTTCGAGCCGGTAGGTCGAAGGGGACAATGCCAAAGCAACGAGTCACTGTTAGTCTGCGCTCGCCGAGTTGGCATAGGCATCAATAGCGTATGCGGAGGCCAAGGGACGTGCTGGTCGTGCAAGGTACAGGTCTTGAGCGGAATGGTCTCACAACCAACATCCAGCGACCGAGAGGCCTTTTCCTCTGAGGAACTCAAGGAGGGCTGGCGGCTGGCTTGCCAGACTTATCCCGCTGGTGATTGCAAACTGAGCGTACCCCCAGAGTCGATGTCTACCGCGCAGCGGATCCAGGTGGAGGGATTGGAAAAGGAAGTACATGTGCAGCCACCTGTTCAGGCCTGCAAACTGGCAATGTCAGCCCCGTCCATGTCCTACCCGCGGGCTGACGCTGACAGGCTGCTGGAGACGCTAGGTGAACAGCACCGGTTGCATTGCAGTAGGGTTGATATTGATGTAATGCGTACCCTGTCACCCCGGTTGAGGTCCTGGAAATGGCAATGTCAGGTCTCGGTTCGCCAGGACGAGGTAGTAGCCCTGGGACCCTGGCCGAGCCCCCATTTGGGATTGGCCATAGATTTGGGCACCACCAAGATCGCAGGCTATCTGGTCGATCTGAGCAATGGTCACACTCTAGCCGCTCAGGGAACTATGAATCCCCAGATCAGCTATGGAGAGGATGTCATCAGTCGCATCAATAGTGTTGTAAGTTCCCCGAAAGGGGGGGTGGAACTACAGAGAGTAGCTGTGGAAGCGGTTAACCGCTTAGCTTCTGACCTGTGTGCCGCGGTGGGTGCCAATACAGAGGAAGTAGTTGAGGCCGTAGTAGTAGGCAATACTGCTATGCACCATCTACTGGTCGGTTTGCCGGTGAAACAGCTTGCTTCATCCCCCTATGTGCCTGCAGTTAGCAGCGCTCAAGACATTAAAGCTCGCGACCTGGGCTTACATATCGCGCCAGGGGCCTATGTCCACTTGTTGCCCAACATTGCTGGTTTCGTCGGCGCGGACCATGTTGCGATGCTACTGGCAGTCGATGCAAGGCAAACTGAAGGAATCACAGTGGCCCTTGATATCGGGACAAACACCGAGGTCTCCCTCGTTGCGGATGGCAATGCCACTGCCGTATCCTGCGCCTCCGGCCCCGCATTCGAGGGCTATCACATCAACCATGGTATGAGGGCTGCCAGCGGAGCTATTGAACGAGTACAGATATCAGCCGATGGTATCCAGTATCAGACCATTGATCAAGCGCCACCAGTGGGTATTTGCGGATCAGGCGCGCTTGATGTTATGGCCCAGCTCTATCTGGCGGGAGTCATCGACAAAGGTGGCAGAATGATAGAGGGGCACTCTCGCGTTCGTACTCGCGAGAACCGACGCGAGTTTGTGCTCGTTAGCAGTGAAGAACAGGACGGGGGCACAGGCATTGTTTTCACCCAAGGGGATGTTCGTGAGCTGCAGCTGGCTAAAGCGGCAATTCGCACTGGTATTCAGGTACTTCTGGAAGCCGAAGGTTGCCGTGAAGATGAGATCAATCAAGTAATAGTTGCCGGAGCCTTTGGGACTTACCTCAATGTGTCCAGCGCGACAACTATCGGCATGCTGCCTCCGATACCTCTGGACCGCTTTCGGCAGGTAGGAAACGCCGCGGGCACGGGAGCCAGGATGACTCTCCTCTCTTTGCGCGAGCGGGACGAGGCACAGACTATAGCGGCACGCGCCAACTATATTGAGCTGGCTGGTGCCCCCAATTTCAATCAGACCTTTATAGAGACAAGCTATCTGGGACGGTACTGGATGAATAACGGAAAAAGGGAGGCAATTGACTGATAAGGACTTCAGTCTCCAGCACCACCAGGGAGACGATCAGATGCATATGCGTGGCAACCGGAAATGCCTATAACCCATACTAAAGTCCTAGTTCGGACTAGTACCAAAATCTCATTGCAAAGTAACGTAGGTCGTTCTACAATCCGACACGAGCTATCGGTGGAAGGATGTGACAATCATGGATACAAGCAATGGCAACGTAAGCGAGCTTTGGCGGCAGAAGTTCAAGATAGTCAAGAGTGGGCTCGACCAGGACGAAGTATTCTCCTTCATTGCTGACCTCGTAGACCAGAATAATGCGCTCGCCAAGAGACTGGAAAATGTAGATTCCCTCACAAAGCTCGCAGAGAGGACTATAATCGAAGCAGACAAGCAAGCTGAATCTATCAAGGCGGAAATACAAGAAGAGGCAAACACCCGGGCTGCTTCCATCATCGCCGATGCTGAAAAGCAAGCTAAGGCTGTAGCTGAGAGAATAGCCAGTGAGGCTCAGCAAAGCAAGGCCGAATCAGACAGAATGATTGCCGGGGCCGAGGAAAAGGCCAAGGCCGAAGCCGATAGAATCGTCGCTGAGGCCCAAGAAAAGGCCAGGGCTGAAACTGGTAGAATAATCGCTGAGGCCGAAGAGGAAGGTAAGGCTGAAGCTGACAGAATCGTCGCTGAGGCTAAGCAACTGGCAGAAGAGACCTCAAATGAGAGGCTCTCACTGGCTGAACAACAAGTCAGAGAGATGATAAGAGTGGCCGAAGAGGAGATAGCGGCTATCAGAGAACCCGCAGAGGCGAACGCCAATAGAATCATCGATGAAGCGAAACAGAAGGCTGAAGCAGCCGAACAGCAAGCCGAGCAAATCGTAAAACAGGCAGCAGAGACAGTAGAGTTAATAACGGTAACTGCCGAAGAGCAATCCAGCAGGATTATCGCCGAAGCGAGACAAGAGGCCGAGCAGCTAGTAGAAGCAGGAGCGGCAAAGGCTGAGGAGGAGGCACAGAATATTCTGAAAGAGGCAAGAGAGAAGGCTGAAGCTGAGGCGCAACGTGTCAAGAAGGAATCCGAGCTCCTTCTTCAGAGGTTCAGACAGATAGGCGAAGAGCAAATAAGAGATAAATTCAGGAAGGTCTATGAGGGGTTGCTCTCAGACCTGGGTGATATCGCAGGGACGGAGGCTGTATCAGCAGAGAAGGAGACCACAGCCCTCGAGCCCACTGAATACGAAGCTCCTCCAACTGAGCAAGAAGAAGATGATAACTGAGGAACCTAGGGAGCAGCACACACTTGTCCTGGAAGAAGAGGAGGCTGAGGCTGACTCTGTTAGGAGGGAAGGTGTTGCTGCCGATGAACCCCTGTCCGTGCAGTATGCAGTTACTAAACTGGAATTGATGGCGAGGTTGGGAAGAGTACGGCCTCTTAGCTAGGGAATGTCCACCCCTACACCTTGACCCTTCACCTCTACACCCTGATCTTTACTGGCTTCTTGCACTTAGGACAGGGCTTCGAATAGGTGGACCTGAGCGGCCCGCTGATTCTGGGCAGCAGCATGAAAGGGTGCCCGCAATTCTTACATATGCCCAGACGCGAGTTGAAAAACCGTTGAATTGGATTGCTCTCGTTTCTCATTTTCCGCCACAAACTGGCATAGATATACCCCCCAACAGGGCTGTAGGCAATCATTCCCGGCCAACACGGATCTATTGCGTATATTGGTGAATCTACTCTATGTAGAAGTTGGAATCCGACGCCATGTTTGGATCAAAGGCTCTCTTGAGCTTACGTACCCAGTTTTGAAAATTGAAGCATGCGGGACCGTATACCGTGTCTACTTGACCGGGGAGAACGCCTATGGGCTGCCCGAGGCTTCTTTGCACAATTGCCTGGTCTGCTTCAGCAACGTATTCCATCGCGCCCTTTGCCGACTCAGGATCGGCTGGATCGTACATATATAGCTCTTCCAGATGCCCGAATCGGCCTTGTTCATACGGCCCTCCCCAGGCATTGTCAGCGGCATCGTCTACGATCACGCCCTTTGCTATGTACTTCTTCTTCAGCTCCTCCCCCACCTTGGCGCCCTCCACCGCCGTATCCCAGGCGGTAGGAGCCCCGAACGAGGTATGAAAGGTGCCCGCCAGCCGGAATATCCGCCCCTGGCGATCCCACTTGATCATGACAGCAAGTATCCTCTTTTCCGTATCGGGGTCCTGCGCCAGCGCGGGGATCCAGCCCTCGGTCTCGGCCAGGATCTCGCGCAGAGCCCTCTCCTGATACTCGATCTCCCTCAGCGAGCCGCCGGCCAGTATCAGCAGGAAGGAGTATCGGAACTCTTCCATCACTTCGTCCATCGCTCCGGATTGGCGCATCTCGGCGTATTCGGCTGAGGAGCTTGCTATAAGCAGTGGCACCAGGCCTGGAGCCAGCTCCCTACCCATTGTGTACCCTATCTCAGCCTCGCAGATCCGGTATGTGGCATCGGCGAACCTTTCCCAGTTGGGGAAAGCGATGACGTAGGATCTGAAGTTGTCGGGGACTGCGATCATGTACTCAGGAGTCGAGCCCTCGATCTCCGGTGCCGGCGGACCGGGCCAGGGATAGAGCTTGATTGCGCACTTGGTGAATACGCCCATGCCCCCCAGGGCACCCACCACGCCCCTCATTACGCCCCTCAGGCTGGGGCCCGGTCCGTCTCCGCAGAACCAGCCAGCCCCCGACCCCAGTGAACCCAGCCTCAGGATATCGCCCGTAGGCAGCACCCATTCCACTGCCAGCGGATTGCGGCCGCTGTAGCCCATCGATATGCCGGAGAGTCCCTGTCCCTGCACCGATGTACAGCTCGCCAGAGGCGAGAAGTTGGCTCCGGCCCCCACGATGTGGCAGTTCAGGCCCTTCCTCATGGCTTCAACTTGAAGCTGCGCCGCTATGACATACGGCTCCACGACGGCGTACATGTTCTTCTCATCGATATCCAGGATCCTGTTCATCCTTCTAAGGTCAAGCTGGATGGTTTCAGCGCCGCTGACCGCGTTCCACACACCCCAACCTGTGCTGAGGGCCTTGTACTTCACCCCGTACCTGTTACAGGCCTTGACTATTGCCTGGACCTCCTCCGTGCTCCCCGGTAGGACCACAGCCCCGGGCCTGGCGCAGAACTTGGTCCCGGTAACAGCCTCTGCCAGATACTGGAAGGCATAGCTGTCGAGAATCACGGGTTCTTGCGAGATGTTATCGGCGCCTACGATGTCCTCCAGAACCTGGTAGACATCTCTGGTTAATGCCATCTCATCCTCCTTCAGGCTCACGCAGTAGCGGCGAGACTCCGCACTTCTTAGCGCCAGCAAGTCTTCAGATCATTTCCCTGGCGGCTGCTCAGCCTCGATGTAGAAGCTGGGGTCCGCGGTCATGCCGGGATCAAACGCTTTTTTAATCTTTCGCATCCAGATATGGTAGTTGAAGCTGGTGGGCCCGAAGTGTTCCGCCATGCCCGGGACAATCGAGATAGGCTGCCCCAGGCTTTTCTCTACCGCTGCTTGTGCCGACTCCGCAACGTAGTCATCCGCACCCTTCAACGATTCGGCATCCTGGAAATCGTACATAATGATCTCCTCCAGGTGTCCGAAGCGGCAGTGCTGATATGCCCCTCCCCAGGCAAGGTCCCCGCCATCATCTGCGATCACGCCCTGTTCAATGTACTTCCGCTTCAACTGCTCACCAAGCTTGCCCGAGGCTACGGCTGCGTCCCACGACGTCCCGGCACCGAGAGACGTGGCAAATGTCCCTGCCAGCTGGAATACCCTGGAAATCCCCTCCACCTTGATAAGCGCGCGGAAAAGCACCTCGCGGACGGATGCCTCCTCCATCGAAGCTATGATCGTCCCTCCGGTTTCTGACAGGATCTCTTCCAGAGCACGCTCCTGGTATTCAAGCTCCCTGGCTGAGCTGGCGCCCAGAATAGTCTGGATGCAGTACTTGAACTCATCCATCACGCCTGCCATGGTGACCATCTGCAGCATTTGAGCATATTCCGCCGATGAACTGACATTGAGCACAGGTATCATGCCTGGCGGAAGCGCTCTGCCCACAACATACCCTATCTCGGCCTCCCCGATTCTATACACCGCATCCGCGAGTGCCTCCCAGCTTGGGAAGGTGAGGCTGTGGACGCGGAAACTCTCAGGGATCGGCATGCCGTCCAGCGGTCTAATCCCTTCCATGGGGATAGTAGCCGGGCCGTACCACGGGTAGAGCTTGACCGCGCACTTGGTGAACACGCCGAGACCTCCCAGGGCTCCAATGAAGCCTCTCATTACGCCTCGCAGGCTCGGTCCTGGGCCATCCCCACAGAACCAGCCGGCTCCCGATCCCAGAGAACCCAGCCTCAGTATTTCCCCCGTGGGCAGCACCCATTCCACCGCCAGCACGTTGCAGCCGCTGTACCCCATGAAGATTCCCGAGAGCCCATATCCGGCCATCGATGTAGCGCTCGCCAGGATGGAGGTGTTTGATCCTGCTCCTATTATGTGGCAGTTAAGCCCCTTCTTCATAGCCTCGACCTGGAGCTGCGCCCCTATAACATAGGGCTCGACCACGGCGTACATGTTCTTCGCATCTACGTCCAGAATCCTGTTCATTCTCCTCAGGTCTAACTGGACAACCCCCTCCCCGCCGACGGTATTCCACGGGCCCCAACCGGTGCTGAATGCTTTGCACCTTATCCCGTACCTGTTGCACGTCTTGATTACTGCCTGGACCTCCTCTGTACTTCCTGGCAGTAATACAGCCTCAGGCCTGGCGGCGAACTTCGTCCCTGAGATAGTCTCGGCCAGCCACTGGAATGCGTATGTGTCCAGTATCACAGGGTCTTCAGAGATGTTCTGCGGACCTACAATACCTTCCAGCACTCGATAGACGTCTCTACGCAAGCCCATTTTCCGCTCCCTGACCCAGGCTTCTCAAAGCGCTTCGAGAAGCAGTTCCACAATATCGTATAGTTTGATCTTGGCCTCGCTCTGCTCCAGGGCGTCCCTGAAATTTCTCTGGCACCAGGGGCAGGCAGTCACCAGCGCTTCAGCGCCGGTAGCCATCGCCTCTTCTATCCTTTCCGTCGCTGTCCACAGGGCGAAGTCGGGATAGGCCTCCTTCACGCCACCGCCGGCGCCGCAGCACCAGGCATATTCCTTGATGCGCTCCATCTCGACAAGCTGGAGGCCGGGGATACTTCTGAGCACATGCCGCGGCGGTTCATAGATGCCATTTGTGCCCCGCCTGAACTCCTTGGGAGGGTCCTTGATGACAACCTGTCCCAGCACCTTCTTCTCCACACCTTCCCACGGTATGTAGGGCTCCGACAGCCTGCCAAGATGGCATGGGTCGTGATATGTAACGCGCAGGGGGACACTCCTCGCCGGCTTCAGCCTCCCCTCTTCAATCAGGCGGTCGAGGTACTCGGTGATGTGCATTACCTCGAAGTTCATCGTCTTGCCGATCCTTGGGTAGTCAGACCTTAAAGTCCCATAGCCATCGGCGCAGGAGGTTACCACCGTGCGCACGCCCGCGGCATTCCAGGTCTCTATGTTGTGCTCGGCGTATTTGGTGAACTCTCCTCGATAGCCTATCTCAAAGGCGCGACCTCCACAGCATGCCTCCTCCTTGCCCGAAATGCCGACATCAACGCCTGCCATTCTCAGCAGCTTCACCGTCTCCCTGGCTGTCCTCTGCAGGTCCCGGTCAAAGGAGTATCTGCAACCCGCGAAGTAGAGGACCTCGGCCCTCTCCCTGGTGATATCCTTGACCTCCAGGCCCTCAGCCCATTTGCCTCGCTCAGCTTTTGGCTCGCCCAGTGCGTTGTCATCGCTCCTCAGGCTTTCGATCATCACCATGTGGGCTGGCAGTACCTGGCCGTCCTCGACGCATTTCGCCCTCAGTTCCAGCATCACTTCCAGGGGATCAAGGTCTCTGTTGACTTTGCACGATACGTCGCAGGCACCTCCCATCTGGCAGCGATACACAATTTCCACGAGCCGGTCTGTGTAGTCTATCCTCCCATCCAGCAGCGCCAGGGCAGCGATCATCCTGCCGCCCGCCGAGTAGGCATGGAAATTACCCCACACCATGCTGGGACAGACATTGGAGAACCTCCAGCTCTTTATCTGTGACAGTGGCGGCCATTTGCAGAGTGAGCACCGGCTGCATCTTTGCATATCGTTTCGGTAATCCAGCAGTGTCATATCCTACCCCCTAGAAGCACAATTTGCCCGGGTTCATCACGTTGTTCGGGTCGAAGATCTCTTTGACCTTCTTGAGAGCCATGGCGCTCTGTCCATCTCTGTTGTAAGCCATCTCCGCCCAGGGCCCGTAGGGCCTGGAGAAGAACCCTCCCATAGAGATCAGCTCCCTGCTCGCATCGAGGAATAGCTGCCGGACCTTCTCCACCTCTTTCGCATTGCTGGGATCGCAGCTCAGATTGAACTCGCAGTGACAGGCGCGGCCTTGAATCTGCGGCTGCAGGTATATACCGATATCGGTACCGGGATACCCCGCCGCAGCCGCCATCTGATAGACGCGGGATATGAACTCCGGGGCTCTATCCAGAGTGGTCAGGAAGAAGATGTCGTGGCAACCGCCCTTGTACCTGAGCTTCCAGTAAGGCTCGGCGGAAACGCTCGATAACGCCTCCAGGACATCGCTCGCTCTCGCTCCTGGTATCGCGATCTGAGGCTCAACCCCAAAGCGCTGTGCGACATCCATAACGTCCTTCTCCTGGTATTCAACTCTCTCTTGGGGAAGCCTTTCGTAGCCCGCTACGCAGACGACGAGCACCCATTGAGGAAGGGTGTCCCGCAGCGCCTTGATCTCGTCCCGGTCCTCGCCCAGGATCGCGGCAAGGTTGAGACTGTTCAGGATAAGCAGCTCGTCGCCCAGCCTCGCCCACAGGAGCCTGTAGGCGAAATCGAGCAAATCCTCCAATCTCCGCGACGCCACCAGCAGAGGCTTCTGGAGGCGGGCTAGAAGCTCGCATTTCACCGTGGCCCAGGTGACGATCCCCGTGGTTCCCTGAGCCCCTTGGATAAGCCTGAAGAAGTCGACCTGAAAGGGCCCCATAGGATTGGTCTGGGCCTGCCCCGATGCCCACTGGGCTTCCAGACTCCCCGGGCCCGCCGCCTCCCCGGTCCTGAAAAGGTCGCCAGTGCCAAAGACCACCTCGGTGCAAAGCAGAGGGTCGGAGATGTCCCACTGATACTTGGGTATTATGGTGGGCTCCCTCTCCAGGCAGCTACCCAGCACCGATTTCGATCTGCGAGGACACGGAGGCATGGGAAGTCTAAGCCCCTCCTTTTCCAGCTCTGGCTGGAGCTCGGCGAAGGTTACCCCCGGCTCGATCATCGCGACCCTGTTTCTACGGTTGATCCTGATGATCCTTTTCATCCCGGTTAGCTCTACAATGACCCCGCCCAGGCTTGGCACTGTATCGCCCCGGAAGTGAGGCGGGCCGGAGCTCACCGGGATGAGGGGCGTGGCCGTGCTATTGGCCCACTTCACTATCTCCTGCACCTCTTCGGTATTCTGGGGCCTTGCCACATATTGAGGCTTCATGTGTCGGACGAAGCTCTCGTCCCTGGAATAGGCCTCAAGGAGCTCGGGCGTGTCTAATACATTTGCGCCGCCAAGTATAGCTATCAAACCTTCTTTTCCCGACATTGTTCGCCTCCTTCTTAGCCTACAACTTCAAATAAGCCTGGCAGCCCTAAGTTTCAGGGCCAGCTTTGCCCCGGCCTCCTCCTCACTCACGCCCTCCACAATTTCACAACTTGTTTCCTTGTGGGGTATGAATAGCTTGAGCGGTCTCATTCGCCTCATCGGTAGTGACTCAATCCCCAGCTCTTGGCACCTCCAGGTGGTGATCGGTTTGTCTTGGGCGGCCATGAGTTCCCGCAGAGAGACCTTCCGCAGTTCACCCAACTCATGGCTGACGGTAACTAAGGCGGGTAGGGGAGCTTCGACTAACTCACACCCATCTGCTACGACCCGTTCCACTCTCACACCGTCCCCAGCGATCTCTATTCTTCCAGCCACAGTAACACTGGGGATATGCATCATCTCGGCAATGCCCGACCCTACTACACCGGCTGTGGTGTCAGCTGCCAGCCTTCCAGTAAGAATCAGGTCCCACTGGCCGATTTTGCTGATGGCGGCGGCCAACACAAAGGCGGTACAATAGCTATCGAGGTCTCTGAAAAGCTCATCTTCCAGGAGAAACAGATCATCGGCTCCTGCCGCCAGACATTTCCTGAGGACAGCCTTTGCTAGCTTTGCTCCTAAACTGATCACGGTTACCCTACAATGATTGGCATCCTTTATTCTGAGTGCGGCCTCAAGGGCATTCTCATCGTAGGGACTCACAACGGGCGGAACACCCTGAGCAAGCACAGCTCTCTTGCTCTCGGGGTCAATCTTGAAGGTGGAGGTAGGTGCCTCAGGATCGAGAACTTGTTTGGCAGCGACAATGATGTGCAGCACACGCTATCCTTTTCGTTGCTGAATACCGCTTAGTAGTGGCTCTTAGTGCTTGATTATAGGACAAGCGGTCATCGAAAACAACTACACTGGCAAGGAAGCTCATTTCAGCCGGAGCCGGATTGCGTACCTTGGACGAACCGCCGGTCTAAGAAAGGGATGCCTGCATGGAAGCAGCATCCGCAGCCGTAAACCAGGCGCTCGAGAGGGACTTGCTTCGGAAATTGACGTAGGCAACGCTGCTTGCTAATATGTTCGGGTGGAGGTCGTCACTGATGGAAGCGATGAAGAAGCTTACTGACCACTTGGCAACCAGGCTCACAGAGCTGAGACGGATGCGAGAGAAGGGGACTAAACTCATCGGCTACACCCCTGGGGGCTATATGCCGGAGGAGTTGGTCTATGCATGTGGGGCAGTGCCCGTGGGTCTCATCCGAGGAGGAGACCCGGAGCCTGTAGCTGAGAGCGCTGCGTATATTCCTCGATTCATAGACACATTCTGTAGAGCTCAGATTGGGTACAGGATGCTGGGTGAGGAGCCTCTCTATCAGATGATCGATCTTCTCATCGTCCCTGTTACAGACCACAATATCAAGGCAATAGCTGACTGTTTCAACTTTTTCGCCGATGACAACGTGTTCAGGTTTGGCGTTCCTCATCAGAAAGATGAACATGCTTTCGAGTACTATCTTGCAGGGCTGCATTCGCTTAAGAATAAGCTGGAGGAGTTCACCGGCAACAAGATCGAGAATGGGAGACTGAGGGAAGCGATCGGTTTGTGCAATAGAATGAGAGAGCTTCTGAAGGAGATAAGCCTCCTGCGTAGATCTAAGCGGCCACCTATAACCGGCTACGAGTTCGTGAAGCTGAATCATGCTTCTTTTGTTGCCGACAAGCCCGCCTTCATAGACGCCCTGGAGTCGATTCATCAAGAGTTAAGGGAGAGGCCTCAATCTGGCACGGAGGGGCCAAGGATCCTGCTGACAGGCTCTACTTTGGCTATGGGTGATTATAAGGTTCTGGAGATGACTGAGGAGGCTGGGGCATCGATCGTAATCGAGGAGTTTGCTGAGGGGATCAGACACTACTGGCAGAATGTCCAGGTTAACGGTGACCTTATGGAGGCCTTGGCGGATAGGTACTTCAGGAGAAGGGAACCCCCAGCCTGGTTCAGGCCATCCAGGGAAAGGCTGGATTATCTGATAGAGCTGGCCAGGGATTTTAACGTTGATGGGATTATCTGGTACCAGCTCATGTACCGCAGTAGCTATGATATCCAGTCATTCTATTTCGAAAAGATTGTGAAGAAAGAGCTCGATATCCCGATGCTGAAGATCGAATCAGATTACGACGTTTCCGAGAGGGGCCCTCTCAGGACAAGGATCGAGACCTTTATTGAGATTATCAAAGCGGGGAGGGGGAGCTAACCATGTATACCGAGCTCTTCAAGTTGTGCAGTTTTGAACCGGATGAGATAGAAAGGGAAAGGCCAAGGATTGACAAGGCGTTCAAGGTCCTTGGGATAGAGGAGGAGGACATCAAGCGGGGTGAGAAGAGGCTGAGGCAGTATTTGGACATAGAGCTGCTGGGTGTACGCAGATTCCTCGGGATATGGATGAGGGAGCTTGTTAATCTCGTACTGGCAAGGGAAGAACACGACAAAGTGGTCTACAGCGATTTTCCAATGGAACTGCGGCCGCTGATGTCAATGATGCTGTCAACCGAAGAAAAGGACGTCTATTTTGCAACTCCGGGTCAAATAATAAACATGACCATTGGCCAGATCTTCGACAAACTCACCCCCTTTCTGGAGGCAGGGGAGGAGAACGGCCTGCCGCCCGGAGCTGCCCACTGCGCTCTATATCAGACCCGGCTGGGGGCGATGGTGAAGGGGGTAATCCCCTTCCCTGATCTGTCAGTAATAGCCTCCTATCATTGTGACCAGCCGTCTGAGGCAGAGCAATTGCTGCATGAGGTCTACGGCGTTCCTGTAGCATACCTCGATAACTGCCCGGATGCGAACTGGGGGGACTGGCCAAAATTCAATGACTACCGGGTGCGCTACTCTGGATCACAGGCGCGCAAGCTCTTCCAGACATTTGAGAAGGTGATAGGCTGTCAAATGACGGAGGAGGCGATACGCGCCACCAATAAGGCGAATGCCATATACCGGCTGAAGTTCCAGCAGGTGGCGGAGCTCATTGGGCATGCGGATCCCCAGCCGATAAGTCAGGCAAGTCTGGCACACGCCTTTTTCCTCAACTCTATGCCCACGAGAGACATTGAAGGGAAGCAGGAGGCGCTTGAGATACTGTATGAGGAGGTGCAGCAGAGAGTTGACCAGGGCAAGGGGGTAGTTGAGAAAGGAGCCCCCGGTGTCTTCTCCACCATTACGATAAGCGTGGATCCGAGCATAACACGTATGATAGAGGAGACAGGCCTGGCCATTCGCATCCAGATACCGTTCTGGCTCGGCCCTTGGGTGCTCGCCAAACATCCATATAGGGACTGGGCGGATATGATCGGTGTAGGCCCATGCCTGGACATACCTCACTCCTGTGAAGCCCATGTTGCTATCAACTTGGAGAACTGCAGGGCTTTCAACGTGGACGGAGCAATCAATTTCTACCCCTACTCCTGCCGCGAGTGGGTCCCCACCGTCATGATCACCAAGAAGGTCATAGAGAAAGAGTTGGGCATACCTGTGCTGATTCTGGAGGGGGACAGCTATGACACCCGGAACTACAGTGCCGGCCAGCTAAGGACGAGGGTTGAGACATTTGCTGAATTACTGAGGGCGGCCAAGGCTGCCAAGGCAGCATAGAGGGATAATGGTTACTGCTGGAGTTGATGTAGGGGCAGCAACGGCTAAGACTGTTATTGTAGCAGACGGCAAGATCCTGTCCCACGTTGTAATACCAACAGGCCACAGCGTTGCTCGAGCAGCAGAAGAAGTAACAAAAGCGGCATTAGAGCTTGCCGGGCTCTCCATGGCTGACCTGCGGTTTATCATTTCAACAGGTTACGGGCGGAAAGGTGTTGCCTTTGCCAATAAAACGGCGACCGAGATTATCTGCCACGCCAGAGGGGTGAACTTCGTAATACCTGCAGCCAGAACAGTCATCGATATAGGCGGTCAAGACAGCAAGGTCATCGGCGTCCGTGAAGATGGCACTGTTAGTGACTTTGCAATGAATGATAAGTGTGCCGCGGGAACGGGCAGGTTCTTGGAGGTTATGGCTGGGGTTCTGGGCCTCGGCATCGAGGAAATGGGGCCGATATCCCTTACCAGCGAGGAGCCTTGCCAGATAAGCAGTACCTGCACCATATTCGCCGAAACGGAGATGGTCTCACTTCGCGCTGAGGGGAGAACGAGGGAGGACCTGGTCGCTGGCATCCATAGGGCGGTAGCTTCAAGAGTAGTGGTTATGGGTAGGACCGTCGGCTATAGACAGCAGGTGATATTCACCGGAGGCGTCGCCAAGAACATCGGGGTTAAGAATTCTCTCGAAGCCGGAATCGGCCTCCCCATCCTGATCCCGGAGGAGCCCCAGATCATTGGGGCCCTGGGAGCAGCACTCCTGGCCGGAAGTGAGTAGAGTGCTCCTGTCCAGACAGAGCCGTGACGACATAAAGGTGACGTTTCTGGGCCTCTACAGATACAAAATTCCGACTCCTTAACTTCTGATCAAGATGTCACACCAGATATAGCGGCCCCGCATCCCATCGGGGTGGAGTGGATCAAAAGGCGACCACCAGGTCGCCTTTTTTGGCTTCGACAGCATTGCCGCCACCACCCCTTCGCTGTCATTGACAGCAGCCTTAATGTCGATTTCGATTTGCGCACTGGAGGCCACATCACTATGGCTTAGCCCTATTCCGTCGCACGACGACATGAGCCACGGCTTCATAAGCCATGTTGGAGAAGAAGCCAGCATGGCCAGAGAGATCCAGGGTGCGACACTATGGGAGTGCGGGCTCTCCCCGCTGAGCGGGGTTGGACAGTGCAGAAGCTATTCAGCGTTAGGGCAGGCTTCAGTCGTAATGATGATAGGCCGCCCGAAGCATGGTTCAAGCCACTGGACATAGGAGGCGTGGAGTACCGCCTGACTGACTATTATCGAACCAAAATCTTGAACATCGAAGACGTCGATAGGCTGCTAGACGAGTACTATGATGAAAGGGGCTATGATAAGAAGAGTGGTGCCCCTACTCTGGCAAAGCTGAAGGAACTCGGACTCGGGGAATAGCCGTCTGAAGTAGTACACCCCGGTATCTCCCAGCCAGGTTACCGGATATTCAACTCAAGACAAAAGAGGCTACTGCATGGAGAACCCGAAATCAACTCTGAGGTGCTACTGGCTGTTAGGGCTATTGAACTTCCCTGACAGAAGTGCAACGTTGCACATCTGTGCGAAGCATCAGTGGGGGCACTGCTCGGACACGATCAATAGGTAATCAGCCGTCTTCAATTCCAGGTCAGATGATGGATTGAGTAGAGCTTTGCCCTCCCTCTCGACGCCAATGAGAATGGCATCATGTCCCTTCTTGTAATCATTGAGCATGTCCCCGAATCTGTGTCCCTCGAATCTCTGGGGTATTTTGACACGATACACTTCGTTCCCATGAAAAGAGGCAAGCTCCTTGATTACCTCACTAACGGCAGGATTTTGTAGAGAAAGAGCGAGGAGTCCGCTGGTCAGGGAACCGGTATTCACGATGGCATCGCAGCCAGCACGCCTGAGATGCCCTTCATTATTTGCATCATTTAGCTCAGCGCAGATATGGACTTGGGGACTAATGTTCTTGATCGCTAAAACAGTGAGCACTGTTTGCTGGTCGGCAGCAGGTGTCCTGTCCTTGGCAATGACTACAGCATATACTGCCTCACGGACGTTTGCTTGTTCTAAGACCTTCACATCGGAAGAAACGCCACGGACGAAGGAAGTCCTTGAATCGGTGGTTGGGTTAGCGTCTATTCCTCCATCTATGATCGTTATCGGGGCCTTCTTGAATGTGTCGCTCTGACGGAGTTCGGCAATAACATCCGCTGCAGTGGCACTCCAACCACAGATGAGAATATGCTCTTTGGATGTAATCCTTGCCATGCCTTTGACTCCTTTCTGCCATTCGTCGTAGAAGGTGGCACCAACAGATGCTGCGAATGAGGCCAGTAGAACAGGCCCAGCCACCATAGCAACGGAAGCCATTATGCGACCTCCGGCGGTAATGGGGACCTTATCCCCGTAGCCCACTGTCGACATGGTAACTACCACCCACCAGAAACAATCGCCCCAACCCGCGAAATCACGATTGAGGCCATGCTCGGCAAAATATATGACCACTGCGCCTAGAGACATGATTACTAGCAGAGCTCCCAGAATGATCGGGACGCTGGTTCTAGCAGTTCTCGCCAGCACTCGTCTCAACAGGAGATATATCATGGGCAATGTTCCTGAGCCTCCAGCATGACTGTTTGCGATTATTATACCAACTTTGTCCTTGTCACGTTAGCTGGCAATCCAGATTATTTATGGGTTGACAATCCTCAGGATTGTTAACAATAAGATTTCCTAATTGATGTCAAGCTCTTACTTAGCTATTGATTGTAAGCGGTCGGCGCAGTAAACTGTGCTCAGGGGAGGTTTGAGTGGTGCAGGAGGTACTCGCAATCTTCGGCATACTGCTGGCGCTGGTGATCGTCTTCCCCGGCATCCTCACC
>CAZCXP010000048.1:0-16315 GCA_964502665.1 uncultured Dehalococcoidia bacterium | reverse complement strand
GGGGCCCAGGTTGCCGCTTGGCGTCCCCAAGTGTTAGAATCGAGAAGCTTCTACACACCGTCTCGTTCGTAAGTCCCTCGGCGACGCTAAGAGCGAGCCTGATCAAAAGGATACGCGAGTCGGAGCCAGATGCGATAGCGAAAGATGAGTGGATTTAGCATCAAGACAAAGCTCTCTACTAACGCTCTATACGGACTGGCACTGGCTTCCATCTGCGGCATCGCCCTCTTGCTGCGCGTATATTTCCCCTACGATGACGTCTTTGTCGGCGACTGGGTCAAGTTCAAGTGGTTCGATTCCTGGTATCACATGCGGCTGGTGGAGAACCTCGTCCAGCATTTCCCACACCGCATCTACTTCGACCCCTATACCTTCTATCCCCACGGTCAAAGCGTTTTTTTTGCGCCCTTCTTTGACCTGCTTCTGGGCTTTTTCATCTGGCTCTTCGGGCTCGGCTCTCCATCCCCCAGGATGATAGAGACGGTGGGAGCCTATTTCCCGGCAATCCTGGGTGCGCTGGTCGCAATTCCCGTGTTTTTCATAGGGAAGGAGCTGTTCAACAAAAAGGCAGGACTTATCGCAGCAGCTCTGGTTGTCATACTGCCCGGCCAATTCCTGCTGCGCTCCCTCCTCGGATTCACCGATCACCATGTCGCGGAAACCCTGTTCAGTTCCACGACCATTCTGTTCCTGATACTGGCAGTGAAAAGCTCAAAGCAGAAAGGGATTTCCTTCAATAGCCTTTTGACGAGAGACTGGGCAACGTTGAAAAAGCCTTTGATCTATTCCCTGGTGACCGGGATATCTCTGGGTTTCTATCTCCTTTCCTGGGCAGGCGGGGCGCTCGTTATATTCATAATCTTCGTCTTTGCCTTCATTCAATACGTCTCAGACCATATAAGGGGCAGGACAACCGATTACCTTTGTATCATCGGTATACCCTCCCTGCTTATCGCCCTGCTGATGGTTCTCCCCTTCCTGGGGTCATATGGAGAGGTAGACCTCCAAATTGTCTCTTTGCTCATCGCCATGCTGGCGCTCCTGGCGCTGAGCGGTCTTTCCTTCCTGATGACCAGGATGGATATGAGGCGGGCCTATTATCCCCTGGCGCTGGTGGTTCTCGGCGGCATCGGCCTGGCAGCCTTCTATCTTATTGCCCCGTCAGTGCTCAACTCAATTCTGGACAAACTGAGCGTGCTCAGCCCAACGGGAGGCGCTGAGACCATCCTTGAAGCGAGGCCGCTGTTCTACCCGATGGGCTCTTTCTCCCTCTCAACCGTATGGGATGAGTTCACCACATGCTTTTACCTGGCGCTGATTTCACTGGTGATAGTGGCCTATCTGGTCATAAAGGAAGGGGCTGCTGACAAGACGCTGCTCCTCGTCTGGAGCGTGATAATGCTGGTGGCCACGATCGGTCAGAACCGCTTTGCCTACTATTTCGCGGTAAACGTGGCCCTCCTCACCGCCTACCTCTCGTGGAAGACCGTGGCCTTTGCCGGTACGAGGATAGCCTCTGAAGCAGGCAGAAGAGAAAAGGTCTATATAAGTGAGAAACTGAGAACAGGTAAGGTAGAAAGCAAATCAGGTAAAAAGGCAAAGCGCAAGAAGGCCAAAGCCAGGGAGAGGTGGCTGGGAACGCTGTTGACAAGGCATCCCGCGGCCAGGTATGGCTACGGCATAATAGCGGCGGTTGCCGTGTTCTTCCTGGTATTCTATCCCAATATCGGGAGGGCGATTGACGTAGCCGATCAGCGCAGCTACCCCACTGACGACTGGCACGACGCACTGGTCTGGATGAGAGATAATACCCCAGACCCCTTCGAGGACTTCGATGACCCCAACTTCTATTACCAGTACAAGGGATACGCAGAACCGGCAGAGGGAGAGGACTACGCCTATCCAGAATCAGCATACGGAGTGATGAGCTGGTGGGACTACGGCCACTGGATTACGTATATCGCCCACCGCATACCAAACGCCAATCCGCACCAGCACGGTGCCGGGGAGGCAGCTTGGTTCTTCACAGCACAGAGTGAAGCTGCAGCTAACGAGGTGCTCGACAAGCTGGGCTCCAGGTACGTAATTATGAGCTTCCGGGATGCCCTGTATCAAGTGAATCCAGAGGCTGGTGTCTGCACCGATTTGCCCGCCATGGTAGAGTGGGCCGGCAAAGACCAGAGTGCCCTCTTTGAGTATTACTATCAGCCGACCGAGGAAGGAAAATTTGCACCCGTATTGCTGTATTATCCCGCCTATTATCAATGTATGTGCTCCAGGCTGTACGTTTTCGCAGGAGAAGAATGGGATCCGGGGGAAACCCTGGTCATCTCATGGACAGAGCAGCCGCTAACCGATAGCCGTGGGAATAGGTTCATGGCCAAAGTCATTGATGGCCAGGAGCCGTTTGCCGACTATGACGATGCAGAAGCGTTTGTGGAAGCGAATCCAGGCCACACAATAGTAGGAACAGACCCCCTCATAAGCCCGGTGCCACTTGAGAAACTGGAGCATTATGAGCTAGTCTATAAGTCTCCAAGAACGGTGGCTGGTCGGGGAGCGGATAAGATCTCTGAGGTGGAGATATTTGAGTACATACCTTAAGAATGGCAAACCTCGTTTCTTTACATCGGTATAACCAGCAGCTTGTCTTCGACCTTAACACTGCTGCTGACGCGGTCTACTAAAGGCATAGTCTGTCGACGCCCCAAAGGGAGTCTCATCTCGGGATACGGTAGTCCTCATTGCAGGAAACAGCTTTGAACGTTACACAGCTCAAGCGCCACCTTAAGGACCCGCTATACCGCAACTCTCTCTTCCTGATGGCTAACACCGCTGTGACTGCCGGCCTGGGCCTCTTTTTCTGGATGATAGTCGCCAGGTACTACACGGAATATGAGGTGGGCGTAGCGGCCGCGATTATATCAGCCGTCAGATTGCTGGCTTTGATCAGCACCCTGGGCCTGGACATCGCCCTCATCCGCTTTCTCCCCAAGGCCAGAGAACCTGTGAAGATGATAAACTCCTGCTTCACCGTCTGCGCAATTGTTGCTCTGGCAGTGTCAGGCATATTCATCGCTGGCTTGGACCTGTGGTCTCCGGCTGTCGTGTTCGTCAGGGAGAAAGCGATGTTCCTCCTGGCCTTTGTTCTCTTCGCCGTCGGTTGGCCACTTTCGGGGATCGTGGACTCCATATTCATAGCTAAGAGAAGGGCTGAATTAGCTTTGGCGAAGAATACCATCTTCTCGCTGCTCAAGATTCCCCTTCCCATCCTCCTGGCCCTCTTTTTCCACGCCTTCGGCATCGTCAGCTCGTGGGGCGTCGCTATCGGCATCGCCCTCATCATCTCCTTTTTCCTCTTTCTGCCCCGGGTTCAGAAACCTTACAAGCCATCGCTGGGAATAAACCTGGACATAATCAAGGGCATTTGGAGGTACTCCGCAGGAAACTACTTTGTCTCTATATTCTCGGCAGCACCTTCCCTCGTCCTGCCGATAATAATCGTTAACCTCGTGAGTGGGGAGCAAAACGCCTATTTCTATGTAGCCTGGATGATCTCCAGCCTGCTCTTTGCCATACCCCTCGCGGTATCCACATCACTGTTTGCCGAGGGCTCGCATTCCGAGGAAGAATTGACGGCAAATGCGCGCAGGTCTTTCAGATTCATCCTCCTTTTACTGGTACCAGCCATCGCACTCCTGGTCCTGCTAGGCAAATGGCTTCTGCTCCTGTTCGGGGAAGGCTACTCGTCCAATGGCCTGACGCTGCTATGGATTCTCGGCTCGTCAAGCCTATTCACGGGGGTGAACAGCATCTACTATACTATCCTGCGCGTCCGGGGCAGGATCAGGGAACTGGTGGCGATCCACGCACTCATAGCCATTACCGTGCTCACTGCAAGCAGCCTTACCATGCCAGAGCTGGGAATCGTAGGCGTTGGCTATGCCTGGATCGGGGCACAAGCCATTACCAGCATTTATGTTCTGCTAAGGGTTGGGGGGCGTTCCCGCGCAAGACGGGTTCGCCATAGTAATAGCTGACAGGGGGGAAGAATGAAGGCAAGCAAGTCTTTAAGGGCCGGAATCGTTGGCTGTGGACGTGTAGCGCAGCGTTGGCACATCCCACCCCTGCTCAAGATGAAGGGTGTCAGGATAGCGGCTGTCTGTGATATGAATGAGGACCTGGCAAAGAGGACAGCTAAGGGTTTTCGCATCAACAGCTACTACGCAGACCTTTCCGAGATGTTGGAGAGGGAGAATTTGGATATGGTGGACATCTGCACCTCGCCGAAAACCCATGCTATCCTGTCCGTCACGGCAATGGAGGCCGGCTGCGATGTCCTGGTTGAGAAGCTGTTCGCCATGAGCACCAAAGAGGCCGATGAGATGATAAGGGCTTCAGAGGAGAACAAGGCGAAGCTATGCGTTGCTCATAATAAGCTCTTCCAGCCGACGGTAATGAGAGCAAGGTCTATGACGAACGGGGGCATAATCGGTCATTTGACCGGCATAGACGTTGTAGATGCGTGGCCGAAGGACAGCGCTGATTTCATGAACAAGGACCACTGGTACCACAAACTGCCGGGCGGCGTTTTCGGCGAGATACTCCCCCATCCAATATACTTGGCGATGTCATTTTTGGGCAAGCTGGAGCCTGTAGCGGTATATGCTAGAAAGCTAAGCAGTCACGAATGGATACAAGCTGACGAGTTGAGGGTAATCCTTGAGGGCGAAAGGGGCACAGGGATGATCACCGCTTCGTGCAACTGGCCCAAAGGTGGGGCTACACTCAACATCTTCGGAACGAGGAGAAACCTGCATGTCGACCTTCACAGTGGAGTGTTGACCAAGTTCGGTGTCGGTGGAGAAAGCCGTCCCTGGCGTGCGCTGGACAACCTCAGCCAGGGCTATCAGCTATTTGCTTGCACCACATACGCCGCTCTTAATACCCTGTTGGGCAGACAGCATAGCGGCCACGACATCCTTATAGAGAGGTTCGTTGAGTCAATAAGAAACGATACCGAGCCTCCGGTGACGGGGGAAGAGGGAAAGGAGGTGGTGAGAGTCCTGGAGAGGATAGCAGGCCAGATGACCTTTGACCGTAGAAGGAGCTAAACCGCAGTCCCGTCGTCTATCTACGCTTCCGAGGCAGTGAGATCGATCTCATGACCCGGAGCAATTTGTACTCAAGGGTAAGCAGCCACCAACCTACGTCACGCCTAAATGCTATGCTGGCTCCAATAATCAGACGTCGTACAAGAGCCGAGTGTGTTATCCTCCGGTACAGCCCGACCGGTTGCGGGCCGACCGACTTGGCCAAGTTCTCATTCTCATAGTGGCTAACGGCGAGGAAAAACCACTTTTTGATCCTCTTGCCTGACCTGATCAAATCCAACTCGAGCAGGCTGTCCTCGGATATCACGGCGCCGTTCTTGAACTCAAGACATCTAAATACTATTTCTTTCACAACAGCCGCAGTGAGCATGCAACAACCCGCTCCAGCGAGAGCCACCCCGAAATCCCGCAGCGGCGACCCGCTATATACCACGTCATAGCCTTGGATCTCCCTCTCCATTATGTCAATGATATTGGGGTCATAGGTCATATCCGCATCGAGACATAACAAATACTGCGCTTTGGCTTGCGATAACATGTATTGCCGTATCGCCTCTCTCCCACAAGCAACATTCCACACCCTCCCCCGAGCATGCTCCGGCTTGACGGTCTCATAGCGCAGCACCTTTCCCCCGATGCCCAAAGAGCTGAGCAGCGCCTCCAGCTCGTCCGCGAGATCACGCTCGACCGTAGCCAGAACGAGCTCAGATGACGGGTACTTCTGCTGGATTTCCTTTTGATTTGCCAGAAACCTGTCCAGTATGTACGCGCCGGCACGGTGGATTGGGGTACCGATCACAACATTGACCGCCTCATTCCCCGTCACGCCAATCAACTCCAAACTGCCTGTTTGTCTGTTGCCGATGCCGAGCCTCACCAGTTTTTCAGCGCTTTCTCGTAGACCTCGACCACCTTGTCCACCCAGCCAGGTATTGAGAATCTGTTCTCAATGAGCTCCCGATTCTTTCTTGCTACCAACCTCCTGTCCTCATCGTTGAGCGACAGCAACTCTAATATAGCTTCAGCAAGCTCCTTAGCATTATTCGGTGCCACCAAGATCCCACTTGGCGGCGTGAGCCCAATATCAGGAGCACCTCCAACAAACGTGGTCACCACAGGCTTCCCACAGGCCAACGCTTCCAGAATTACCATGCCGAATCCCTCCCACAAGGAAGGCAGCACAAAAACATCACATGCCGAGTATAATGCAACAAGTTCATCCGGGAACATGAAGTCAATGAGCACTAAATTATCGCTGAAACCGCGGCGCTCCGCTTCTTTGGTGATATACGATTTGACCGAGCCACCCTGGGGGGTGGTTGCATCTCGCCCCACCAGCACGAACTTGGTCGAGGGCATGCTTCCGATAATCTCGGGGATGGCCTGGCAAAGCAGGTGAACACCCTTTCTAACCTCCAGCCTGCCTACGAACAAAACCAGCGGGACGTCACCAGGTATTCCCAGCCTCTCCCTCGAATCAGATTCAACATACCTGAATTTCGCGGTGTCCACAGCGTGGGTCACCAGATCAACCCTTCCAGGGTCGATGTGGAGTTTTTCAATTGCCCGGGTATACAGGTCACTAGAGATCGCTATGAGCCGGTCTGCCCTCTTAGCGCTGAAACCCTCCAAGCAAGAAAGGACTTTCAAACCTAGTAGTTCCTTCATTCCAGCGTATGTCCTTGTCCTCAGGATATCTGATGCCGAAACGTCAGTCCTTACCACTAAAGGCGTGCGTCTTTTCAGGCTATAAAGAAGGGCTTCAGCTCCCCAGTAAGTTGCCTCGACTATTTCTATGTCATACTGCTTGATGATCTCCCTTAGCTTAAGCCAGGCACAGTAGCCATAGTTGATTCGCGCCACCGCGCTATAACGCTTCGGGTTCGTCCCCACCCTGTGAACGAAGACGCCATTGTCTACTGAATCCCTGGTCTCACCCACCGCCTGGCAGATGACGTGAACCTCGTGTCCCCGCTGGGCCAGGGCACAGGCCAAGGTATGATACACAGTGGCAATCCCCCCCCATGCGGTATCGGGGGGATATTCCCTGGAAAGGAAGGCCACTTTCATTATCTCACCCCACCCTTGGAGTAGACTTCAAATGTCGGGCTGGAATATACCTTATGATACTTGCTACTTTCAACCACAGCCAGATACTCGGTGAAACGGTTGCGATCAAAGGACAGGTCGTCACGCATTGCTGCATAGTAATACCCCGTATTACGAAATACGATCATGTCCAGCGGTTTTTCGCTCAGGTCAAGTGCCTTTAGAGCACCCAGGGTCATGTCTTCGGTCTGGCTCAAGGGGGGCTGTGCATACAGTGCTAGCTGGGAGAGGCTGTCTCCAGCCAGGGTCTTCCCTTCCAGGGAGCCATCTGCAACCAGAAACTTCAGACCATTCTCCTCCGATTCGGGAAAGCTGCTGTAAGCATCTATACTGTAGGCCACTACGGGAAATGACAGCGTCAAGAACAACACTCCAATAACTAGAAAGGAACGCCCAATCCCGCTATCCAGCCAGTGCGACCGGGCCATGACCGAGGCGATGATGCATGATAGCGCCAGGATAATGTAGGTTAGGCCTGTTTCAATCAAAACGTGGGCTTTCCCTGCGAGTAGAAAACTCAGAATAAGAAGGGGCAAGATACTTAAAGCTAGCATTGCCTCGCTTCGTTTCAGCCCACCAAGCTGGGATAACCAATTCTTGATGCTCTTTTTTCCAATGTAAGCCCTGGCCGCCACGTAAAGGACCCCTAGTGCACCTATAGCAGCATAGAAAAAGTAGACCCCCTTGTTAAGGTTGTAGATGTTACTGTATACGAATTGTGTCCCCGTCAGATACTCCGCGCCGACGCCAAGCCTCTCAGGCATAATGCCCCGGCGCAATTCTTCCGCGACAGCCCACGGCGAATCAGGATAGAACGAATGCCAGAAAAACCAGCCTGCGAAACAGACTATCAGTATACCTGCCACAACCATCTGCAGCCGGCCAATCCTGCGAGCGTAGACAGCGCTGGCGAGCAATGCCGCAGCAAGGAATATGGAAAGCAACAAAGGCGTTGTAGGATGAGCAACAATAATGAGGATGGCGAGGATGACAACGACTGGTATGACCTTCGCCGCAGCACCTCGCCTGGCCAGCAACAGCAGCGTTGTCAGCATCAACAATGCCCCTATAGTATGGGGTGAAGGATGGAGCTGTAGGAAGTGCAGCCCTGGGATTGCGATCAACAAGGAAAGAAAAGCCACTTTGGGATCAAACAGCTTGACCATCAACGCATAGCACAAGAGAACAAACACAAAAAGACAAATCGGCGGGAAGAGATTGATGTAGGTCGAAGGCTCTATGCCAACCGTGCTCACAAAGGAATAGTGGTAGACGAAGGAAGTCGGGTTATCCCAGGCATAGTGTGAAAAGGAGATCGGAGCGCCGTCCAATACCTCGGGCACGCTCATGGCAACACCCACATGCCAGGGGCCGTCAGGCAACCTCACGAACCCGGCGAGATAGTAAGGCGTGAGCCACAGCATGGCGGCGAACATCATCAGCAGCAGGATATGAAGGCACTTATTCCCAACACGCCATATCAGACAACCAACGACTGACAAAGCGGCCAGCGCGATAGCGATGTAATACAGAGGGAACAGAGAGTCTATCTCCGCCAGAGGATCGACAAGCCTGGTGTTTTGGAATTCGGGATAAGCGAGGAATACAGATACCAGGTATATTAAGCAGGCAATCGCTGCCAGGATCAGAATGATCAGTATCTTCGAATGGCTCTCAGCTTCGCTCTCCATCTATCGCCTTATGCACCACTACGCCCAAGACATATATGCGCCCCGATGGCAATATCGGGGAGCCAACTACAATATCCACTTCCCTCTTTGTGACACGGGCTCCATCAACTCTTCTCGATATACATTCTGAGCAACTGGCTGTTATTCACTTTTCTTGCCTCTCTTGATAGCGCGCTTATCTTGCGCAGCTCTTCTTCGAGTCTTCCCCAGTCGTTATGGGCATCGATCTCCCAAGAATGGCCCCATAGATGCCAGACACCGCCGTTTTCGATGACGAAATCAAGGGTTCCCATCGCTATGCAGTCCCAACCTTTGAAGAACAGGTTGCCTCTCAGCATGAATGCGAACAACCCGAGGTCTCGCGAGGCCACAGAGTCCATGATATAGGGGGCAAACCACCAATCTGAGGCACAGACTGTAGTGCCCATTCTGAAGGGGTCTTTTATGCCCCTGGTGAGCGACATCATCGTTCTCGCCCCGATGAAACCCGCTTCCTTGACAATGCTTATAACTCGATCATTGAATCTTCCGTAAGGGTAGCAGAAAGAAAGTAACTCTCTGCCGGTTATCTCCTCTAATCTCTTCTTACCCTCCACGATTTCCTTCTCAGCCTCTTCAATGGAGACCCGAGGCAGCTTCACGTGATGATAGGTATGCCCTCCAATGTCAAAGCTCTCACCGATCTCTCTGATTTCGCCGGGATTCATGCATCCCCTTTTCACCCTATCTATCGGAATATAGAAGGTAGCTGGAACATCATATTTCCTTAATAGCTCAGCCAGTTTCAAATCCAAAGGGTGACCATCATCCCAACTGGTGGTTATTATCGCCTTCTCCATTCCGCAATGCGCTCCTTAGCATAGCCATATAGGAATCCAAGGCCTACGCTGAAGATGGAGGCGAGAAGAACTGAAAGCTTCTTCAGTTCAGTTAGGTTATAGATCCTCTTCATCCTCAGCGGGAGGCATTTCAGGAGCAGGGTCTTGAGATAGGACCTCTCAGTAGCTATCGGATCAGCAGAGATGTTGAGGCGTGCCAGCAGGGCTTTGGAGTATCCCTGATAAAAAGCCCTTCTGAGAAGGGTCCCCACCCCCAGCTTCGATTGAGGGACTTTATGATGAACGATGGCGTCAGGGTTATATATAACACCTTTGCCCAACGTCTGCTTCATTCTCAAAGCAAACTCCGCTTCTTCCGCCTGTATGTATGAGGTTCTTTTTCTGGCAAAGCCAAGGTTTTCGTTGAATACCCCTGCTTTCTCGAAGACCTCCCTCTTGAAACTCATGTTTGGCCCAAATGTGTTGCGCACCTCGGCAACCTTCTCATCTGCAAATCCATCATGGGTTGCGCCAACCAGCCAGTGAAGCTCTTCCGGCAAGTAGTCCGGCCTCTGGCTAAGCCACACTGGCAAGACTTTGCCCCCCACCGCAAGGGCATCGTATTCCCGGTAGGTGACAAGAAGATTCTCAATCCATCTGCTATCAGCGACTGCATCGTCGTCCATGAAAGCAATGACATCGCCCCGGGCCGCCCCGATGCCAGCATTCCTGGCCCGAGACACGCCAGCGGATTCCTTGAGGAGGACAGTGGTGACAGCATCTTGCCCCTGATAGTCTGCCGCGACCTTATCACGCAATTCTTCGTTACCATCAATGACTACGACGACCTCTATTTCCCGATGGGTCTGTTTCAATAGACTATCCACAGCCTCAACGAGGTTTTGGTGGTTGTCCAGGCTATGGGTGCAGACGATAGCGGATACTAACATGATTATGTAAAGACTTGATTATCTAGGGCGAAACCTATTGCTTACAAGCATCTTGCCGATCTTGAATCCGTCCCTCAGAGACTTCAGCTTGGGAGGAGTTGACCTTCTTCTGTAGCTAATGGGGATCTCTGTTATCCTGCAACCGTTCATCGCTACCTCGGTTAGCATGTTCGCCTCGATGTCGAACCCTGTGGCATCCAGCTTCAGCTGCCTGAGTGCCTTTCCACTCAGGCCCCAACAACCGGTGCAGGGATCGCTTATTCTTGTTCCATACAAGATGTTTGTCATCAAAGCAAGTAAGCGATTGCCCGCCAAATTCAAATTGCTCATCGCACCCTCGCTCATCTGCCCTTTCAACCTCGAACCCATCACCACATCGTATCCACCCTCCAATACCTTAAGCATCTCGGGTATATAGGTAGCTGGATAAGTGTAGTCCGCATCCAGTATGAATACGAAATCGCAGCTCAGCGCCTCAAAGCCAGCCCTGATAGCCATCCCCTTCCCTCTCGTCGGCTCCACAACAACCTGTGCTCCTCTTTCCCTGGCAATCTCCCCGGTTCTATCGATACTACCGTTGTCAATCACCAGGATGTCGACTTCATATCCCCTCCGCTCAATCTCCTCCCTGGGTATCTCGTCGATGACCATGCCAATGGTGGCTTCCTCATTTAGAGCAGGCAGGATTACGCAGACTTCCTTCGCCAACTAATCATCCTTTCAAACGGTAGTCTTCGACATTTTAACAGCACAAGCCTGTCGAAAACAATGGCAAGATCAAAGAGGGGGGCTGTGATCACAAGGGCGAATTCCCCCTCCCCTTAATCCCCTCCCTCCAGGGGAGGGGAACAGTATGTAGGGTTTTAGGGGAATGAAGGCATATCTCCTATTAATTAGATCAAGCACCAGCAAGTGTAGGAATCAGTGAAAGCCTTCGTAGTCCACGTTGTGGTCACGAAATGAGCAGCTAACGCCAGATTTTGAGCAGGGCTACCGTTTCAAATGGTTTGATTGCTTCCTTGCCTTCATCAGTGAATGTCTGTATCGTCGTGCTCCCTGGGCTCTATTATCCTCTTTGCCTCCTCCTCCAATTCCTTAGGGACTAATACCCTTATTTCGCCCAAACCATCAACAGTTAAACCGAACACTATTCCCGCGCTTTCGTACTGCAACAACGCAGGGATTCCTTCGCTTTCCAGATGAGCTTTGATTACGTTGGCCTGAAGTTCCCCTTGAACTGTGCAGAGCAGGGCCAGATCAGCATCTTTTTTCACCGCAACTTCCTTCCACACTTGATTCCCGACAAGTACCAAATCAGTTGCGTAATTATACCACAGACTCGTAGATTCGTAGGGTGGGTGCAGCAAAGCGGAACCCACCTATCCACTCGTCACTTCTCCGTTCGCAGCCACAGCCTCTCGCCATCGCTGATCAGCTCGATTGTGCCCTGCTGCGAAGTCAGGTATACGCTGTCCTCGCCAACGATTTCCCTCAACCTCTCCACTACGTCAGGCCCGGGATGGCCGAAGGGGTTCTCTGCTCCTGCTGAGATAACCGCTAGCTGAGGGTCAACTTCGGTGAGAAACTCCAGGCAACTGGAAGTATCGGAGCCGTGGTGGGCGACCTTGAGCGCAGTGCTTCTCAGGCCGAACCTCTGGTCGAGCAAATGCTGCTCTGCCTCCTCGAAGATGTCTCCCGTAAGCAGCAGGCTGAAATCCTGAAAGTTCAGCCTCAGCACCACCGAGTTGTTGTTTACGTCAGAGGCAGTCGCCTGGAGCAATGTTTTCGGTGGGTGAAGCACCTCCAAGCTTACCTCTCCAGCCAGCGCAACCTGTTGCCCCACCTGGGCAATGGTGCGCTCGATGCCGTTCTCATCAATCAGCCTGCGCCATTCCATATAAACGGAGGAGTCGCATTCCTGGCCGCTGGTCAAAACGTGCCTGACCTCGTAGCGCTGGAGAACCTCCACTAACCCTGTGATGTGGTCCATCTCAGGATGGGTCAGGATGACCATCTCTATAGTTCGGTCCCAGAATGGCAGCTTGTCACCCAGCTCAAGGCATATCTTCTCGGGGTCGGGGCCACCGTCGATAAGGATTTGCTGGTGGCCTTTTTGAATCAGGATGGCATCACCCTGGCCCACGTCGAGGAAGAAAACGTGGAGCCGGTTATCAGGCACCGTGACGGCAGCGAACCACACCAGGGCAGCCACGACGATCAGAGGTGGAACGACGAATTTGGCCGGCACTCTCCTGTAGAGTTCGGGCACCAACGATAGGCGTGCCTTCGCCTTGCTCATGATTGCACCCAGCCTCGACCAGTTACTGCATGCCCACAGTCCTGCGCCCATGGCAACATAATACCCCCAAACAAAGGGAGCGCCAACCTCTTTCAATTCAATGGAGGCAAAGGGCAGGGATGAGAAGAGCTCGATGACCTCGATCATGTAGCTGAGAAAAAGCCAGGCGTACCATCCCAGAACCTGGGCCAGCGGCGGGGCGAATAGCCCGAAAATCGCGACCAGGGCGGCGGTGCCGATGGCAGCAGGCAGCGCCGGCAGGGCAAAGAAGTTGGCAGGAAGAGCCACCAGCGACATTTGATGGAAGTAGTAGGCCATAATGGGCAGGGTAGCGAGGACGGCGCCCAGTGTGAATGAAAGGCTGTCGATAACGAAGCCCAACCCCTTTCTGCGCCCTTCAGTTGCCCCAAGAGCCCCTCTGCCCCACGATTGAAAGCGCGGAGTGAGTAGTATCAGCCCCGCAATTGCCGCGAAGCTCATTTGGAAGGAAACCTCGCGCAAAATGGAGGGGTGAATGCCAATCATGAGTGCAGCAGCGAAAAGGAGCGAGGGTAGAGCGCTGCGCGGTCTACCAATATAATCAGCAAAGAGCCACAGGCTAACCATGATGGCAGCGCGCAGCGCAGGGGCATGCAGCCCGGTGAGCAGGGCATAACCCCAGATAGCGACGAGGGCGAGCAAGAAATATGTGGGACGCCTTCTCCCGAATAGCCACACCCAGAAACTGAGCGCGATCCCACCCACGATGGCGATGTGGAGCCCGGAGACGGCGATGACATGCGCCGTCCCTGTCCGTGAGAGGGAATCTCTGAGCTCATCCGGGATAGTGCTGCGCTTGCTGAGGAGGATAGCCTGTGCCAGCGATCCCTGGGGCTCGTGGAGAGCATCCTCCAGAGACTGAGACATCCGATTCCTCACTGCATAGAGCCACTCTTGAGGGTCAGACCCCTGCCCGCTGGCGAGAAGCTCCATCTGAGCAGGATAGTACATAACGGAGTGTATGCCCTGGCGGGCGAGGTATTCCCGCCAGTCGAAGCCCTCGAATTCCGGCGGCGTCTCCAGCTCGCCCTCGACCTGCAACAGATCACCGTAGCGGTAATAGGGGGGATCGCGCGAGCCATCCGAAGAGAGGAAATCAGGAGAGGGGAACTGGGGCACATAGACCAAGACCACCCCTGAGACACCGCTCCATGCCTCTCCTACCTTTATCTCCCTGGCTTCGAGGCGGAGAATGACGGCGCCGTCTGTGGGCTCGGGGTCGGCGGCAACCAGGCCTTCTATTTGCACTATGCCCTTATCGTTATGGAACTGGAGTGCGCTCTCATCCACAGTAGGGACAGTGGTCTGGAAGCGGAAGATGCCACCAGCAAGTGCGATGAGGCATAGCACCACCAGCAGCGCCTTACCACGGCGCAAGAGGAAAGCGAGAAGCGCGACTCCAGCGAGGGCAGCAATGGCGACCCAGTGAAAACCAGCCCACATGCCCAAACAGGTCCCGGCAATCCAGGACAAACTCAGGTATATGAGCCTCATAATTATCTCTCAAACAGTTGGTATAGCGTCGTGGCTCCCGTCAAGGCGAAGAATTCGTTGCCACAGGAGTGACAACGCTACCCTTTTCTGACAGAAGCTAGCGAACGGTGACCTTGTCTCTCAACTCCTCAACGGTCGCTGCACGGATTCCCTCCACCTGCTTCAGGTCCTCGATCTGCTGGAAAGGACCGTTCTCGTTGCGATAGTCAATGATTCTCTGGGCCAGCGTTTCTCCGATCCCAGGCAGCGCTTGAAGCAACCATGCCTCAGCGGTGTTGAGGTTGATTTTCTGGGGGACATCGCCGATCTTGTAGGCGTGGACGTGATCTCCGTCCCTCAGGGGAGCGGCGAGATTGAGCGCACCCTGGTCGGCGTCGGGGCCAAACCCACCACCAGCCTCTATAGCATCTACAACGCGGGCGCCATCCTCCAACATGTAGACGCCAGGGCTGACTACCTCTCCCTCGACATAAACATGAATCTCAGGGGATGGCGGCGAGATGACAATCTCGACGGATTGAGGCAAGGCATAGTGGCGATAGAGCAACACCGCCCCACCTATCACGATAAGAGCTACCAATAGCGCAATAACGGGAGTGCGGTGCCGCTCTAGCCAGTCCATGGTCTACACCAGTCCCGATTCCCTTTCAATCCTTTTCCTTTGTTCCAAAAACGGAGTGTAATCCGTTCGCCCTGAGCCCCCGCGTACGCGGGGGGCCGTTCATGGTTCGACAAGCTCACCACGAACGGCTGGGTAGGTCGCCCGACGTCGGGCGACCTACCCTCGTCTTCAGTTGATGACCGACAGTAAATCGCTGCTTTCACGGTGGACCTCGTTCGCTTTTCCGCTTTGGTACCTTCTGGGATAGTCATCGTCAACCTTGCCCACGGTTGCTGGCTTCGCTTTCTTGCGATATTCTACTGCGATATGTATACTACCACAAGAAGTCCACAGCACAACACTGTGCCAACGGGGAACTGGCGGCAACGAAAGAGGAGGTGTATGTATGGAGAGAAATCCGACAACATTGTATCTCTGGATATCCAGGGCGGCTGGCTTCGTGGGGTTAGTGTGCATTATCATAGCTGTGGTAACAGCTATAACGGACGATGTGTGGTACGCCCTGCCAAGTACCTACGTCCAAATAGCAATTGCGGCTTTTCTCTTTGCTATCTGGGGCGTGCTGTACGAGCTGAGGGACCGGGGCATAAGAACCAGGTAGGTACAAACTGAGTGCCCGGGCATAGGCAGAAGGCTGTCGTTTCGCTCAGGCCTTCCTGGAGCGTCATAAGCAGCGATTTGAAGGGTGACCAGCGTTGCCTGAAAATCCGCGCGGCCGGGCTGTATCCAGCATTGCATAGCCTACTTTCGGAACAGGCCCTTGACTTTGTCCAGGAAAGAGGGCGACCTAAGCTTCACAAGGAAGTTGCCCCACTCTCCTTCTGCCTTCACCTTTCGATCCATGTCTTTGATCCGTTGCTTCATTAGCTCCAAGACCTGCTTTTCCTCACCAGCATCAAGCCAGACTCCGTGTTCCTGCTCGCAAAAGTCAAGCTCCAGATTGTAGGCACGGTAGTTGAATCGCTGCATCCGCCCCCCGCATTTAGGACAGACGAGTTCGCCCTCAAACGAGCGGAACATCAAGCTCCCCTTGAGTTCGTCTTTGTCGAAGACGGCGTCCTCAAGCTGGTCGAGCTCACCGTAGTCCAGCCACATACCCCCACAGTCGGGGCACCGATCAATCTCGACACCCCTGTAATTTTCAACTCTCAACTCAGCGTGGCAACGCGGGCAGTTCAT
>CAZCXP010000047.1:0-16459 GCA_964502665.1 uncultured Dehalococcoidia bacterium | reverse complement strand
TTGGTGTGGGTGTAGGCGTGGGTGTAGGCGTGGGTGTGGGTGTAGGCGTGGGTGTAGGCGTAGGTGTAGGTGTAAGTGTAGGCGTTGGCGTGGGTGTGGGCGTGGGTGTAGGCGTGGGCGTGACCCCGCCCCCACCGCCCCCACCTCCACCCGGTGCAGGTATGACCGTTGGTGTCGGTGTTGACACTGGGGTGGGCGTAGGCGTGGGCGTAGGCGCGGGTGTGGGCGTTGGCTCCGGCGTTGGCGTAGCCGCCGGTGTGGGCGCAGGCACAGGCGCCATGCCTTCAGGTGTTGCGGTCGGCGTTGGCGTTGCCGCGAACGTAGTCACCAGCATTGGCGTGGGCGATTGTGTCACGGTGAGTGTGAGCGCAGGCGCAGACGAGGGGTAAGCTGTCCCAGCTGCGGCCAGCGACGTGAGAATAAGAGCTACCAGCAGAACAGGTCGGACCCTAGCATGGTTGCCGACCGCCATGCCTGCCCACCGTATGAAGCTGCGGTTGCGACTCTTCATCCCCTACCGCCTTCGCGAAAAACAGCCCTTCGAGACTTCGACCCACCTAGACGAACGCTAACACCCAGGCGTCCTCTCCTAAGGTAGATGGTATCGAACTGGACTTGGTTTTGGTATGCGAAAAAAGTCACATTTGCTCGGGTACGATCGTTTGTGCCTCAAGCAGAGAACAGTACTAGGTGTCGGCGGGCATAGTAGGCCATCTGTCGGAGAGGGTGAAGAACTTCGAGGGTTCCGGCGTTAAGATCGGAGAATTCCCTGTTCCGCTGTGGGAATCTTGGCGCAGATGCCTTATCGAGTGGCAGTTGAGTCGGGCCGCCGCTTCCTGGCGCGGGGCAGCCATATGAGGACGACTGCCGAAGCAACTGCTGCTTGGCTTGAGAGCCACGCTACCCCAGCCCCCGAGATGCCCATTCTGGGTAGAAGGAACCAGCTCAAAGCCAAAGTGGCGATCGCTGTCAATGCAGTCATGCCTACGACGCCCTTCATCTTCATCTGCACCCTTTTCACACCAAAGTATATATGGTTGAGGCTCAGAGGCACGACGGAAAGGGCCAGGAGTCGGAGGAGGTTAGTAGCATTGTCGGCGTAGGAGGGACCGAAGACAAGAAGGAGTCTATCTCCAATCAGGACAATCAGCAGCACTGCGGGAATGACTATGAGGCCGGTGAATTTCAGACTTCTCCTGATGTTACGACCCAATCCCTCATCGTTATATGAGCCCTCGGCGAACAAGGATAGTGAAATGCTGACAGGTATCGCAGACAGGACAGTGCAGATTGACCAGGCGATGTAGAAGTAGGCGCCGGGTTCAGCCCCGACCAAGTTTACCACCATGACAGGCAGGATGAAGGTGGGCGCCAACCAGAGAAGAGCGGTGACGTAATTTGCAAGGGAGAAGCGCATCATGTTGCCGATCAAGTCTCGCTTGATCACTGGCAGGGGACGGTAGCCAGCTTGGACAGCGGGCAGGAACAAAAGCATGCCAATAATGACTGCAGCCGCCGATCCAATCCCCCAGGAGGCGAAGATGCCGAAAGTGGCGAAGAAGGAGCCCAGAAGCATAATAAGGGAAAGCCTGAGCAGATTGAAGATACTAGCCTGTCCCAGGGTGAAGCCAGCCGTTCTCCTGGCAACAAAGGCACGATTGAGAAGCATGTACAAGGTGCCAGATGCAGTGAAGATGACAAAGGCGCTAAGGAAAACTGGGTCCTGCCTCAGGAAGAGGAGCGCAGGCGACCAGACGCCAAGCCCAGCGATGAAGATGAGAGCCATGATTATGGATGTTAGGACACCGATGGTTAGACAGGAGTTAAGCAACGCATTAGAGTCTTTTTCCGCGCTCGGCAGAAACCTGATGAGCGCATAGTCCAACCCCAGTGTAGCAAACAGCGCCAGCAGCTGCATCGCTGAAATAGCGGCTGAGGCCAGGCCAACGTCCTCAGCGTCATAGAACCTGGCTGCCAACAACCAGAACACGAGGCCTGCTACACCGGTGAGTGCCGAGGCCATAATCAAGTAGAGGGCGTTCCTGTAAAGGGGGGTGCGCAGCCGCTGCCTCATCCTTTCCCGGAAGGCGAGGGTTGCGACCGCATGGCTCACCTGCTCCCTCATCACTGAATCCAGTCTTCTCACCTGGCAATCTCCCTCCAGTTTGCCGATAGGGACTATCCTCTCTGCTTTCGTCGCCTGATGTACCAGTGGTGGAGCCTCAGGCAGAGGAACACCACCCCCAACATGACAGCTATCCATATCAGCTCTCTACCTACGCGAGGTAGGGTGAAGTTATACTCAAGTGCGCTAAATAGATTCGAAAAGAAGCTGGACGGGTCGAATTCTCGAGTGGGGAAGTCATAGCTCGTGAAGGGGTAGAACCACGGGATGGGGCTCCCCCCGCCCAACCAGTCCACTAAGAGGTGGGATAGCCCACCGAGAAGGGCAGACAGGCCGTACACCTTCTTCCACAGGCTGAACGCGGCTGCTACCAGCAACAAAAATAGGAGGGTGTGCGCGATGTACCTGGGCGCGCCTATTCCCAACGCCCATAGGGGCTTGTCCACCAGATCCGGCAAGAGCGCGCAAACGAAGGCTACCGGAAGATTCAGTTTGGCTGCGTAGGCCACAGGCAGGGCAACTCCTACATGACCGATCGGTCCCACTTATGACCTCCTTTTTCGCCCCCCAAGGGCTGGTGCACTTGACTATTTGTCATCAGGTGCGTTAATCTAGTTCCTGGAGGATCTCGGGTACATGGTTTCTACCGTAATGTCGACCACACTTGCAGCAGCTTCCGTTGGTGTAGCTGCAGTGGTCGGGCTAATCCTCCTGCTAGTGGCCAGGGAGCTTGCCGACGCCAGTGAAAGCCCGGACATAAGGCTGGGGCTATTAAGGCGCCATCTTGTTGCTTTTGCGGTACCATTGCTCATCGTGTTTGCGTTCATAGTTGTCATGGAGGTGTTGGAAGTCATCGCTTAGCTGATAACGAAAGGAAATATCAGAAACAAGCAAACATTGATCAAGCCGTGGGACAGGCTCACACCCAAGATGGAGCCTGTCCTTTTCACTATCCAGCCGAAGAAAAGCGCGACAAGCAAAACGAACAACCAATGCAGTGCAGACAGGTGTCCTATTTGAAGCAGTGAGAACACAACTGCTATACAAATCCACCCCCAGGAACCCAGTACTTGTGCTGACCGCTGCATCACCCCCCGAAAGGCTAGCTCTTCCACGAAGCCGGTGGCTACCACAAGGATAAGAGCCGGGACAATAACGTCCTGCCATCTCAGCGCCGCGATCAGCGGGTCTGGCTTTAGAATCAAGTATTCCACCAGTCCGAAGGCGATCCCAGCCAATGCTACTAGACCTTGGGTAGGTAGCGCGCCCGCTGTGAGTCCGACCTCTCTGGGATGAAGATCTAGGGTCACAATAACTGCAAAGATGCCAGCGAGGAGAGGAACAGAAATAATGAGGTACCAGTATATCTGCGAGAATTCAGCCAGCGGCATTGACAGGGTCAGTATCCTGATAAGGGGGACTAGAGCCAGCGCAAGGAACAGTTTATGGGAGGGGTGCTTGCCAACCAATGCGCTGTTAACGATGAGAACGAAGAGGATGACCAAATGGAATATGACTCCACCTAACTGCGTTACTGAAGCTGTAATCAACTCCGCAGCAGCGATAGCGTCCAGATAGGCCAAATAAACGAGGGTTGTTCTCATTACTTCTTTTTCACATCAAGCCAGAGATGGAGGGTCAAATAAGGCTCAGTTGCGTTTCCTTTGTAGAGCAAGAACTCGACCTTCTGGTCATCAGCTGCCTTGGTAGGAGTTAAGGTGATGGTCTGCTTCCACTCCTCTTCCTTATCGAGGGCGATTGGTTCCACCTCCTGAGTTATCTGACCATCGAATACTATCTGGATTTTGTAGTTAGAACGCTGGTGCTCATGGTTTATGATGCCCAGGATTACCTCCGTCTGCTCACCGAGCGTGAGCGCCCGGGGGTAGTCTTGCAACATCCCTTCCGAGCCCAGGATATAGAAATCGGTAAAACGCTCCTCTGCTCTTGGGGCGGTCACCGCGTAGACCAGGGCTGCTATGGCCCCCATTATCGCGATCACCAAGACAATGGAAAGCCCCCTATCCAGTCTGCTCGTGACCCCCCATGACGGCATTCTGATATGGATGCGGGGCTCGAATCTCTCGCTCCTAGTCAGACCACTTCGTCTCAACAAAGCAACCGCTGAAGCTATGGCCATAAGTGCAAAAATGGCTACAAAGATGGGCTCAAGCCTGATGCCCCAGGGGGTATAGTTGAGGATAAGCCCTATTAACGGTACAACAGCGATACTCAATGCGAAGCTGAGAGCTACCCGCTCAACGCCTTGGAGGCTGTATCTTTGTGGAAACAGCGCTGCCATCAGGGTATAGCCTGGTAAGAATAGCAGGAAAACAGCCCCCAAGATGATCCTCAACGGGCCTGCGGTGAACTCCGCCACCGGCACTAATATTAGGCTGACCACCATGATGATGAGCAAATCCATCGCTATCTCCTCGAAGCGGGCACTCTAAGTCTACAGCCTAGAATTCTTCCCAGCAAGATGAGGAACAGGAAGGCTATCACGAAGAATAGCGGGCTGGAGATGTCGTGGTAGAAGCCTGAGACAGCCTCGACGCCGTGGTACTTGGCAATCAAGATCAGGGAAGCGATCCTCAGGGTATTTGCCCCGATAGCCAGGGGGAAGGCGATGATGAAGAGAATCGCCCTCTTGTAAACAGGGCCCAAGAGCAAATAGCCGTAGACCGCCGCAAGGGCAAGCAGGGCGATAAGCGTGTTGATGCCGCTGCAGGGCAGGCCGATTGTAAAGACGATATCGCCGAGATGGATCTCGGGGCCGACGGTGGTAACGGGAAGCCCGAACACTCGGACAAGCCAGGCGGAGGAATGAACCGAGATCGTCTGCAGTGAAAAGCCCAATTCCTGTATGAACGGCAGGGGAATCATGAAGATGAGAAATGATAAAGGGAATATGATTGCCCGCGTGGCCCTGGTGCCGAAGAAGAGAAGCGACAGGCCGCCAAGCACAATCAGCAGGGAGAAGGCTGGGAGAAACCGCATAGCCCAGACAAAACCCAGTATGTAGACAAACGCCCCCAGAGTCATGACGAAGGCCCCGATAATGGATGGTTCACTCGCTTTGAGTTCGCTCCGTTTCGTCCACACAATGAAGCCTGAGATCAGTGGCACTAGGAAACCGTGGCTGTAGTAGGGATTGGAGAGCCAGGACTGAACCAACCAACGAAATGTGGGCCAATACACAAGGGCGATGACGGCGATGCCGACCAAGGCAATTAGGATCGTTCTACGCTTCATTAGCTGTACTGATGTGCTTATCGTTGCCAGACCTCCGTCTGATCCTAGGATAGACAATGATTGCCAGGGGCATAGAGAGGAGGAAAACGATTGCAAAATACCCGCCAATGCCAAATCCCGCGAGCTGAGCCGCCAGAGGCTTCTGCTCCTCGCCCTCGCCAGGCTCGAACATAAAGGGAAAGGCGGTGGCAAGAAACTCCTTCTCTACACCGAGTATCCCGTCATAGGGGCCTTCAACCGGCGCCAGGGCTTCGACTTGGATCATGGTGACCGCGTCCGAGGTGAATTGATTGCCCTTCATGTAGCAATAGAGGGCAACCCTACGCTCGGTGACCTTTCCTCCGGATTCCTTCGAAGACACCATCAACTCCACCGGTATCGACATGCTCGACGATGACGGCTCCACCCAGCTTGAGTCGGTAACCACCACCTGCTCTTTTCCCTGCTCCTGGATCTTATAGCCCTGAGCCAGGCGACATATAGCCGGGGGGTGGAAGCTGGATTCGGTCTTGGCCTGCATGATGAGGAAAAAGATCGGCTGATAAAGGCCGGGGCGCCCATATCCCCGAAGCAGAGCTACGTCCGCTCCCAGCTGTTGTTTGACTCCTGCGGTATCGTAATCATACCCCTCCCACTCGCCAATTTCCCTGGGGAATGCATCCAGGTGTTCGGCGCTTCCGAAATCAAGCTTTGTTCTCACATATGCCTCGTCCCCCGTGGAGCGATGCAACTCACTATCTATGAAGCTAACCCCGGGGGAGAACGCAAGGTTCGGGGTTGACAGCAGAAGCACCACAACCAGAATCAGCGCAAGGAACCCCAGGACCGTAGAGTATCGCCTAAAGAAACCCATGTCACTGTGTTGTCAATCTCACTGTCGCTTAGCCGTCCTCTCTTCTCTCCCGAAGGTCTTGCACCCTCAGCGCCTGGTCCTCGGGTAGATCATGATGCCCACGGGGATCAAGAGCAAGATTGCCATAAGAGCTATACCGCCCCACGACCCGGCTAGGTAAACAGCCAGCATCTCCCCCTTATCTTCATCGGGCTGGAACAAATAGGGTATCGTCTCCCCCACGAAGCCCCTCACTGCCTCAAGCGCCTCGTCATAGGGGCCATCAACAGGTGCTGATGCAGATACCTGGACCATGGTAACCGTATCTTCAAACAGACTTCCTTTCACGTAGTAGTAGAGCACAACCTCGCGCTCCTCCACCTCCGCGTCTGATCCCTTGGACGCGACCAGCCTCTTCGCGGCTATTGAAATTGGCTCTGGCGAACCGGCCCAGGTCACATCCGACACCAGCACTTCCTCCACCCCCTCCTCCTCTATTTCCCAGCCCCCTGCCCGGTAGCAGATCGGTGGGGGATGGAAGCTTGAAGGTTCGTCGGCTTGCACGACTGCAAGATGTATCGGCTGATAGCGAGCGGTGTTGAGATACGTGCGAAGGAGTATAACGTCTGCTCCCAGGGTTTCTGCTGCTGCTGATGGCGCGTAATCAAGGCCGAGCCAGTTTCCGAATTGCTTTGGGAAAGCCTTCATGTGCTCAGCGTCCCCGAGGTCCATCTTCGTTAGCACCCGTGTTTCCCTTTCAGTGGAGTGCTCTAATTCGGTGCCGATGAAAGTAGCCTGCTGAGAGAGGACATCACTGGGGACCGAAACCAGCACCACGATGACCAAGATTAGGGCCAGTCCCCCGATAACTATCGAATAGCGCTTGAAGAAATCCATCTACGTCACCACAGCTAGTGAACCTAACAATATTAACCTAGAGAAGCGGCGCAAGTCAAGGTTCGATGAGGCTAGAGGAACGTGGCGAGAAGTCGCCGTCTTCCTCGGTTAGCTCGGTTATATGTCTGGAGCGCAGTCGGTTGTCCCTTTGTGCTGGAGCGCTTGCGCCTCAGGCCATAGTAGCCGCGCAGCCCCACCAGGCCGGTCGAGAGTAAGATGAGCGTGAAGGCTTGGGGAACAATGTGGAACCCGCACTTATCGCAAGCTATAGCATCGAGGCCATCTTCCGCATAGCTGTTTATCCCCTCTTGATGGTCCGCTCCCATCTTACGGGCGGAGATCTTCGCCGCCTGCTGTGCGAGAGCCGGCGTGAGCCCTAGGGCCAACAGCAGCACACCTGCTGCCCCGTCTCTCTGCCTCGTTTTACCTTAACTTATCTGAGCTAAGAGCGCTCACCTCCCTTGTTTGACATCGCATACCAGGACCGACAAGCCCGGTTCTTATCTGCACTGCAGCGGATACGTTACCGGCCCATAGATGAGGTGCATGAATATCTGTCGGCCATCGTTCATTGTTATTCCCTTGATGCCGTCGCAGTCCGCTGCCCAGAAATCACAGATGGGATACTTTTCTTCCCCGTAGATCAGGTACATGAATATCTGCCTGCCATCGTTCATGGTTATTTCCCCGTCGCAATCCACGTCGCCGCAGGTGCACGGATTCTCAAAGTCATTCTCCAGGCAGTTGTTTTCTTCGTCGCATTCGGTAACCTCATCGTCGCAGTCAGCACAGGCCTCGATTTTATCGCCATCACATCCCGTCATGGCGAAGGGCCCGACTGTATTGGTGTAGGTAGCGCCTGGATCCAGTTCGGGAACAGGGTCCGTCACTTTGAGCTCACCATCGATTTCGATGCAGGTCTTGCTGGCACCAGCCTTGGCGCCCCCGATGTTCTTCACTGTATAGGTGACGGCATAGGTCTTGTGGGCAAGGCTTTCCCATTCCTCGAGCTTCTCCGTTATGTCCAGGTCCGGTTGAGAAATGAGCCTGAATTGTGCGGTGGCACTCTTGTCGTCGTCCATGTGGATGGAGATGGGGTTATCGGTACGCCAGCCCTCCGTCGCAAATGCAAAATCAAATTTAGGCATAATCTTTTCAACAGAGCTTATGCCGCGACGGTAGGGCGAGTCTGTCTGACCCATCCAACCATAGCGGTTGTCGGGGCTCGGAGAATCACGATCACTCCAGACATAGATGTAGTAAGAGCTCTCCGCTACCAGCGTGACCGCGGGATGAACCTGGATCGAGTTCCACCCGGACACAACGTTAGGCTGGGAAACGGTAGTCTCCCAGAGTACATCGCCATCTCCATCTTTGACCGCGGTGCGCAGGTTTCCTGGACTGCCATTCCTCGCAATGTAGAGATGGAGCCTTGTCAGCGAGGTGAGGGTGGGTTTGAACTCCTGCCATAGAATGACGTCGTCATCAAACATAAAGCCATAATTTGTCCCTTCCTGCACCTGATCCGGGGCAAATCCCGCATTGGCACCCCAGTGGTTGAATTCCCAGCAGGGGTCAGTCTCGATGGCAGTAACGGCGACGTCAGTGCCGCAGTCATAGGTGTGAGTGCCCGGGGATGGGCTGGTGGTTCCGGTGCCAGATACATTAGTGATGAGGTCAAATTTCTTCTTGGTGAAGTGGGCGGTGACACTCTGGTGCTGGTGGCCGTCCATAGGGATGGTGACCGTGGGAGAGGTGCCGACGGCAGCGCCACTCCAGTGGCTGAACTCCCAGCAGGCGTTAGTCTCGATGGCTTTGACGTTGACGTCGGTGCAGCAGCCATAGGTGTGAGTGCCCGGTGATGGGATGGTGGTTCCGCTGCCATCCACGGCAATGGTGAGGTCGCAGCTATCTGTGATGGTGAGGTTTTGGTAGCTCCCATCGAAGGCGACGCAGTAATCGTCGGCGGTCCAACCGCGGAGCACCACTCTTACCCTGTCGCCGGGCTCATTGGGCACCGACCAATCATATGTGTTAACGCCTTCGCTTGAAGGCACCCCGATGGCAAAATCATTCCAATGTAATCCCCCATTTGTTGAATAGAATAGGTCGACCTTCGCCATCTGCGTGCCTGACTGATGCCACTGTATGGGGTAGGTTCCGCAGCTAGTGAGGGTCTCACCGCCATCGGGTTGCAGTATGACCAGGTTCTGATCACCATCCGCGCCACCGGGTACTGCCGTGTCAACAAGGACGGCGTCAGCAGTTGGCCCGTTATCGTATTTGTTGTAGTACCAGAGACTTGCATCCACTGGGCCCCAGGTGTCATAACAGATGACGTACTTGTCATCGGTCCATCCCCAGGCGCAGAGGGAGTGAGCTACATCGCCGGAAGCCACGCTCCATACAAAGGGACGATTGTCATTGATCTCGCTTACGATCTTGCCCCAGGCCCAGTCGTTATCTGAATCTCCCCGGGTCTGACTGGTGCTGAAGGAGTAACCGCTTCTGATGTTGGTCACGCGCATCATACCCGGGCCGATGTTAGAGGCCTTGGTTCCCCCGCCCACATCAGTCTTCATATCGATCCGCAGTTCTTCCAGTATGTTGGGGACATTCCTGAGGGAACCCGTGCCGTCGGAGTACATGGTGAGCTCCAGCCAGTGGTCTATCAGCCTTCCGAACCCCGCGACGGACATACCGTAATCATAGTTATCGTAATAGCCTAAGACCATGGATGCTGAAGTAGGCGTGCACCCCCGACACCACTGTACATCGGTGGGGATCAGGATGGAATTGTCCACCGCGTGCATAGACGACGCCCAATCGCCAGCGGCAAAGGCCTCGGCCTCCAACCGCTGCCATTCCTCATCCATCGCGGACTGGACCGCCGGATCCGGGACCACCTTATTCCCCCTATAAACGAGCACCTCGTCTGCTGGTTCTATGTCCAGTGACTGGGCGCGCATGAGGACGGTGCCACCGCCAGAGGCAAATTCAAACCATTGTCCATGCCCCAGACCCAGGAAATAGCTCCTGGTGAGCACGGCATTTGAGCTTCCCAGAGTCTCCCCGGCTTTCTCCAGCGCTAAGTCTCCCATCGTATAATAGTGAGGGAGGTAGCCCCAGCACACTGGTATGGGAAAGCGGTCGTATCTGGCGGAGACAACAACCGTCCCGTATTCACCGACCCCGAAGCTCTTTTCCTGGCCCAACCGCTTAGCGCGCTTCTCAGCCGAAGCAGTTAACATCTCCTCCATTTCTTCAGGGGATGTGATCTGCTGGAGTGCTACAGCGTCTGTGCCCGTCTCTACCAGGTCTTGCATTTCCTGCTCAACAATCTGGTAGATGGCCGACCTTTCGGCTTCACTCATGGCCTCCAGACCCTCTTCTGCCAGCCGCCTGCCTTCCTTCACGCCCTGCAAGATCTCCTCATAGGTGGGAAAGACCTCTTTACCCGTGGCGAAGGGAAACATGTAGGCGACGATGTCGCCGTCATCGTCAGCGCAGAGCAATGGCTCACCAAGTGCGCCTGGCCCCCACAGCCCCTGTGCCTTCTTCAGCGCGATCTGCTCCACCAGATCGAAGGGAACGGTGTTTTCCACCTCCAGGTTTGCTGTGGGAGGCCCCAGCCGGGCTTCTGCAGTGTGAGACGCCGGCTGTGCTGGTATATGCTCAGACATAACCACACTTGGCATCGCCGCAGCAAGAAGCGCGACCACCATAACCGCTGCCAATATCCACTGCACCATTGCTTTCGTAGGCTCACCCCATCTCTTCCTGAAATGTTTCACCGTCCCCCCCTCTTGTTGTGAGCGCCTGTGCTCGAAGAAGGTGTCGTCATGAGGTTTGGCTTGCTGGCGCACAACTTCCTCGATTTGCGATCAGCTCCTCGGCTCGCTATTCTGCTTCAGGCCAGTGTGACGCACCTCAGTTGGGTCCACCAGAGGACGCGACTAAGGCAACTGGAACGGCGATAGGGCCTCCTCGGAGAGAGAACCCTACAGAGATTATGCTAGCCAGGCATCGGGCAGCAATCTTAGCTGGATTGGCCCCTCTCCCGGCTTCGAGCTTCTGCTAATAAGCACCTAATTCGGGGGCGATTCGCACCTCCGGCCAGCTACCTTCCCCAATTGGCAAGGAAGACGGCGAGTTCTCGCCGTCTTCCTCAGTTACCTCAGTTTATGTATCCAGAACCGAAGCAGTTATCCCTAGGTGCTCGAGCGCTTGCGCCTCAGGCCATAGTAGCCGCCCAGCCCAACCAGACCGGTCGAGAGTAGGATGAGCGTGAGGGCTTCGGGCACTATGTGGAACCCGTACTCGTCACAGGCGACAGCATCCAGGCCATCCTCACAAGCATTGTATATGCCCGCTTCATGACCTGCCCCTATCTTATCGGCAACGATCTCCCAGTAGGTGCAGTAAAGCCCCTCCGGCACATCGAATAGCTTAACCGGGCCGAATGTGCCGTCTTCCCCTATATGGACTATTACCGGCCCAGTGCCAGGGTCGGGATAGCCAAGGGCAGCGCTTAAGGTATGGTCGAGTACCTGTCCTTCCACTACGCTGTGGCACTCCTCATAAGGCTGTATGTATATCTCGTAGTCCTGGCAGAACTCGAAGCCATAGCCCCAGACGTAGACCCACTCACAGGGAGGGATCTGGTCTTTGGGTTCAAACCAGGGTGGGGGCATAGGGCCTACGGAACCGTCAGCCGGAGGCATCTCGGGCCCCACTCCTGAGACCACCACTCCCTCGACGCACACCTCCCCGCAGGTGAAGCTCCCATCTTGCCAGCTGACTTCTAGATAGGCCGCCTCCTTCATCAGGTAAGAGGCCGCCGGGTCTGTATCCCACGCTAACGCTGTGGAGCAGTCCGATGTCTCGTCGCAGCAGTGGATGGTGATAGTGCCGATCGGCACCAGTCCCGAAACCCCTGCAGGATCAAAACTTGCGAACCCGATGGTCACCTGACCTTTCACACTCACGTCGCCATTGTTGAAATCCCAATCTGTAAGGTTGGGGGCGTAGTCGATGACATCGGCGCAGCAGTAGGTATAGTCAAACTTGATAAGGCCGGTAGTAACCGCCTGCCCCGCGGCTATGTCTACCATGATGTCCACCTCGGTGGTCTCGCAGTAGCCAGGCACGCTGCTGTCCTGGGGGTCGAAGTAAACGGTAGCATCGGTAGCACCCGGCTCCACGGCTGCCACAGGCGCCGCCGCTGCCGCCACCGCCAGGGCGCAAATCGCCAAAGCGATCGCCACCACTCCTGAAATCCGCTTCATCTTGCTTATCTTCATCGCACCTCCTTTCTACTCTAATCTAACTTTATTGAAACTGCATTTCTGCCTCGGTTTACCTTATCCTGTCTGATCTGACCTGAGAACGCTCACCTCCCTTCTTTGACGTCCTATACCTGATTCCTTGGCCAGTTTCTATCTGTGCACTGCTAACCAGAAATCACAGATTCGCTAGCCCAGCCACAAAACGGCACTCACGTCTTCATGACACAGTCGCCATTTGCCGGCTGCCGTTTCGCCTCTATCTGAGCTTACCACTTCTTGGTACAAGTTTGGGTCCCAAAAGTCTCTGCCCTGGTGGAAATTGGTCGAAATTCGGTCCCATTTTGGTGGAAAATCGGGGAGAAGTGCCTTCTCGGTTGTCAATGAAGCCTCTCATCAGGTTGACAGGGGGGCGGCTATGTTGATTAAGGAGAGCTTGCACAACCAAGAGAAACCGCTCGTCTTCGATTGGAGGATAAACCTAACCTTCACTCCCTCTTCCGGTTCTAGAATACCGATAGCCAACACCCCTATGGTTTAGGATTTGGCCGTGTCTGCCGAAAGCTGCAGCCATTTTCTGCCGCAGGCGCCTGACATAGAACTTAAGGCACTCCATGCTCACCTGCTTCCCCCCCCAGCCCTCATCGAGGAGCTGGGAACTTCCAACTAGTCTATCTTCGTTGAGCAGCAGGCAGGACAGGAGACGAAATTCAGCGCGGCTCATCCCGCTGCAACCACGTCCCACTTCACCAATGCGCCGCTTGGAGTTCGGCGTCATGTCTCTTCTGAAAGTGTGGTAACCTTCCTTCTTTGTGCGGCGGAGCAACGAGTGCACCCTGGCTACAAGTTCAGCCAAGTGCAGCGGCCTGCTCATATAGGCATCCGCCCCCGCCTCCAGCATCGCCACAGCCGCATCCTTTTCACCGCCGAGCACAATAATGGGGGTATCACAGACCTGTAGCAGCTCGAGACAGTTCTCTTTCTCATTGATCGGCAGCAGCTCATCAGCCATGACCACCAGGGCAGGGTAATCTTCGTATAGCTTGCTCACCGCTCCTACGAGACTGGTTGCAGTTATCACTTCAAACCCGGCACCTTCCAGAGTCGAGGCAATATCTGCTCTTGGTAACTTACCCTCGTCGACAACAAGAATCCTATCACCCTTAGGCATGTCACCCCCTGCAGCGACGTCTGCAGTCTACCACAGGTAGGTGGAAATCTTGGTCGCTAGGGTGCCTGCTGGGGTGGAAATTTGTGGAATTTCGGTGGCAGTTTGGTCCAAAAAGAGAGACAAAAAAGCGCAATCAAATGTTTTCTTTTTGTCTCGTATGATTGCTTCTGTGCGGAGATCAGCTAGGTCTGACGAACCTATAACCTACACCGCGTTCGCTGATGAGGATTCTCGGATTGCTGGCGTCATCGCGTAGCTTTGAGCGGAGGCGATAGATATATTTCTTTATAAAGCTGGAATCATCGGCATAATCGCGGCCCCATACCTTTTCCAGCAAGGCAGAATGGGTGAGCACCTTGCCCTCATTTCTTACCAGGTGAGTCAGCAGATTATACTCAATAGGGGTGAGTTTTACCCGATTATTCCAGATGAAAACCTCGCGTGTGCTGAAATTGAGCGTCAGGGCACCGAAGGTAAGTGGCTCTTGGTCTGCCTTGAAGCCAGCTCCACGGACGCGACGGAGCAATGCCACTACCTTGGCCAATAACTCGATGGGATTGAACGGTTTTGTCACGTACTCGTCAGCCCCCATCTCCAAACCCGATACTCTGATCATCTCATTACTGTTGTCAGTGAGGATGATAACCGGAACATCGCAGAACGACCGAATTTTACTCACTAACCCCAGACCATCCATCCCAGACAAGGCCACATCGAGAATCACGAAGTCAGGTGACTCTGCTTCTATCAACTCTATGCCCTTGGACCCGTCAACAGCGGAGAGAACAGTGCATTGCGGCCACCGCAGTTGTAAGGTGAAGGAGATGTTCTTTGTTTCCTCAGGGGTACTCTCGATCACTAGTGCTTTCACTCTCGTAACCTCTTCATACCCTTGACGATGAGTGGTAGGATAATACTATCTCTGATAAAGATTGTCAACTCACTTAAATTACCGTTTCCTCCCAATTAACCTCACTTATCGCCAATTATCTCCTCTTCCCAGAACCATCATTTTCTCCCCTCAAAGTACTGCTGGATCATGACCAGTTGACTACTAGGACTACCAGCGCTATCACGAAGCCTTTGGTGGTGTACACGCCCCATGATGTCTACACGGGGGTATCTTGAGGTATTACACATCCGGAAGGAGGTGAAAATAAGGCCGCTGGAAGTCTGAAGGGACTATAATAGAGGAGCCGTCACGGAGGTGATAACGGCCTCTCAGCTGTCCATTAATCTTCAAGGCCACACTGTGCCACTCTCCCTGAAGCCATACACCTTAGGAGTGATTCTCGTGAATGGCCCTGGATGGAACGCCACCGGCCCAGGAGCACGAGTAGATCCTGAGAAGCCGGGCACCAATCCCGGCCTCTTAGGTCCCCCAACTGCAAGCCATGTGCGCTCTTCAGAATCCTGAGCCGCACACCAGCGGGTAATCATCCGGCCCAAAGATCAGGTTCATGAATATCTGTCTGCCGTCGTTCATGGTTATTCCCGCGACCCCATCGCAGTCCGCCGCCCACAAATCACAGAGCGGATAATCACCTGGCCCATAGATCAGATTCATGAATATCTGTCTGGCATCGTTCGTGGTCACTTTGCCATCGCAATCCACATCACCGCAGTTGGCAAGCCCAAGGACCATTACCTGTGTTTGTATGGTAACGCAAACTGCGCAGGATTCCTTGTTGCCGAGGCTCTCAAGAGTACCCCCCTCAGATGTCTCCTGGGCATTAGTGAGGCGTGGCACGCCACTCGACAGCAGCGCGAGCAACAGGAATATCACTGCGATCACAAAGATTGCAGCCATTGGGTTAAACTTTGTCATGCCCTAGCCCCCTGGTGAAGACTCATAACGGGGTGGAATTGTGACGTATCGTTTGCTCCACTCACACCTGTGAAATTGCCCATGTCCAAATCGACTGCGCCAATCTCCCCTCCAGAAGTCCGGCCGTCGGCCGGTATGCGACGTTGCCACAGTTGGCAGATGTTCTTTGGCGCTAGCGATTTCATCCTCTCCTTCTTGCTACGTAATAGCCTGCGCTGCCTGCCACCAAGATTCCAAGTACCAGGCCGACAATCCACCACACGTTGAGGCTTCCTTCCTCCTCACTTGCGGGAGGCGCTGTCGCAGTCGGCGTGGGAGTCACAACGACGGTTGGTGTCGCGGTAGCCGTGGGCGTCACAACCGGCGTAAGTGTAGGGCCAGGGGTTGGAGTCAGTGCAGGTGTTTCTCCATCCCCCTCCCCTGCTATATAGATGGTTACGTCCACCTTACCCGTGAGACTAAGTGTGGCTCCACCTTCTCCACCCTCTAGCGGGACAGTCCGAACGTGTAATGTACCGGTAGCATAGCCTACCGGGGCATCGCTGGGTATGTCGAACTTGACTCGAACGTACGTCCATTGTTTATTAGCAGCTACTGTCCGCTCTACCGGAGTAATGAGATCATCGAGATCGTAGAAGGTAACCCAGTTGCTGATGTCACCGGAAGCGCTGAGCTCGATAGTGCAATCGCTCTCATTGTTATAGCTCACATAGATCAGATCTTCGTACTGCTGGCCCCGCTCAGCATCGGCTATTTCCATGCTCGGCGGGCCAACCCCCAGGCCTGCGGCACCGGCATTGGCCGCGACCAGCACTACCAGCAATCCAGCTACCAATACGACCAGAAGCGCTCTCATCCGCCTGTCCATCTTTGCCCGCAAACTTGTTTCTGCCGAGATTATAAGACATTATATAACCTCTGGGGCGACAACGCAAACCTACATCATCCGCGTAGGGGTAGCTGCGCCCGTGCTCTCCTGAGCCGGGCGCAGCTACCTTTCCATCGATCCCAAGCATTCCTGCTTAGGCATACACTCACAGGTTGGACACCAAGTTAACCTGCGATC
>CAZCXP010000046.1:0-16484 GCA_964502665.1 uncultured Dehalococcoidia bacterium | reverse complement strand
TGGGTGGTGCCCACCAACGAATCCTGAAGATAGTGCGTGTATCTGACCAAGGGTAGGTCGCCCGACGTCGGGCGACCTACCCAGCAGGGTTAATAGTAGAGAAAGGAAAAGAAAGCAGTCACCGACGTTGATCAAAAGGGGGCTCAAAGCTGGAGCTTGACCGAGGAGAGAAGTAATGGACATCAGCTCTGTTGTTGAAACCAAAGCGAATGAAGATATCCCTGGGATCAATCCCGGCGATACCGTCAAAGTAAAGCTGAAGATTATCGAGGGAGATCGAGAGCGCAGTCAGACCTTCGAAGGCGTGGTGATCAGGGTACGGCCGGGAGGTGCCGGGGCTAGCTTCACCCTCAGAAAGGTATTCCAAGGGGTAGGGGTTGAGCGAACCTTTCCGCTACATTCACCCCGTCTGGAAAAGGTGGAGATAGTGCGACGCGGGAGGGTTCGCCGGGCGAAGCTCTACTATCTGCGCAGACTCAGCGGCAAAATGGCCAAGGCTAAGGTAAAATCAAGAGCAAAGGATGAACTACGCTGAGGTCGCTGTCGACTCCCCGCTACCGCAGCCAAGAACCTTTAGCTATTCTATACCACCAGGTATCCCCTTAAGCGTGGGGCATGCGGTCTGGGTACCTTTCGGCCCCCGGCTAGTTCAAGGTATTGTCCTTGCCCTCAGCGACCACCCCTTGGTAGAGGATACAAAGGAGATAGCCCAGGCTATCGACCCTCACCCCATCCTTCTACCTCACCAGATTGAACTCTGCCGATGGATAGCCGAGCATTATCTTTCTTCCTACTTCGAGGCAGCAGCCCTGATGCTGCCCCCGGGATTTGAGCGCAGGGTGATCACCTTCTTTCAGCCCACGCCCAACCCCTCAGAGCTCACGATATCCTCGCTCACGGCACAGCAACGGAAGCTGCTGTCCTTGCTCCAGGGGAAGGGCAAAGTCGGGTTGAGAGAGCTTAAGAAGCTGGCAGGTCGAGACAGAATCGAAGTCGTACTTGAGCAGCTTGTGCGTAAGGGACTTGCCGTCAAGACCCAGGAGCTAGAGCGGGTTAAGGTAAGCCCGCGGATGGTGACGTACCTAAAGCTCGCGGTCTCCGCAGACCAGGCCCGGGAAATTATCCCCAGTCTTGAACGAAAGGGGGCCACCCAGCAGGCGAAACTGCTCGAGCTTCTGGTTGCCGAGGCTGATCCAGTACCCCTCCCCGAAGCGAGACACAGGCTGGGTTTCTCCTCGACAGTGGTGCAAGCCCTAAGCCGTCGGGGGTTGATCTCGATTGAAAAGGTCAGGGTGCAAAGAGACCCACTGTCTCACCGCACTTTTGTTCCGGCATCCCCACCCACCCTCACCACTGCACAAGAGGAAGCCTGGCTGGAGATCAGCGCTGCGATGGAGCGGCCAGTCGGTGGCACGGTCTTCCTGCTCCATGGCGTAACCGGCAGCGGCAAGACAGAGATCTACCTGAGGGCACTGGCCCGTGCTATATCAACGGGCAAGCGAGCTATCGTCCTTGTCCCCGAGATCGCACTCACTCCGCAAACCGTTTCCCGCTTCGCGGCACGGTTCCCCAACAGAGTGGCTGTGCTTCACAGCAAGTTATCTCTAGGAGAGCAATTCGATGTGTGGCAAGGAATCAAGGGCGGTGCCTTCGATGTCGTCATCGGCTCAAGGGGAGCGGTTTTTGCACCACAGCCAGACCTGGGGCTCATCGTTATGGACGAAGAGCATGAATGGACCTACAAGCAACAGGAGCAGCCACCCCGTTATCATGCCCGCGACGTCGCCATCAAGCTGTCAGAGCTCACCAACTCGGTGGTAGTCCTGGGAAGTGCTACCCCCGACGTTACCAGTTATCACCGGGCGCAGGGAGGCGAATTTCGATTGCTCCAGCTTCCCCAAAGGATCGCAGGCGGGGAAATATCCCCTCTACCCCTGGTTGAGATCGTGGACCTTCGCCGTGAATTGATGGAGGGTAACAGAAGCATCTTCAGCCGCTCCTTGTCTCAATCCATCGCTGAATCCCTGGCTGCGCGGGAGCAAGTGATCCTGTTCCTCAATCGCAGGGGAACAGCCACATTCGTGCAATGCCGGGATTGCGGCTTCGTACTGCGCTGCCGCCGCTGCGATGTCTCCCTGACCTACCACGCGGCCGAGGACGACCTGGTCTGCCACCGCTGCAATCACAGGAGCAAGATACCCCATGTCTGCCCCAACTGCTTGAGCAGGCGGATCAAATTCCTGGGCATCGGAACTCAGAGGGTGGAGGAGGAGGTGGCGAAGGCTTTCCCCCAAGCGCGACTAATGCGCTGGGACCGGGATGTTACCAGGGGAAAACATTCCCACGAGCAAATCATGGACCGATTCCTGGCCCATGAGGCGGATGTCCTCATCGGAACTCAGATGATTGCCAAAGGACTTGATATACCATTGGTGAGGCTGGTGGGAGTAATCAACGCCGATATTGGACTTTACCTCCCAGACTTTCGCTCCAGTGAGCGCACTTTCCAGATCCTGTCCCAGGTGGCAGGAAGGGCAGGGAGGGGAAAGAGTGGCGGCAGGGTCGTTATCCAGAGCTATACGCCGCAGCACTACGCCGTGGTCGCTGCGGCAAAGCACGACTATGCATCCTTCTACGAGCAAGAGATGGCATTTCGCCGTCAGCAGGGCGACCCTCCGTTCAGCCGACTGGCACGTCTGGTCTACACCCATACCAACGCCCTCCTCTGCCAGAAAGAGGCAGAAAGGATATACCACCTTCTTGAGCAGGAGAAGGACTCTCAGGGGCTGCCCAATGTCACCCTGTTTGGCCCCTCCCCTACCTATACCCAACGGGTGCGCGGCAGGTTCCGCTGGCAGATAATAGTCCGCAGCCCAAACCCCCTGCCACTTCTCTCTCAGCTTGTCCTCCCTCGGGGCTGGTCGGTAGACATCGACCCCGTAGGCTTGGTCTGAGCTTTACAACGCGCCACTGTTAGACTATAATCTCCCTAATTGTCAGGACCTGTTACACGGCACTGAGCGCAACAGATTTAGGCATGGCTATTCTGCCCCTCGCTATGATGGACAATCCCGTGCTTCACCAGAAAGCGAAGCGCGTGCGCAGAATCGACCATTCCATTCAGAAGCTTATCGACGACATGATCGAGACTATGCACCACATAGGAGGAGCAGCAGGGCTGGCTGCCCCTCAGGTGGGAGTACCGTTGCAGGTTATTGTCATCGAGCTGCCCGAAGAGGATGTGATTGCACTCATCAACCCCGAGCTGGTGAAAAGCTCGGGAGAGCGTGATGTGGTGGAAGGATGCCTCAGCCTGCCGGGATACAGGGGTGAGATAAAGCGCTCGGAATCGGTCACTGTGAAGGGTCGCGATCGCCACGGGAAAGAGGTTCGTCTAAAGGCAGTCGGGCTTCTCGCCCAGGCGCTGGAGCACGAGATAGACCACATAAACGGCGTGGTCTACATCGACCATCTGGAGAGCACGGACAATCTACACAGGATCGAGCCAGAGGATGAGGATGAGTTGAGCCACATCTGAGAACCTGGCCTTCCCAGCGCTGGCTGAGCTTACCGCACCCGGTGTATGTTTGAGAACCCGCCATGGGCGGTCGCCCACCAACGAATGATGAGGATGGTGCGTGTATCTGACCAGGGGTAGGTCGCCCGACGTCGGGCGACCTACCCAAAAGGGCGGGGCTCAGGGCGAACGGACTAAGCTTTGTTTTGCGAACAGAGGAAATCCTGAATGACTAAGCTCACCAAAGAGAGGCTGAAATTCCTTGCCGCAGAGGAGGCAGCTTCACTCCTAGCTAAGCTAAGAGAGCTACTTGGGGAGCGCGGCAACGTTTGTTACGTTGTCGGCGGCTTTGTCCGCGATGGGCTCATGGGGCGGACCAATAGCGACATCGACGTTGTGGTGGCTGGCGACGCCCCGCTTGTCGCCTCTGAGGTAGCCAAGTCCTTCGGCACCAGGGTGGTTCCTCTGGACGAGGTCAATCAAGTAGCCAGGATAGTTCTTCCCCAAGCTGGAGGTCATTGGCATCTTGATTTCGCCACTATGCGCGGCAGCATCGAGGAGGACCTCGGTTCGCGAGATTTCACCATTAATGCCCTTGCCCTCAACCTGGCCGATATCAGAGGTGGCTGGTCTCAGGTTCGAGTTATCGATCCGCTGGGCGGATACCGCGACTTAAGCAGCAGGACGGTTCGCGCGGCAAGCGAGGCCAGTTTTCAGCAGGACCCAGCGCGGCTTCTGAGGGCAGTTCGCCTTGCCGCAACGCTCGGCTTCTCCATTGACCCCACCACCGAGGCCCTCATGCAGCGCGACCATGAGCTCGTCACCACTGTCGCCGCGGAGCGGCTTCGAGACGAGCTATGTTACATCCTTGAGACCCCCCGGGCATATCACTCCTTTCGTTACCTCGACCGCCTGGGCCTGCTCGACCCGATAATGCCCGAGTTAGCTGCAACCAAAGGGGCAGCACAGCCGAAGGAGCATTTCTGGGACGTCTTCGACCACTCTCTGGAGACAGTCGCCGCCGTGGAGCGCCTGCTCCGCCAGGAGAGCGGCGAGAAGGAAGACGAGCTTCTGACTTTAGTCCCCTGGTCACCAGACATTGCTCGGCACTTCGCTCGGCAGGTCGGCGCCGGGCCAACCAGAGGGTCACTCTTGAAGCTGGCAGGCCTGCTCCACGATATCGGCAAGCCAGCGACCAAAACGATAGAGCAAAATGGACGGATGCGTTTCTTGGGTCATGCCCAGCTGGGGGCGGCCATGGTGGTTGGACTCATGGAGCGTTTGAGATTCAGTAACCGTGAGACAAAGATGGTGCAGCTAATGATCGAACACCATATGAGGCCTGGATATCTGGTGGCTCAGGAGATGCCATCGCGCCGTGCAATCTACAGGTACTTCCGAGACACCGCAGAGGTAGGGATCGATACTCTGTTCCTCGCCCTTGCCGACCACCTTGCAACTCGCGGGCCTACGCTCGACCTCGATGAGTGGCACAGGCATGCAGAGACGACGCAGTACGTCCTTTCCAAATGGTTCCAGGAACAAGCTACGGTCGTGCCACCCAAGTTCATAGATGGTCACACCCTGATTGATAAGCTTGGACTGGCCCCAGGTCCACAGATCGGCGAGTTGCTGGAGGCAGTGCGGGAGGCACAGGCCGCGGGGGAGATCAGTACCGCTGAGGAAGCACTCAACTTCGTGACAAAGCGATTGGGGAGAGAGTAGTGAATCGCGGGAATGCCATTAGACTTGCCATTATCGCTGTCCTGTTTGGCCTCGCCCTGTCCGCGGTGCTAGCTAGGGATTACCACGTGCCTGGCTTGGGCGACAGAGGACAGGGCAACAATTCTTTGGGGATGAGCCTCGGTCTGGACCTCAGCGGCGGCACTCACCTTGTCTACAAAGCTGATTTGTCGGAGATCGGCAACGAGACTGTTGCCGACGCTGTAAAAGGCGCAATGGACATCATTGAGCTCAGAGTCAACGCCTATGGCGTTTCCGAGCCGGTTATCCAGAAGCAGGGCCGTGACCGCATATCCGTGCAACTCCCCGGCCTCCGTGACATCGAGGCAGCGGTCAGCCTCATCGGCCAGACAGCGGAGCTCGATTTCAGAGAGTTGACTACCGAGAGCTGGCAACTGGTTGAACAGTTATCGGCTCAAGGGCTCTTCACCAGTTACGAGTCTCTCACTGAGCAGGGCGTGATAGAATGGATTCCGGCTACGGCCCTAACCAGCAAAGGTCAAGAGGTTCATTTGACTGGGGGATACCTTAAGAGGAATACCCGGGTGGAGTTCGGCCGGATAACCGGCGAGCCCGAGGTTCACTTCGAGCTCACCAGCGAGGGGGCGGACCTGTTCGCGGAGATAACGGGTCGGCTGGTTGGCAGGCCCCTGGGCATCTTCCTCGACGATGCATACGTCTCCAGCCCTATAGTCAGATCACAAATCCCGGGGGGGAGCGGGGTCATCGAAAACATCGGGAGCCTCGACGAAGCGCGCAGACTGTCGACCTTGCTCAACGCGGGCGCTTTGCCCGTTCCTCTTGAAGGGCCCATTATTCGGGAGGATATCGACCCCACCCTGGGCTCAGATTCGATAAGGAAAAGCCTTATCGCCGGAGCAGTCGGACTCGTTCTGGTTCTGGCTTTTATCGTGCTCTACTACCGCCTGCCAGGCGTGCTGGCCGGCGCCGCCTTACTGATCTACGGCATACTGGTGCTGGCAGCGTTCAAACTCATACCGGTCACACTCACCCTTGCCGGCATCGCCGCCTTCATTCTCTCCGTCGGCATGGCGGTTGACGCCAATGTGCTCATCTTCGAGCGCATGAAGGAGGAACTGAGAGCGGGGCGAACGCTTGGTGGAGCCATCGAGGCTGGCTTCAATCGCGCCTGGGTTGCCATCCGCGACAGCAACATATCCACCCTGATCACATGCCTCATCCTCTGGCTGATGGGGAGAGCCCTGGCAGAGCCCAAGGTAATGGGATTTGCCCTTACACTGGCCATAGGCGTGGCGCTGAGCATGTTCACTGCCATATTCGTCACCAGGACATTTCTGCGTCTATTTATGGGCACCCGCCTAGCAGGCCGCCTCTCGTTATTCGGCATGGCGAGTCTTGAGCAGACATCGCTTCACAAGGAGCAGGAATAGGTGTTTGACTTTGTAAGCAGAAGAAAATGGTTCTTCCTGGCATCAGGGCTGGTGATCTTCGTCGGCATCATCTCTCTGATAGTATCCGGGCTTAATCTGGGCATCGAGTTCAGCAGCGGCACCACCATGACCCTGGTCTTCGAGGATGCGGTGGGGGAAGGAGCTCTGAGAGATGAGTTGACCTCCCTTGGCTACCCCAACGCCGCCATCCAGCACAGCGCCAAAGACGCCCTTCTCCTCGACTTGGAACTACCACTGGACCCCCAGCAAAGAGGGAAGGAAAAAGATCAGCTGGCTGAGGACCTGCAGGCAAGGTTTGACACAACGATCAGGATAGCCGATTTCGGGGCTGAGGGGAATGCTACCACCGTGGTGGGAAATACTACCAGCCCGGCGGGAAATGTTACACTCGTTCTTATATTCGGGAAAACGGTAGATCAAATCGACTTGAGCGATAGCCTGGACGATTTGGGATACTCCTGGGCCAATATCGAGCCCAAAACCCTCGATTCCTTCCTGATAAGAACTGAGACAATAGATACCGGTGAAGAGGCTGAGATTAAGCAAGCCCTGGAGGAGGAGTTTGGACTGCTGGACTCCCTCGACATCTATTCAATCTCTCCTGAGGTTGCCAGCGAGCGTGTCAAGTATACCACCTATGCCGTGATCGCGGCAGCAGCGGGAATTCTGCTCTATATCACGTGGGCCTTCCGCAAGCTGGTCCATCCTATCAGCTATGGAGCGTGCGCCATCGTGGCCCTGGTGCACGACGCGCTGATAGTCCTGGGAGTCTTCTCTCTGTTCAGTTTGCAAGTTGACTCCATGTTCATCATCGCATTGGTGACCGTCATCGGCTACAGCGTGAACGATACCATAGTGGTATTCGACCGCATTCGAGAGAACAGGAGACGGGACATCGGCACCGATTTCGCGTCAGTCGTCAATGGCAGCCTCACTGAGACCCTGGGGAGATCGCTTAACACCAGCCTTACCACATTTTTGGTCCTTCTTGCCCTGTTGCTCCTCGGCGGAGCGACCATCCACAACTTCGTCCTGGCGCTGACCATCGGCATCATCGCGGGCACCTACAGCTCCATTTTCATCGCCGCCCCGCTGGTGGTTTTATGGGAGCGGGGCGAGCTGGGGCGGCTCTTCGACTGGATACCACTTCGCCGCGAGCGAGGCTAAGCGCTAGCTTTACCGAAAGGCGAACCACCGCTCTTCACAATCCCCAACTGACACAATCTTGCGAGAGACGTGCGATGCAAGCAAGAGAGAATGTGGTAGGTAAAGGTAGGTTGAGGCAGGTTGACCCCTGCTTCCTGTGATGTTAGTCTAGGGCATCAGACCAGAGCGAAAGGATACAAGGAGGAAGAATGCAACAAAAAGGAGGATTCTTCGGTCAGCTTTTCGATTTTTCGTTTACGAACTTCATCACTACGAGGATAATCAAGGTCCTATATGGATTGGCTATCTTCCTCGCTGCCGCAATCGCGATTGTTGGAATAGTGGGCGCGTTCAGTGAATCAGCCGTTGCTGGTGGCGTGCTGCTAGTGTTGTCCCCGTTGTGGCTTCTGCTATGCATAGTTGTCGCGAGGGTTATGCTGGAGGTAGTGGTTGTCGGATTTCGCATAGCGGAGAATGTGGGGGACATTGCGAGGCAGCAACAGGGAGAATCCTAGCGTCGGCACCTGTCTGCATCTCCCAGCCGACACAATCTTCCCGCTGGCACTTAGATGCTCTAAGCCGAAGAGGTATTCTCGGGTGCTACCCCAGGATTTGGAGGATTAGTTAAGATAACGATAGTGTGATAAACGCCGACAACCATTGACACCAGTCAGCGTGATGCTATACTACCGACACACACATGTGAGAGGCTGCCATGCTGGAATTGCTGGTTCGACTGGAGTATAAGAGGCAGGCGTTGAGGAAGAGGGTGTTGGGTTGCCTCGCTGACCTGGATCGAAGCTTTCTTGGACTGGCTGCCCTGGTACTCTTTGCGTTCCTTCCAACAATTGTAGCGCCAGCTCTGGCCGCTACAGAAGCAGCACCGGAGGGTGTGGTGGTTGGGGCATTAATCCTGATAGGCACCATCCTCTGTGCCACAATCATCGCAGCACCTGTGGGGATTGTGTTTTTCTGAGACCTGGCCTCTTTGACCCGAAAGCGCGATATCTTGCCCGCCCGCGGAATGGGCCCCAGCGTAAAGCAAAGCCCTAGGTTCTGACTGCGGAGCCGTATGCTTGACTGGTTTGATTCACGTACTCCGTGGTAAACATGCCGCCATCTGGTCTGCCGAACACTCCAATACACACGACGGATTCCTTGTCTATTGTTTGACCTTCCCAATCCGGCCAATGGATTACGTGTCCTCTGTCAGTTCCCTACCTGGTCTTGATGCCTTGGTCTCTAAGCTGGACAAAGAGTGCCAGCATGGCGAACCAGATAGCGAAGAGGAAACCCGCGATTCCTATTTGGATGTATGTAGTAGCCAGGGCTAGCAACACCCTGTCGACTAGAGCTGTCGTCATAGCTATGAGCAGGCACACTACCCCTGCCAGCATAGCCAGAGTTGCTATCCCGACGAACAACAGTGCTCTACGATTCTCCATGTGTTCACCTCCCTGCGAAAGCCCCGCTTTCAGCAGTGACTTGACATAGACTTCTTGAGGTAGTATACGTATCGCAGTAGAATATCGCAACTGGTATGGGCACTGCTGGGCTAGACCACACCCGCTCGGGTCGCTTTGTAGACAACATCCGCTGCTACGTCGCGGAACCGGAGGGAGAAGACCGGAGAGCCAACAGAGAGTGAGGAGGCGAAAATGGAAGAAAGCCGTGTGAGACAGCGCAGAGTGACTGGGGAAAGACGCAAGGGTGAGCGCAGAGTGATGCAGGCACCCACAGCGACAGAGCGAAGACGCTTGAGAGAAAGACGGGAGGGACAGCGCAGGGTGCTGGCGGATAGACGGAAGGGACAGCGCAGGGTGACTGGGGAAAGACGGAAGGCATAGGGCTCGGTAGAGAGAGCTTGCTGACACCATTGTGCGACCAGCATTCGAAACCCAAGATCAGATGACTTTACTGGGATGGCCAAGCACAGCCAGTCGGATTTGGAGCACGGCAACCAGTAAGCTAGGAGGCGGGATGAGAAGGTTCGCGATTTACTTAATACCATTGCTGCTACTGGCGCTTATCATCGGCGTCAATGGTTGTACTTCCGCTGCTCAATGCGCTGCCCTGTGCTCAGCATAGTACGCTGCGGATACTTCACTCAGAGAAATGCTCGGCACTTGGCAGAGCCCACCTAGGCGCATTTGGCCTCGCGCTTATACGGAATAGACGAAATGGAAACCAAGAACCACAGCTTGACGCTTCTCATCGCCCAATCGGCCTTGCTGCTTCTCTCCTTTCTCATCGGCATGTCCATAATCCATGAAGGCGCTCACCGCTGCTACAGGACGGTGATGGCGGGGTGGCTTGGATTGAGCTTGATCGGCAGGGTGCTCGGGAAGGACTGCGCCATTCAGTGCCCCGTTGGCATGTTTCTTGCGCCAGTTTGCATATCGCGGTAGAATATCGGAGGTGATGCGATTGCCGACCAAGTCATGCAGTCATCCAACTCTTACAGAACGGAGGTAGCATGGTAAACAAGCTGTGTGCCAGTTTCGACGAAGCGGTCGCCGACATCCCTGACGGTGCCTGTATCGGCATGGATTCCTGGGCGATCGCTGCCACTGCTCAGAACTTGATTGCTGCTCTCAAGAGGAAGGGTGTGAAGGACCTCACCGTAGTTACTCACTGCTTCATACCCATGATCTTCAGCGAGGACAAGGCCGTCATGCCCGCCGTCCTGCTTCCCCAGATGAAGAAGCTGATTACCCCTGTGGTGGGTATCCGGCATCTGGGCGGCACGTCATTTGTGCAGGAGTACCTGGAAAAGGGACTGGAGGTGGAGCAGACCACCATTGGGACCCTCTCCATGAGGCTCCATGCCGGTGCCGCCCGCCTCGGTGGTATCTATAACCCGGTTGGCGTGGGGACCGTTGTGGAAGAAGGAAAGGAAAAGCGGGTTATCGATGGCAAGGAGTACATCCTGGAAAAGCCGATAAGGCTCGATTATGCCTTCCTCTCAGCCCACAAGGCAGACAGGCTGGGCAATCTAGTATATAAAGGGGTTTTCCGAGGAGACGGCCCGGTGATGGCGATGGCGGCTGATTTCACCATTGCTGAGGTGAATGAGGTGGTGGAGGTGGGTGAGATCGACGCTGAGCACGTCATAACCGCGGGGATATTTGTAGACCGCGTCGTGGAGATCCCTGAAGACGGGTTGGCCACTGGCCCGAGACTGAGGGAACTAATAGACGAACTGCACGGAATCGAGCCCGCCCGGAAGCTGATGTTCGGGTAGGCAGCGATCGGGAACTCGACCAAAGGGAGGCTATGAAATGAAACAGCGACTTGATAGAGAAGCCATTGCCAAGAGGGCGGCAATGGAACTGAAGAGCGGCGACTATGTCAACCTGGGATTTGGTATACCGAATCTTTGTGCTGCCTATGCGGAAGAGGGCGTCACCTTCCAAACCGAGAACGGCGCCATTGGTTATGGCCCTCTAGTCCCAGCTGATGAGAGGGACAACGCGGATTTTCACTATCACGATGCGATCGGAAGGTTTTGGGTCCCAGCGCCCGGCATGGCCTGCTTTGATGTGGTGACCTCTTTCGTCATGATAAGGAGTGGTCGCATGATCACGATTCTCGGGGCGCTGCAGGTCTCGGAAAGGGGAGACCTGGCAAACTGGAGCTCCGGGGGCGACCTTGGCGGCACCATAGGTGGCGCCATGGATCTGGCCTTCGGGTCGAAAAGGGTGATCGTCATCATGGAACACAATACCAGGGATGGTAAGCCCCGGATAGTCAAGGAATGCACCTATCCCCTCACCCGCAAGGAGTGTGTAGACCTGGTCGTAACCGACCTGGCTGTGGTCGAGGTTACGCCCGAGGGGCTCTTACTGAAGGAGATGGCCCCCGGTTGGACAGCGGAAGAGGTACAGGCGCTAACCGAGCCCAAGCTCGCTATCGCACCTGACCTGAAGGAGATGGAGCTATAGATGGAGATCGCTGCCACCTGAGCGAACCTTAGCGTTAGGCTTAGACGCTACAACGGGACTTGACATAAATAGAACGGAGGTCTAAGATGCCAGAGCTAACAGACTACAGTGGTCCATACAAGCACGATCTGAAGTTCGAGGATTTCTCCAAGGATTTCCTCATCAAGCTGATGCACTCATGGCAAAAGGCATATATGCGCCTATCTGCCATCTGGTACCAGGCGGTCATGGATAGGTTTGGTATGGAGGCGGCGGACAGTTGCAATCTGGACGTCTGGCTGACAGTAGGTGAGAAAGTAGTCCCCAAGTTCGCCAAGATTGGAAATGTCGAGCCAAAAACTGTCCTCGATGCCCTGAAGGTTGTACAGTTAGCTCCAGATAGCCATGTTGGCTCAGAGCTTTTCGCTGGGGAGCTTGATATCAAGAGCGAGAACCACGTGATAACCACCACCACCAAATGCGCACCGCTCGAATTCTTCGAGAGGGCCGCACCGGAAAGGATCCAATACTTCTGTCATGTGCTGGAGAAGCAGGTGATGGAGAAGTACTTCAATAATCCCAAGATAAAGGTAACGCCTCTGAAGCTGCCTCCTCGGGAAGGCCCCGATGACATTTGCTGCCGGTTCGAGATCAAGATCGAGGAATAAAGGGATAAACACTGGCAATATAGCTGTGAAATTAACCTACTCAAGGCCGCCTGCTGCGATCAAGTCAGCGACCTCCTCATCAGACATCCGCAACACGTCCCTTAAGATATGCTCATTGTGCTGACCGATACACGGAGCCGGCATGGTGAGGTCAGGAGGCGTCTTCGACAGCCGATAGGGCGGAGGCTGGTAGATGTGGGGGCCGATCTCGGGATGTTCGAGGACGACGTGGGTGCCCCGGTGCTTTAGCTGAGGGTCTGCTGCCAGGTCTTCGCCGCTGGCTGCCACGCCTGCGGGCACCTTTGCCGCCTGCATGAGGCTCATTACCTCCTGCGGCGGGTGGTCCACCGTCCATTCCTCTACCAGTGCGTTTAGCTCATCCTCGTTTTGCTTCCTGCCCCTGAACGTGGCAAACTTGGGATCCTGGGTCCATTTTGGATTGCCGATCACCTTGCAAAAGCTTCTCCACTCCTCGTCCGTGGATACAGCGATGGCACACCATCTGTCCTCACCTCGGCAGCGGTACACGGCATGTGGTGCAGCGTGAGTGGAGCGGTTGCCCATGCGCACCATTATTTGTTTGTTTATCATGTAATCCATGATCGGTGGCGCCAGGAATTGAACGCTGCATTCCAGCTGGGAGACGTCTATATACTGCCCTCTGCCAGTCCTATCTCGGTAGATGATCGCTGCGATGAGGGCGGCCAAGACGTGGGGGAAAGCAATGAAGTCAGTGTAGGCATTGCCCGGTACCGCAGGCTCTCTATCTGGCCAGCCGGTAACATAGCTGAAGCCTGCCAGTTGTGCCAGCACCTGGCCGTGCCCTGGCATTCTGCTGTACGGGCCGGTCTGCCCCTGCATAGTGGTAGAGATGTGGATAAGGTCTGGTTTCTCCGTCCTCAGGGACTCATAGTCCAGACCCCACCTCTCCATAACCCCCGGCACCATGGCATCGATAGCCACATCGGCCCAGTCGTAGATCATCCTCCTGGCGACCTGCCTTGCCTGGGGCATTCTCAGGTTGAGGGTGATGCCGAGCTTGCTATCATTGTAAAGGGTAAACATAGCGCTGCGGTTCATGCCGAGCTCGCCGTCTTTAGCGGGTGGAGCAAATCTGAGGATATCAGGCCTGGTGTTGGATTCGATACGGATCACCTCTGCCCCCAGGTTAGCCGCGAATTTAGCGGAGGCAGGGGCTGTCACCGTCCAGCCGAAATCGACGATCTTTACTCCTTCAAGGGCGCGTCTTTTTTCCATGTGTCACCGCCAGTCTCGAATTCGTTGAAATTAGATAACTCCAGCTTCCTTGAGCAGGCGCATCTCCGCTGTGGAGAAGCCCAGCTCCCCGTGGTAGATCTCTTCGTTATGCTCTCCGATTAGCGGAGCACGCCTCGATATGCTCCAGGGGGTTTCCGTCATGTTGTAGGGAGCGCCCAAATAGCTAACTGTCTCGCCCGTTTCAGGGTGTTCCACCGCTGTGTAGAACTCCCTTGCCTTAAGCTGGACATCCTCAGCCAGGTCCTGGGTAGTGTTAACCGGGTAGAGAATGATGCGCCTCTTTAGCGCCTGTTCATAGAGTTCCGCTCTGGTCTTGTTTGAGAAGAACCTCGCCAAAGCATTATCTTCAGCATCGACCTCTTCCTGCGACATGGAGATAACGTCACGCACAAGCCACTCATCATACCCCCAATCCTTCATCGGCTCAAAAACCCCCAGTGGCGTTCCCTCCTCGGCCATCCATTCTACCATTGCAGGCATAGAGATCGCCGCCAGAAGGCCACCTGCTACCATAAAGGCAACGTGTCCGTCCTTGCAGGGATAGCCATATCTCATCACCCTGGTGGGGTACCGTGGACCTATGTAATAGCTGCGACTAATTCCGCTCCTAGTCATATTGTGCCTGAGCAATTCCCAGTACTGGACCACCCCCTGCAGGGTCCACACCACAGCTTCCTGCATCGAGACATCCACATACTGTCCCTCCCCTGAGAGCCCTCGGTAGCGAAGAGCCGCCAGTGTGCCCCCGGCAGCATGAACGCTGGCGAGCAGGTAGGCTTGGGGGAAGCTAATCCGACATGGAGGTCGGTCTCCATCGCCAACGGTATATGTCTGGCCCCCCAGACAGCAACCGACGATGTCAGGAGCCTTGTAATCCCTGTAGGGGCCTGTCTGCCCGAAAGGAGTGATAGAGGTCATAACAATCCCCGGATTTGTTCCGCTGAGCGCTGGATACCCCAGACCCAGGCCATCCATATATCCCGGTGGGAAGGACTCTACGACAACGTCGGCGGTCTTGACCAGTGTTCGGAATATATCTTTTCCGTCGGCGGTTTCAATGTTTAAGGTTATGCCTCTCTTGCTTGTATTGTAGGCCCACCAGTAGAGGCTCTTCTCCCGGTGCGGGATATCCTTGTAGAAAGGGCCAGTGTCTCGGGAAGGGTCTCCGCCGGGCGGTTCGATCTTGATTACGTCAGCCCCGAGGTCACCCAGAACCTTTCCACAATAGAAGCCTTTGTCATCGGTCAAATCCAGGACCCGAAATGGCCCCAGCATGGTCTCTGTTTCCGGTTGCTCGCTCATCGCAGCCTCCAAAGGGTGTCAACGCGCTTAGTATAATGCCGTCCACATTGGGCAGATCTCCTCCCATCATACCAGACCCGCTGCCTTTTCCTGACAATAACTAACATACTCTGGCAGAAGTGTCAACGTCCGGTACCGGGTCGGTACATGCTATTGACAACATCAATATATTGTGGTAATCTATGCTTCCGCCACAATATATTGATTGAGAAGGTTTCGCTGATGAAGTGTCCTCACTGCGGTCATGAAGATTCCAAGGTAACCGACTCCCGTACCATCGATGACAGCGTCCGCCGCCGCCGTGAGTGCCTCGACTGTGGATTCAGGTTCACTACCCACGAGAGGATACAAACCGGCAACCTGGTTATCATCAAGAAGGACATGCGCCGCGAGGAGTTCAACCATGAGAAGCTGGCCACCGGTATCCGCAAGGCCTGTGAGAAGCGCCCCCTTCCCACTGGAACGGTGGAGAAGCTGGTGGATGACATCGAGACCGAGCTTCTCCAATTGGGCAGGGCGGAGGTTTCAAGCTCAGTGGTGGGTGAGATAGTGATGGACAGGCTGAAGGAGCTGGACCAAATTGCCTATATTCGCTTCGCCAGCGTCTACCGCGATTTCGCCGACATCACCAGCCTCAAGCAGGAGGTCGATACCCTCGTCGCCAGCAGCTATCCTTCAAGCCAGTTGCCGCTCATTCCCAAGGAGGAACTCAATTCTTTAGGCAGGAAAGAGAGAGCTCGCTCCTCTGGACGCCGATAGTTATCAGCCAAAGTGATATCAATGACAAGGTGAGAGCTATGAGTAGCGGTAATCATGGAAAGAGCAGCAAGGTCGAGCGCTCATTGCGCAACAGGGTTGCTCGTGCCATCTTCGCTTCTGCCGAGTCCATGGGCATCTCGGACAGGGAGATGATCGAGGGACTCGCCGATCAGGTTATGGAGCGCCTGGACCGCGTACCCACTTTCCCTGGCTGGGAGCACCTCGCCCCCGAGATAAGAAGGCCTGTTCAGGAGACAGAGATCAGGTCTATTGCCAGGAGTATCCTTGCCGAGAGGGGCCCCGAAGCGTTTCTCCCGCTTGTGGAGAAAGAGGAGCGCCCACCGACTCCTAAAACCAAGGTCAGAATCAAGAGAACGGAGAAGTCCAGGGCCGAAATATCGCCTAATGCCAGGGCAGTCCTGGAGAGAAGGTACCTGGTCAAGAACGACAAGGGTCAGGTGATCGAGGGCGCTGAAGACATGTTCCGCCGCGTGGCCCATCACATCGCCTCAGCGGATTCCCTCTACAACCCGAAGGCCGACATCGAGGCCAGGGAGGAGGAGTTCTACCAGGCAATGGCGAATCTCGAGTTCCTGCCCAACTCGCCGACGCTGATGAACGCCGGCCGCGAGCTGGGGCAGCTTTCCGCCTGTTTCGTGCTGCCTATTGAGGACTCCATGGACTCCATCTTCGATTCCGTGAAGCACACGGCCCT
>CAZCXP010000045.1:0-16649 GCA_964502665.1 uncultured Dehalococcoidia bacterium | reverse complement strand
TCAGCAGTTACGCCGCCCTCCTGCATGAGCAGTGCCAGAAGGATGTGCTCCACGTCCCACTGGCTATGATGGTAGCGCCGGACCAGCTCTTGAGAGGCGGCGAGCACCTCTTGTGCCTGTTCCGTGAATTTAGGCGGATTCATCATGGCCAAACTCCTTTTTTGCCATTATCTGTCTATTCATGAAGCTAGGTTCTGGCTATGGTCGTGCCTGGGTAAGGCGCCTTATCTCCGACTCCAGCCTCTGCATTTGCCTTTCCATCTCAGCCATGCGCTCGACCATCCCTATGATAACCTCAACACCAGCCAAATTGACCCCGAGGTCATTGATCAAGGTCTTTATGCGACGCAGCCGCTCAATGTCTTCCGTCGAGTAGAGCCTGCGATTACCGGCAGAGCGATAGGGCTCAACCATGCCTGCTCGCTCGTAATACCTCAGGGTTTGCGCATGCACGCCGATCATCCTAGCTGCCACGCTTATCACGTAACGAGGCTCAGAATCCTCGAACTCCATCGTTCTTCACCTCCATAAATTGCCGCACTTAGAAGCGTTTTCAAGCACGAATCGCTTTCAACTCTCGGAAAAGCTCCTTTTCGCGCTCAGACAACTTGGTGGGCAGGACAACCTGGACTCCGACTAATAGGTCGCCCTTAGCATTGCCGCCAAGGTGAGGCATCCCTTGCTTGGCCAATCGAAAGACTTTGCCGTTCTGGGTCTCGGGGGGGATTTTGAGAGCTAGCTTCTTCCCCGCGATGGTGGGTACCTGGACCTCGCCGCCGAGAATGGCATCGAGCAGAGATATGGGCACCTCTACATGGAGATCATCCCCCACCCTCCGGAAACGTTTGTCAGCCTTGACGGAGACCAGCAGGTAGAGATCGCCTGCCGCGCCTCCACTGTATCCCGGACGGCCCTTGCCCGCTATCCTTACCCTGGAGCCCTCCTTGACGCCAGGCGGGATCTTGACCTCGAGACGCTTCGGCCGCATCACCCTCCCTGAGCCGCCGCAGTTGGGACAACCCTCCCCCCTGCAGCTTGGGCACATCTCTTCCACTTGAGTCTCGAGCATCCGCGTTGCTCCCCGATATGCCTCCTCCAAAGACACCTCAACAGGATACTCTAAATCCCGACCGCGCTGAGGACGACGTGCTCTCCTACCCCCAAAACCGCTCAGAATCGAATCAAAGATGGAGCCGAACCCTTCGCCACCGATATCGCCGAAGTCGAATGTAGTGCCTCCCGTGGAAAAGTCCCCGGAAGGTTGCCGCCGCCCAGCCTTGGCAAACTGGTCAGCGTATTGCCAGTTCTCGCCATACTGGTCATACTTCTTGCGCTTCTCGGGGTCGGACAGCACCTCATGGGCCTCGTTTATCTCCTTAAACCTGGCCTCGGCTGACTTGTCACCGGGGTTAACATCCGGATGATGCTTCCGGGCCAGCTTTCGATAAGCCTGCTTTATCTCTTTGGCAGTGGCTTTCTTGCTTACACCAAGAATGGCGTAATAATCCTTGCCCGCCATCTCCTGAACCTCCTACGGCACATTATAACTCTTGACAACGATTTTGTCAATAACCAAAAATGTCATAATTGAATTCTGCCCGCTTCTAAAAGAACTTTGGCAACTATCTTGACAACAGCGTGTCAATTATGTTACACTGACGGTAGGAAAGATTGGAAGTGGAAAGGAGGTGTCAACATGAACCTCATAAGGTGGCAACCCTTCTCGGATATGGTCACCCTGAGGCAGGCAATGGACCGCTTGTTCGACGACAGCTTCGTCAGGCCGGCGCGTTTCACCGGCCTCTTCGGCGAGGGGGCAGAGACGCCCGTCGACATGTACCAGACCGATGAGGAAGTGGTGGTGAAGGCAACCGTGCCCGGCGTCAAGCCCGAACAGGTAGACGTCACCATAACCGGTGATACCCTGACTATAAAGGGGGAGACCAAGACAGAGGAGGAGGTCAAGAAGGAGAACTACTTCCGCCGGGAGAGAAGCTATGGAGCGTTCAGCCGCAGCATCTTGCTCCCCAGCTCGCTGCAAACAGGTAAGGCGGAAGCAAGCTTCGAGAACGGGGTGCTGACCCTGACCATCCCCAAGGCTGAGGAGTCCAAGCCCAAGCAGATCAAAATCAAGCCGAAGGGGGTTATCGAGGGCAAAAAGGCGTAATACAAGCCCTATCAGAAGGAAGGAGCTGGACGAAGATGTCCAGCTCCTTTTTCTTTGGGATAGGTGTCTGCTGCTCGCTATGGGCTGAGCTTGACTTGGCTGCACGGGGCAACATATAATCTAACCCAAGGGCAGGGATTGCCCGGAGGGAATGAAGTTGACAGTTGAGGAGGAGGGGTCCAGTCTGGGGACAATAGCTCTCCAGACTGTGGGCTGCAAGCTCAATCAGGCGGAGACGGATTCCTTAGCTCGCAAGTTCCTCGAGGCCGGCTACCAGGTTGTTGCTCCTGACCAAGCTGCTGACATTTGCCTGCTGAACACCTGCACCGTAACCCACATCGCCGACCACAAGTGCCGCAAGCTGTTGCGGGTGGCGCACCGGCGCAATCCTGACGCTCTCATCGTGGTTACGGGCTGCTATGCAGAGCGGGTGCCAGCAGACCTCGGCAGCATCGAGGGTGTTGGACTGATAATAGGCAACCGTGATAAGCAGAGAATGGTAGAGATAATCGAGGACAAATCCAATGGCCATAGAGCGCCCAGGACGTGGGGCACATCCGAGGTAAGCGTTCACCAACCCTCTCCCTCGAAGGGAGAGGGGATGGGTGAGCTTCCCTATAGAGACTTTCCCCCTCCCCCTAACCACCTCCCTCCAGGGGAGGGGGAATTCCAACCAGCGACAGCGACTGGACGATTACGGGCACAGAGCCCGACACTGCGCACCCGCGCCCTGGTCAAGATACAGGAAGGTTGCAGCCAGCCATGCTCGTTCTGCATCGTGCCCCGAGTTCGGGGCCCAGAGAGGAGCCCGCCACAGGAAGAGGTTGTCGCCGAGGTAAAGGCCAGGGTGGCTGAGGGCTACAAAGAAGTGATCCTGACGGGTACCAGGATCGGGCGCTACGGGCCAGGTGAAGGCCTCCCAGGGTTGATTAGGCGCATCCTCGAGGAAAGCGATGTTCAGCGATTGCGGCTCTCTTCGCTCGAGCCCTCCGATCTAACTCCTGACCTCCTGCGGCTGTGGGAAGATAGTCGCCTTTGCCCCCATATCCACCTCCCACTACAGAGCGGCAGTGACTCTGTGCTTGAACGAATGAGCCGCGCTTATTCCACCGCTGGGTATCGACAGGCAGTATCGCTGGCCCGAGAGGCGATACCTAACCTGGCCTTGACCACTGACATCATGGTTGGCTTCCCCGGCGAGTGCGAGGGAGAATTCAACGAGAGCTACCGTTTCTGCGAGCGTACAGGCTTCGCCGGCCTGCATATATTCCCCTACTCACCACGACCTGGCACCAGGGCGGCACGGATGGCAAACACGGTAGAAGACGGCGAGAAGAAGCGACGCATCCATCTCATGCTCGACCTAGCCAACATAAGCAGCCGGCGCTTCCGGGAACGTTTTTTGGGCCGAAAAATGGACGTGTTGTGGGAGGGGAAAAAGGACGGAATCTGGTTCGGGCTCACTGATAACTATCTCAGGGTATTCCTCCCCAGCCAGGAGCAATTAGCCAACAAGTTGCTGCCGACGAATCTGGTCGCCCATAAGGAGGGCGGCGTATGGGGAGAATTGATATAAGCGTTCAGCCTTCAGCTTTGAGTTCTCTAGGTTCTAGGTTCTAAGTTCTAGGTTCTAGGTTGTAAGTTAACCTAGAACGTAGAACTTAGAAGGTTGCCAAAGCTGAACGCTAGGGCAAGGGGGTTAAGACCATGAGCGACATCGATGTATTATACCTGGTGCTGTTTTTTTTCTGCCTGCTGCTCTCCGGCTTTTTCTCTAGTTCGGAAGTAGCCTTCGTCTCCTTACAGAAATTGCGCCTGAGACACCTGGCGGACACAGAGGGCGGTGCTGCCAAAGAGGTAGCTACGCTGACAGAGAAGCCTGAGCACTTACTAACAACCATCCTCGTGGGCAATAACCTGGTAAACACCGCTGCTGCCGCTCTGGCGACAGTAGTAGCGGTATCGGTGCTGGCTAGTCAAGGTCAGGCAGTAATAGCAGCTACGGCAGGGGTAACCATAATGCTGCTCATCTTTGGCGAGGTCTTCCCCAAAACCGTGGCCACCAGGTATGGAGAACGATTGGCCTTGTTCTACGCCACGCCGATGAAGCTGTTGATATGGGTTCTGCTACCTATAGCAACGGTCTTCGTCTGGATAGCCGACAAGCTGGCTCGGCTGGTGGGGGCCTCCCCAGCACACCAGGTACTGGTAAGCGAGGACGAGATTCGCACCGCCCTCTCTGTGGGGGCGGAGGAGGGAACTTTAGTGGAAGCTGAGGCGGAGATGATGGAGAGGGTGTTTCGCTTCGGCGACCGCCAGGTTGACGAGGTAATGACCCCCCGCCCTGATATCAACTGGGTGGAGAAAGGCACCAAACTCTCTGAGTTCCTTGCCATCTATGCCCAGCATTCCCACTCCCGCTTCCCCGTCTACGAGGAAACCATTGACAAAGTGATCGGCATCCTTTGGATAAAAGACCTGCTCTTGGCCCAGGCCAAAGGCACTATCCAACAAGATAGCCCCATTGATAAGCTGGCGCGCCCAGCATACTTCGTACCTGAGAGCAAGCTCATCGCTGAGCTTTTCACCGAGCTACAGGAGTCCGGCGGACAGGTAGCCATGATCGTCGACGAGTTCGGCGGCACCGCCGGTTTGGTCACACTGGAGCAGCTATTGGAGGAAATCGTGGGGGAGTTCGGAGACGAGCTGGCCAGGGTGAGAAAAAGCTTCGAGACCATCGATGAGAACAGCTTCCAGATCGATGGCGGGATGAGGCTCGATGATGCCAATGAGCAGCTAGCATTAGAGCTGCCTGAGGGGGAATATGAGACGGTAGCCGGCTTCGTCTTGAGTGTGCTCGGTCACATACCCAAGGAGGGAGAGCAACTGAAATACAACAACTTGAAGCTGGTAGTAACCGAAATGAGAGGGGTCAAGATCGGTAAGATACTGGTCACGAAGGAATAGAGATGCAGCGATTGCGTCTGACATTCAGTCGGGGTGAAGAGGTAAAGTACATCTCGCATCTAGACCTGATGCGTCTGTGGCAGCGGGCGCTACGCCGGGCTGATATTCCACTCGCCTATTCCCAGGGGTTCAGCCCCCATCCCAGGATATCCCTGGCAGCGCCTCTGGCCGTCGGTGTGACCAGTAGCGGGGAGCTTATGGACATTTTCCTGGAGCATCGGGTCTCACCACACTTCTTTGTCAAGAGTATTGGGCAACAGTTGCCTCCAAGCATCGATATCTCGGAGGTGGTGGAGGTGGGGCTGGGGTTGCCTTCGCTGCAATCACAGGTGCTCTACGCTGAATATGAGGTTGGTGTAGTCACCGATAAAGGGCCAAAGGAAATAGAGGCCTCCTTGCGCTCTCTGCTGGCCAGGGATACGTTGCCCTGGCAGCACGCCCGGGATAAAGAGATTCGCAAGTATGATCTGCGGAGCCTAATCGAGAGCCTCTGGCTGCTTGATTGGAATCCACCTGAGTGCACCCTGGGAATGCGATTGCGTTGCGATAACGAAGGGACAGGCAGGCCGGAGCAGGTAACATCAGCACTCAGCTTTGCCAATCCTCCCAAATCCGTCCATCGCACCAAACTGATCCTGGCCCAGCAGAATAAACGGACTCCCCGCCGCTAGACCTGTAAACATGTCACAGCAATCCCTAGACCCACAGAGACGAGAACAGGCGCGGAAATACACCAGACAGATGAGGCGCCTCCTATTCCTTGAACTGGCGCTGGGGGCTATCTTCCTGCTCACCGTTTTGCTCAGCGGGCTCTCCACCGGGCTGAGAAACCTCCTGGACTTCCCCCAGTCAGCGAGGGTTGTGCTCTACTTTCTGATTCTGATGATAAGCTATGGCATCATCTCCGCACCGCTCAGTGTTTATCGCGGCTTCGTTCTGCCCCATCGTTACGGCCTCTCGCATCAGAGCTGGAGGTCATGGCTGGCCGATGAGGCAAAGGAGGTCATTTTAGGATTAGCGCTCGGTACAAGTCTGGTGGTAGTCATCTATCTATTCCTCCAGGCCTTCCCCCTGACCTGGTGGCTAATGGCTTTCGCCTTTGTAACACTGGTCACCGTGATCATGACCAGGCTGGCACCGGTGATCATCCTGCCCCTTTTCTTTAAGCTGGAACCGCTCGCTCAGCCCGAACTCCGCCAGAGGCTGCTCGGCCTGGCAGAGCGTTGCCAGACCAAGGTGAAGGACGTTTTCCAGATAAATCTTGGCAGCAAAACATCCACCGGCAACGCTATGCTGATGGGCTGGGGCAGCACCAGGCGCATCGCTATCAGCGACACCCTTCTCCAGCGCTACGCCCCGGAGGAGATCGAGGTGATCATGGCTCACGAACTGGGCCATCAACGTCACAGGGACATTGCCAAGACTATCGTGACACAGTCAGCGCTGATGCTTCTTGGGTTCTACCTAATAAGCATCACGCTCAACTGGGCAGTGCCCATATTGGATTTCGACGGCATCTCCGACGTGGCAGCGTTTCCCCTGCTTGCATTGGTTCTGGCCGCTTTCGCCGTAGCACTCGCTCCTCTGGCTAACGCCTATAGCCGACGCCTGGAGGTAGCCGCGGACAACTATGCTCTTGCCACCACCGGCAATGCGGAGGCATTCGCCACCATGCTGACAAAGCTCACCGATCAGAATCTGGCAGAGCCCAAACCCAGTAGATTGGCAGAGCTCATGTTCTACGACCATCCACCATATTACAAGCGAGTGGAGCTGGCTCGCAGGTATCAAAATGAGGAGAAGCGATGAGAATCGTCTTGGTGAGGCACGGGGAAACCGACTGGAATAGGCTGGGTCGGATACAGGGAATCAGCGACGGGGAGCTAAATGAAACGGGTAGAAGGCAGGCCGAAGCGCTTGCTCAAGCGCTCAAGAACGAGAAGGTGGAGGCTATCTATACCAGCCCCCTGAAGAGAGCGCGAGACACGGCCTACGCTATAGGCCGCCATCACCAGGTTGAGGTGGTAACCCTCAACGGGCTGAGGGAACTGGATGCGGGAGAGGTCGATGGCCTCACATATGATGAGATGAGGATCCAGTACGGCGATTTCCTGGACAGGTGGATAGAAGACTGCACTTCGGTGAGACCGCCCGGAGGCTGCACCCTGCCTGAGCTCCAAGACCAGACCTGGGCATCTATCCAGGAGATCCTGAAGAGAGAACGGCCGATGGCAGCGAAAGGTAAAGAGCACGAAAAAGGGGTGGTGGTTGTGGTCACCCACTTCTTCCCCATGCTTTCTATTATTTGCAAAGCACTCGGACTGGGTCTTTCGCAGTGCAGAAGGATGAGGCTCGATTTGGCCTCCATGTGCACTCTGGACTTCAACCCTTCGAGGACGGTGCTCGTCTCGCTGAACGACACCTGCCACTTAAAACGGGAGCCCTAAACGGTTTACGTTGCTGCAGCCAACTTGTATCATGTGATGGCGTAGACCAGAATGCGAACTACTTTGTGCACTACGTGACAGTTGGGAGATGGATTCCCGCTTTCGCGGGAATGACAGAAAGGGGATCGATATAGCGACGGCTATGCCTCTTGTCACTCCTGCGGAGCTTGTTCCTGCGGAAGCAGGAAGCAGGAGTCCAGAGAAAGAAGAAGTGAAATGAGACGCCAGCAGCCTCTGCCAAAAAGGGTTCTACGGTTCATTCAGGAGCACGGTCTGGTCACAGTAAATGAGCCCCTGATAGTAGGAGTCTCCGGGGGGCCAGACTCGGTATGCCTGCTCCATATCCTGGCCGGCCTCAGACGTACCTTGGGGATAAAGCTCCATGTCGCTCACCTGAATCACCTGCTGCGCGGCGCTGAATCGGATGCCGATGCCGAGTACGTCTCCCGGATTGCCCACGACCTGGGAATCGCGGCGACCATCGAGAGGCGCGACGTAAAGGCTTATCAGCGAGAACATCGCCTCTCCCTGGAGGAGGCAGCCCGGGAGGTTAGATATGCCTTCTACTCCCAGGTTGCTGCTTCTTTGAGCACGGGAACGGTAGCGGTAGGGCATACCGCGGATGACCAGATCGAGACCATCTTGATGCACCTGGTGCGCGGAACCGGACTTGCCGGGCTTCGCGGTATGCAGCCGTTGAGCACCTGGAGCCTGCCCGACGGAACCCACCTCAGAGTAGCGCGGCCTCTCCTCGATGTCAGGAGAGAGGAGACCGAGGCCTACTGCGCCGCTCGGGGGCTATCCCCCCGAAGCGATTCCTCCAACTACTGGCCCAATCAGTTGCGCAACCAGGTCCGCTCCCAGCTCATCCCCTTGCTTCGAGAATACAACCCTGATATCGAAGAGGCATTACTGCGCACCGCCCGCGCCGCTGATGCTGACCTAGCCTACATCGACGAGGAAGTGGCCCATCTTTGGGGACAGGCGGCGAGAGAACGGCCTGACGGGATTGCCATCGACAGGTCAGAATTCTCCAGCCTTCACCCTGCCCTCAAGCGGCATCTCATCCGCTCAGCCCTCCAGCGTCTACTCGGCGACCTGCAGGATGTCGAGTCTGTTCACATCGAGAGCCTGCTTGAGGCCATGTCGAAGCCGGCGGGCAAAAGGCTCTCCCTGCCCCGCGGCCTGGCCTTTCACGGTGACTACGGCCACGGCCTGATAACAGCCAAGGGAGACGTCGCCTGTCCCTTGCCTGCTTTGGAGGGCGAGCACCGGCTCAATATTCCCGGTGAGACCGAGTTCTGCGGCTGGCGGGTGAGCACCAGCATCCTCGATCATCGACCAGCGGAGAATGAGGAGGAGGAGCTGAAGGCTCACCTTGACCTCGATGTCGCCGGGCAGGAGCTCACAGTCCGGGGGCGAAGGCGCGGCGAGAGGTTTCAGCCCCTGGGGATGGAGTCCCCCAAGAAGCTTCAGGACTTCATGGTCGATGCCAGGATTCCCCGCCCCTGGCGGGATCGAGTTCCCCTGGTCTGCTCGCCGCAGCACATCCTCTGGGTGGTGGGCTGGCGCATCGACCACCGCGCCAGGGTCACGCCCTCGACCGAGCGCGTCCTCTATCTGGAATTCGAGATGACCTAGAGCTTGCGTTCGACCCGCGGCTTGTGATATAATTCTCCACGAATTCAATACGTTCTCCGACCTACTGTGCCTAAACCCCGATAAGTCGGGGCAGGGCAGGTAGGCGATAGGGTATCGTTGGAAACGGCGGTGCCTCCCGAGTTTGGAAAGGAGAAAACGATGGAATACGTCAGACTATGCATGGGCGCTCAATTGGCACGGGCGCCCTTATTTTGTGCCCCCACAGCGCCACGCCAGCCAGCCACACTCCTAAAGTATAGGACTAGCCCCGCTCTGAAGACCGGCCCCGCGTTCACCCATCACAGGAGTATAACTTAACCGTGGCACGCATATTCAAACACAGGTTTTTCTTCGTCTTCGTACTGCTGGGGCTTGTAATTCTGTTTTTTATCGCATATCCCCTCCTCAAGATGATATTTTCCTCTGACCCCGGGGTGCTGTGGGAAACCCTGTTAGATAAACAGGTCAGGGACGTAATACTGCTGACAATCTATGCGGCGCTTATCTCTACCATAGCAGGCCTAATCTTCGGAGTCCCGCTAGCCTATGTCCTCGCCCGCCGCAACTTCCCGGGGAAGAAGTTAGTCGAAGCCATAATCGACGTGCCCATAGTTGTGCCCCATACAGCAGCAGGTATCGCCCTTCTATTCGCATTCGGCAGGTATTCCCCCCTGGGTAAGGCATTTCATGCCCTGAATATCGGCTTCGTTGGAACAGTAGCAGGAATTATCATCGCCATGATGTTCGTCAGCATACCCTTCTTAGTGGACTCAGCAAGAGAAGGCTTCAAAAGTGTCGACCCCAGGCTGGAGAACGTCGCCAGGACGCTGGGCGCATCCCAGAGGAAAACATTCTTCGAGATTTCCCTACCTCTGGCGTGGAGAAGCATCCTTTCAGGCAGCGCCTTGATGTGGGCCAGGGGGATAAGCGAGTTTGGAGCGGTGGTTATCCTCGCCTACCATCCTATGATAGCTCCAGTCCTGGTCTACGAGAGGTTCGAGTCCTACGGGCTCGAATGGTCGCGACCCGTGGCTGTCCTTGTCATCCTGATCGCCATCATCGTGTTCATCGTTTTGCGTTACATAGCCCAGTGGGGAGAGAAGTCTTGATCGAGATAAAGAACCTCTGCGTTGATTTGGGCGACTTCAACATTCGGGACGCCACTCTGGAAGTGCGAGAGGGCGAATATTTCATCATCCTGGGCCCAACAGGAGCAGGTAAGACTGTTCTCCTGGAGACCATCGCCGGACTCTACCCGGCCAAGAGCGGTCGGATATGGCTGAATGACGTCGAGTTGACCAATCTGGAGCCCGAGAAAAGGGGAATCGCTTTCGTATACCAGGACTATGTTCTCTTCCCTCATCTCTCGGTAATCGACAACATCACTTTCGGGTTGAGGCAGCGGGGACGATCGAAGAGGGAAGCCAGAGCCGAGGCTCAGTGGTTGATAGAGCTTCTGGGAATCTCCCATCTGCTCAAACGTAAACCCGATACACTGAGCGGTGGCGAGAAGCAGAAGGTAGCGCTTGCACGCGCTCTGGTCGTTAAACCGGATGTGATGTTATTCGATGAGCCCCTCAGCGCCCTGGACCCGCAGACCCGGGATGGAGTGCAACGGGAGCTTCGTGAGATACACGACCGGCTCCACCTCACCACCATCCACGTAACACACGACTTCGAGGAGGCGGTGTCCCTGGGGGATAGGATTGCCGTAATAGGTGACGGACGCATACTCCAGGTAGGAACGGCAGAAGAGGTATTCCGCCAACCGAATTCAGAATTTGTGGCGCGATTTGCGATGACTCGCAATATTTTCCTCGGGGATGTTCAACGGGGTGACGATGACTACGCCATCATCGATGTCGAGGGCACCAAGATATGTGTGATCACAGACCTGGGGGGAAAACGTCATGCCTCTGTCCGGCCGGAGGACATCCTGCTCTCGACTCAGCCATTCCTTTCCAGCGCCCGCAATACGTTCAAGGGCACGATAACACATGTTAGCAGCAAAGGCTCAACCGTCTATCTCAGCATTAACGTCCCGCCCGAGTTCGTATGCCTGGTGACAAGGCACTCATATGAGGAGATGGACCTGCGTGAAGGAGGTGAAGCATATGTAACCTTCAAAGCTTCGGCTGTACACGTGTTTTAATCGCCAAGACTCACTTGGGCAAATAAGAAAAGGGGGAAACCAACAGCATGAAACGCAAACGGCTTGCAATCCTGTCAACAGCCCTGGCGTTGGTCTTGATTCTAACGCTGGTAACAGGCTGCGCTGGGGAGAAGACAGAGCCTGGTGAACTCAAAGGCGTCGTCACCGTTCTCCACGCCGGCAGCCTGGCTGTACCGTTCAGCGAAATGGAAGCAGAGTTCGAGGAGATGTATCCCGGTGTCGATGTGCAGTGCGAGTCGGCTTCCAGCGGCGTCACGATTCGCAAGGTTACCGAACTGGGGTTGAACGCAGAAATAGTCGCCTCGGCAGACTACTATCTAATTCCTGAGTTGATGTATCCGGATTACGCCGACTGGTATGTGGCTTTCGCCAAGAACCAGATGGTTCTATGCTACACCGACAAATCCATGTATGACGACGAAATAACCAGCGATAACTGGTATGAAATCCTGCTACGCGATGGGGTAGAGTACGCACACTCCGATCTGCTCGATCCCTGCGGCTACCGCACACTGCTCGTCTGGCAACTGGCGGAGGAATACTACAACCAGCCAGGACTGTACGAAAACCTCGTGGCCAATTGTCCTGAAAAGAACATACGCCCCAAGTCAGTCGAACTGGTTGCCCTTCTTGAGAGCGGTGACATTGACTATGCCTACGAGTATATCTCCGTCGCCATGCAGCATAATCTGCAATACGTCGAGTTTCCACCGGAGATCGACCTATCGGATATAGCATTCGAGGACTTCTATGCCCAGTCCACTGTAGATGTTCCAGGCTCCGAGCCCGGAACTACGATAGCCGTGACCGGTACACCCATTGTATACGGAGTTACAATACCGACTAACACCGAGAATCTCGATCTGGCGATCGCGTTCATGAAATATCTACTGGGCGACAAGGGACAGGCTGTTATGAACAGGAACGGCCAGCCCGCCATCGCTCCAGCCCTTGCCGACGATTTAAGCAAGCTGCCAGCCGAGCTGCAGCCCTATGCAGTCCAGGCTCAATAAAAAGAGTAGGGGGCAACCTGCGTGTTGCCCCTAGCCCACCAGATTGATAATCGCCACACCGCCGACGATGAGGGCGATAGACACGATCTTTAGGGCCAATATTCCCCTGCTGAGGCGCTCGTCCAGCACGGCGGGAAAGGTGCGGCTCAAGGCCAGAGCATAGAGAAAGACAAAGAAGGGCCGAGCGCCCATGACGGTGGAGACCAGGGATACCGGCCCTCTCTCCATGGCCCAGAAGGAGAGGATGATGCCCCCCAGGGCAATGGTCTCGTTGAAGGCGAGCAGTATCAAAGCAACGCCCCTGTCCTTCATGTCCCGCAGTTCCCTAAAGACCCTGGGGCGCGCCGATACGAGGCAGAATATTATGCCAAAGCAGATAGCATTGAGCGAATACATATTCCAGAAGGAGATATAGTCCAGGCCATACTTGGCGGCGGTGTTGGCCACACTGTAGAGCAGGCTGGAGGCCAGGAGCAGGATGAAAGACTTGCGCAGTCGAGCCCCTCGCTTCGAACCCCACCCCCGCGCCGAGATGAGCACCGCGCCCGCTACGGTCATAACGATCGCCAGCCATTGCAGGTAATTGAGGGCCTCGCCGAGCAGGGGCACAGCAAGGATTGCCACGAACACCGGCTGGGTGTGGACTACCGGAATGATCCGGGACACCTCCTCGGTACGCATGGGATATAGCATCAAGAGGATCGCCACCGTGCGGGTCACAGCCGAAACAACGGCCACAAACCAGGGAAATGCATCCACCCCGCTGGGGAAGGGGTTGAGGGCCAGAAAAATCAGCCCGAAGCTAAGGTGGAGAATGCCCGCCGGAATGAGGAATGCCCAGAGGCTAGGCATTCTTTTAGATATGAGGTGGCTGTCGATTATGTTCACTACGCCCAGGGTCGCAGCCACCACCAGGGCAGCGGTAATCCAGGTCACTGCTAATCAAATTCGCTTTCAGGATATCGGCCGGTGCTATATCTTAACCCAGGCAGAGGAAAATTGATAGCTGTGAATTATGAGGGCATCCCACGGGGTAGGTTGCCCGACGTCGGGCAACCTACCCCGCCAGCAGCATGACATCATGTTCACTTCTATACGACCCCACGTCACATCCCGGTGGAGCCGTGACCTCCGCCGCCGCGCTCGGTCGGCGTCAGCTCCTCCACCTCCACCAGGGGCATATCCACGGCCCTGCTGATCACCATCTGCGCTATCCTGTCGCCGTGCCTCACCTCAAATGTGGCATCCGGGCTGAAGAGGTACATGGTCACCATCACCTCACCCCTGTAGTCGCTGTCCACGGTTCCGAAGGTAACCCCAACGCCCTTAGACGATAGGCCAGACCTGGGTCGTATCTGGACATCATATCCCCGGGGCACTTCGATAGCGATGCCGGTGCCGATGAGCTTGGGCCGGGTACCAAGAGCGATTACCCCGTCACCATCGATGCAGGCGAAGAGGTCGAGGCCCGTGGCGCCAGGGCTGGCCCGCCGGGGGAGGACGGCGTGCGGCCGCAGCTTCTTGATTTTGAGTACTGGCTGCTTCACTTTGACAACGCCCTGATTCTAGCCCTTTTGCTGCCAGAATCAACCTTGAACCCGCTGGCCCTGAGCTAGTCGAAGGGCCGTTCATGGTTCGAGGCCGACAGGTCGGCCGTCCTACGGCCCAAGCTCACCACGAACGGCATCTGGCATATCAATCATCATTCGCTGGTGGGCACTCGCCCACAAGGCCTGATTTAGCTGACTATTGCTTCTCTAAACAGCGCTGGTGCGGAAGCGCCACATGCCAATGATGGCGAAAAGTGCAGCAAAACCTAACAGGACCAGCATCTCGGGGACAACAGCGCCGAATTCGGCGCCGAAGAGCATCAACTTGCTGAAGCCGGTGGTTGCCCAGCCATGGGGCGTAAACTTGGCTAGGAACTGCATCCACGACGGGGTGATAAACAGGGGCCACCAGCACCCTCCCAGTGGTGCCAGCACAAGTGAGAAGAGCACAGCCAGCGAGCCAGCGGCACGCTGCGTCCTGACCAGAGCAGCCAGCATAATGGCGAAGGCGGCGGACATAATCACCATCAGTATGGAGAGAATGATAACGGCGGCAGGGGAGAGCCCCAGATCTATGTTAAAGGCCAGGATACCCACCGCCCAGAATATCGCTATCTGAATCAGGCCCTTGGCAGCCGTGCCCGCATACATGCCCCCGAGGATGGACTCCCGCCTCACCGAGCTGGCGAGCAGCCGCTCCAGAGTGTGGTTCTGGCGTTCCCGGACTATCACCTCAGCACCCAGGGCAGCAGCGAAGAAGACGAACATCACCAGATAGCCGGGGATAACAAAGTTGGCCGCATTCTCTGCCTCGACATCCCCTACCCTCTGCGTCTCGAATCCTATGAAAGGCTCCTCTGTTGCTACGGCTTCCTGCGCCGAGACAATCTCCTGAATCACCTCATCGATCGCAGCCTGGTCCCACGGGTCCAATAACCCGTGCTCAATCCGAAGCTCTACAGTGGTCCTGGCTGCCACCTGCGCCGAGCCAATTCCGGTGGCGATAGAGCGAGCCAGCCCATTGAGAGCCGCTCTCGTGTAGGTAGCGTCAGCGTCCGCTACCATTTCAATCTCAGTCCCCTCACCGCTGAATATGCTTTGAGTGAAATCCTCAGGAAAAGCCAGGAAGCCATCCAGTTCCCCGTCCTCAACCGCCTCGCGGGCTTCGCCGTAGTTCTTGTCCCAGATTATCTGTGGCGCACCGGGTTCCAGTTCGGAGACATTCCCGGTTTCCAGAGCCCCGAGTATCTGATAACTGATGCCACCCTCGGCCTCCTGGGTAGCCAGATGAAGCGCCAACCGCTCGTCCTCACTGCCTACATCACTGAGGAGGAAATTGAACAAGACCATGAACATGAAGGGGAAGAGTATGAAGAAGCCCAGAGCCATACGGTCCCTGGAGAAGAGCTTCAAGTCTTTCAGCGCTATGAACCAGATATGACTCAGGTGTCTCACGGTTTCCTATCTTCCTCCGGGCATGACCTTAAAGAGAACTCGGCCGAGGAACAGCCCTACTACGGCGACCACCACCATCACCACCATCTGCAGGCCCACGTCAGCCAAGGTGCCCCCGTCAGCTACTATCGCCTTGAAGGCATCGTTGGCGTAGGTATTGATGGATATCTTGCTGAGGACATTCAGCACCCCGCTTTCGGGTATTTCAAAGAAGGTGCCGCCCAGCATCACCATAACCATGGTGAAGAAGATGGCGATCCAGGTGCCCTGGTCCTCAGTGCGGGCAACCGAGCCTATGATGAGCCCCATGCTGCTTACCGCAGCTATAAAAATCACGGCGATCACCAGGGACTCAATGAAAGAAAGGGGCGTGAACATCTGAAAAACCGCATAGGCCAGGCCCAGCAAAATTAGGGTCTGTATGAAGCCGCGAGAGAAATTGACCAGGAACTTGCCCATAAAAAGCTGCCTTACACTGAGCTGCGTGGTAAGCAGACGCTCCAGAGTGCCCTTCTTACGCTCCTCCACCAAAGCCCTTGCGGTCAGGGTTATGGCGAAGAGAACAAACATGGTAACGATCCCTGGCAGGAACTCATTGACCAGGTCAGGGCTACTGCCCACAGTCTCCTCCTCTACCGCTACAATGGGGTCCTCGCGTTCCCTCTCCAGGAATTTCTGCACGGTGACATCTATGTGGCTCTGATCGATGCCGCTTCCGGCCAGGGCTTCGCCGACCTGACTCCGCACCTGGAACTCCTGAGCCATCTCCTCGGCCACGCCCCGAACTATGCTGGCTACTATCTGGCCCTCGTCGCCGCCATTGCCCCTCTGCTTGAAGACCAACTGCGCCGGCTCACCGGAGGCGAGCTTATCAGAGAAGCCTTGCGGAATATATAGAACCATCAGCAGGTCAGCCCTGTCCAGCTTGGAATCCGCCTTCGACGCGGAAAGCAGGCTGACATCAAGGTTGTCCACCTCCTTCAGCCGCTCAATGAAGAGAGTAGAGTAGGTGGCTCCCTGGTCTTCGTTTACCACGTGGGCAGTGCCGTGGAATAGGGTTTGTCCGCCGAAGGCACCATACATCAGGGCGAAGATGGCGATTGGCAAGAGCAGGCTGAAGGCCAGGTCAGCCTTATCCTGTAAGTAGATGCGGACCTGCAGCAGGGCGACTAACGAGGGTCTAACGAAGCTGTCCAAGAACCTCACCCTGTGTAGCGTCGTGACTCCTGTCACGAC
>CAZCXP010000044.1:0-16861 GCA_964502665.1 uncultured Dehalococcoidia bacterium | reverse complement strand
TCGAACAGGCGAGGTCTCTGGCACATCCTGACGATATTCAAAGGCTGGACGACAATGTCATCCAGTTGTTGACACAGCCACCGGAACAAGGGATGCCTCCAGGTATTGAGTACCGCCTCAATCACAAAGAGCTAGGGTATCGCTGGGTGAGCGACAACCGTTCAGTATTATGTGACGAGCGCGGTATGCCGGTGGCGGTGGTCGGCGCTCTGAGAGACATCACCCAGCGCAAGCAGGCGGAGGAGGCGCTGAAGGAAAGCGAGGAGTTCAGCTCCACCATGCTGAGCAGTTCCCCCAATGCCATCGTGGTCATAAATCCAGATACTTCGATAAGATATGTCAATCCTGCGATGGAAAAGCTCACTGGCTTCTCCTCAGCGGAGCTTGTTGGCATGAAGGCCCCATACCCTTGGTGGACGGAGGAAACATTGGGGAAAAGGGCAAGGCAGTTTGACGATCTTATGGAAAGTGGACTGGAAAGGAGTGAGGAGCTTTTTCTAAAGAAAAGCGGGGAGCGATTCTGGGTTGAGATAACGTCTACTCCCATAACAAGGGATGGCGATTTACAGCATTGGCTGGCAACCGGGGTTGACATCACCAAGCGCAAGCGGGCGGAGGAGGAACTGGCAAAATACCGCCAGCACCTTGAGGAGCTGGTGGAGGAGCGAACTAACGAGCTAAGAACTGCCTACGAACAAGTCCAGTATGAGAACTTGGAGCGCAAGCGAGCGCAGGACGAGTTGAGGATAAAGGACTGGGCAATAGCGTCATCCATCAACGCCATCGTCATGGCCGACCTTGAAGGCAACTTGATCTACGTTAACGCCTCTTTCCTCAAGATGTGGGGGTACGATAGCAGCGAGGAAACCATTGGAAGGACCGCCGTGGAATTCTGGCAGGACCGAAAACAGGCGGCAAGGGTAGTGACAACGCTCCTGCGAAAAGGCATCTGGCAGGGAGAACTGGTCGCCTTGAGAGCGGATGGCTCAACCTTCGATGGCCACGTCGTGGCAAGCCTGGTTGAAGATGATGAGGGCGAACCTATCTGCCTGATGGCCTCCACCATCGACATGACGGAACGCAAGCAGATGGAGGAAGCGCTGCGAACCAGGGAAGAATACTTCGAGTCGCTCATAGAGAACTCGTCGGATGTCATCGCTGTGGTGAATCCTGATGGCACTATCCGCTACCGAAGCCCGTCCTATCAGCGCGTGTTGGGATATAACCCGCGAGACCGACTTGACAGGAATTCGTTGGATTTCGTTCATCCAGACGATGTGCCAAAAGCGACCGAACACTTCTCCCAATTGATGCAGAAGCCGGATATCACCGTGAACGCCGAGATACGTGTCCGGCATAGAGACGGCTCGTACCGTACCGTGGAAGTCATCGGCAAGAACCTTCTCCATGACCCGGCTGTGAGAGGTATTGTCGCCAATTACCGGGACGTCACGGAACGCAAAAAGGCGGAGGAGAAGCTGGAAAGGCTGTACGAGAAGGAAAAGAAATTCCACCACGAGTTGGAAGCGGAAATGAAGAGAAGAGCAGAGTTCACCAGAGCGCTGGCACATGAGCTGAAAACCCCGCTCACCCCAGTGGTGATGTCAAGTCAGCTACTGGCTTCTGAGCTCAAAGATGAGACTTTGCTGAGGGTGGCCAGAAACATCAGCCGCGGCGCCGCTAACCTCAACAGCAGGATCGATGAGCTCCTCGACCTGGCAAGAGGCGAGATGGGCATGCTCCAGTTGAAGCTTGAAAAAGTGGACGCGCTGCAACTGCTTCAGGAAGTGATTGAGGATGTGGCCCTGGTGCCTTCCAGCCGCGGCCAATCCCTGATCTCGAAGCTGCCTTCCTCCCTGCCCTCGCTCTGGTGTGATAGGGTCAGGTTGCGGCAGATTGTGCTGAACCTGCTCAACAATGCCTTCAAGTTCACCCCCGAGGGCGGAGAGGTTACCTTGGGAGCGAGGCAAGAAGATGCTGGGCTGATAGTGGAAGTCCGGGATAGCGGACCGGGGATACCCAAGCAAGAGCACCAGCAGATATTCGACCCCTACCACCGCGTTGACAGTGACAGGGAGCGCTTGAGCGGGCTTGGGCTGGGGCTAGCTCTGTGCAAGACACTGGTGGGGCTTCACAAAGGGCGGATATGGGTAGGAAGCCGTGCCGGCAGGGGCTCGACCTTCGGCTTCTCATTGCCCCTGGAAGGTCCCGGAGAGTAGGACCCCCCGTCAGGCGATTTGTGGGTAGGGTGCCCGACGTCGGGCAACCCACCCAGCCGTTCGTGGTGAGCCTGGGCCGTAGGACGGCCGACCTGTCGGCCTCGAACCATGAACGGCCCCCCGCGTACGCGGGGGCTCAGGGCGAACGGATTAGGTTTTGTGTTGGGAACAAAAGGGCCTTGAAATCGGAGGGGAATTGTGAAAGCGCTGATTATTGAAGACGACCCTGAGATTGTAGAGTCTGTTTCCCTGGCCTTACAGCTAGGTTGGCCTGAGGCTCAGTTAGTATCCACCCACCTGGGAAAGAAAGGGATGGAGTTGGCGGAAAGCGAAGACCCGAGTATCATCATCCTTGATCTGGGGCTTCCCGATATAAGCGGCTTCGAGGTCTTGAAGCAGACCCGCCTCTTCTCCTCTGTTCCCATTATTGTCCTCACCGCTAAGACAGAGGAAGCCGGTATAGTCAAAGGGCTGGAGTGGGGTGCAGACGATTACATAGTCAAGCCCTGCGGACAGCTCCAACTCCTGGCCCGGATAAAGGCCAGGTTACGCGACCGGAACAATTTTGCTGAAGAGTCTCCCGTCTCCTTCGGCCCACTATGCTTCAATCCCTCCACACACCAGCTTGCGAATGGAGAGAAGGAAGTAAACCTCACTACCATCGAAGCTCATATCATTCACCACTTGATGAGAAACGGGGGTCGTGTAGTAACCTACTCCAGACTTGCTGAAGAGGTATGGGGTGACGATTACCCCGGGGCTATAGACAGCCTCAGGGTTCATACCAGACGCTTGAGGCAGAAACTGGAAGCAGACCCCAGCCACCCGCAGCTTATCCTCACCAAACCGGGCGTAGGATACCTCATAGCAAGACTGGGATAGACCAACAGTTGAGGCCTGGGGGATGAAACAGAATTCCTCTCCCTTGATGGGAGAGGTTAGGTGAGGGTGTAACTGGTTCCCCCTCCCTCTAACTCCCTCCCGCCAGGGGAGGGAGGTCTTCTCGCATCTCCTCTTCTCGTCCTGAGTGCCTAACTCCCTCCCGCCAGGGGAGGGAGGATTGAGAAAAAGCCTCAAACACGCAGGCGGCGCAGCTCATCAGGCTTGGTGCTTCTTATCAATGCTTCCTCTGTAGTGACCATACCTAGCCTGACGAGGTCCTGTAAAGCCTGATCCATGGTCTGCATGCCATGTTGCTTGCCAGTCTGCAAATAGGTGGGGATTTGGTCGGTCCTACCATCCCGAACGAGATTACGTATGGCGTCAGTGCCAACCATAATCTCGAAGGAAGCTACCCTTCCCCTGCCGCCAGCTCTAGGCAACAGAAGCTGCGAGAGCACACCTTCCAACACCAGCGATAGCTGAAATCGGATTTGCTCCTGTTGGTGAGCAGGGAAAACGTCAACTATACGATCAATGGTTTGAGGAGCGTTCACAGTGTGCACTGTGCTCAATACCAAGTGACCCGTCTCTGCAGCGGTGATCGCCGTAGATATCGTGTCCAGATCCCGCATCTCCCCAACAAGGATCACGTCTGGGTCCTGCCGAAGCGTGTGCCGCAAGGCAACAGAAAAGGACCTGAAGTCATCCCCGAGGTCCCGCTGGGCGATTATGCACCTCTCATTGTGATACACGAACTCAATCGGGTCCTCGATGGTGATCACGTTTCGTGTAGCGTTCTTGTTCAGGTGGTCAATCATGGCAGCCAAAGTGGTGGACTTACCGCTTCCAGTGGGGCCAGTTACCAATACCAGGCCTCTTGTCTTGAGCGCTAGATCCTTGCACACAGGAGGCAGTCCAAATCCATCTATGGTCGGCACTTTGAGCGATACCTGTCGAATGGCGAGGCTGATCGTCCCTCGCTGAAAGAAGGCATTGACTCTGAAACGGGCCAGCCCCGCGATACTGTAAGCCAGATCCAGCTCCAGCTCACTGTAGAACTTCTCCCTCTGGCTCTCGGTGGTTACATGCTCAAGTGCTTCTTTTGCATATTGAGGCGTGACACCAGGCAGCTCTTCTAAAGGCTTCAGGTCACCATCAATGCGAAGGACTGGCGGGCTCGGCACCCTGAGATGTAGGTCCGATGCTCCTCTCTCTACCATCACGTGCAATAGCTCTTCAATATCCATACCAAGGACCCACCTTTCTAGTATGAAAAGACGCGAAGCTGGTTTCTCCCGCCTCTCTTGGCGCTATACATGGCCTCATCTACCCTTTGAAGAAGCTGGGTGACATCAGAAGCATGAGCGGGACATGACGCTATGCCGACGCTTATGCTGATTCTCACTTCCTCGCCATCTATCTTCGGCCGATACCTCTCCACCTGAGATCTGATCCTCTCGCCAATCTTGCGCGCGCTCTTGCTGCTGCTCTCAGGTGTGAGTAACATAAACTCATCTCCCCCCCACCGAGCTGCAACATCCGAGGCGCGTGTGTTGACTTTGATGATGTCTCCGAGCCCCTTCAAAATACCATCTCCCTCGTGATGGCCAAAACGGTCGTTTATCACCTTGAGCCCGTCCAAATCGATCATCATCAGCGAAAGAGAGCCATTGCTTCTCTCGGCACGGCTAAGCTCTCGCTCTATCTGCTCAATTAGATAGCGACGGTTATAAAGGCCGGTCAAACCGTCGGTAGAGGCAAGCTCCACAGCCTGCTCATACAGCTGCGCGTTATCGATCGCCATACCTATTTGACTGGCTATGGTACCAAGCAACTTCACCTCTTGATCAGGGAACTTGCGAGACCTGTGGCTGCCAACACCCATCACCCCCAGAATCCTATCCTTGGCCACTATCGGTACGGCAGCAAAAGATTGAAGGCCTTCTTCTATTGCCCCCATACGCGTAAACCTGGCATCAACCGCGACATCCTCCACCACGAGTGGCTTCTTTGACAGGGCTGCCTGACCTGTAAATCCCTCAGCAACCACCAGCCCCTCTACCTTCCCAGCAAATTCCGCAGACGCGCCTCTATAAGCCTTGAGAACCGGCTCACCGGTTTGTTTATCGAACAAGAATATCCCACCTGCCTCTACCTCCATTGCCCGCAGCACCCTCTCCAGGACGCTGTCCAGCAACTCCGTTAGGTTCAGAGTATGGCTCACCGTGGCCCCGATATTGAAGAGCGTCTCGATCTGCCTGGTATAGTCCAGGACCTCGGTCTCAATCCTCTTCCTTTCAGTAATGTCCGTAAGCGTTCCCAACACCGACCGCTTTCCCTTGTATTGGATGGAAGTGAGCCTGTCCAAAACCCAAACAGTCTCCAAATCCTTTCTTATGAACCTGAACTCATAAGGCGAGCTGCTCCGACCTTTCAGAACCTCTATGGCTTTCGCTCTGACTGCCTTTCTATCCTCAGGATGGACGTATTCCAGAGAATACGTCCCTACCAGCTCATCGCTTTTGTAGCCCGATATCTCTTCGAACAGGCGATTGACATATTTGAAGCGTCCGCTCTGCAAGAGGTATATCCCCGTTGCAGCAGTCTCTAACATTCCTCTTGACAGTTCCTCGCTGCCCCGCACCGCATCCTCAGCCCGCTTGCGCTCGGTGATGTCTCTTATGACAGCAACCAAGGTCTTTGAGTTACCTTGAGCATCCTTTATCACTGAAGCTGTAAAACTGACCGGAATTTCCCTGCCATCTTTGGTGATGACATCCATATCAATCGGTTCAGTACTGCCTCCGCTTATGACCCTTTTCAGGATTATCCTGGCCTTCTCCTTATCTTTTGAATCACGGTATGTTGGCAGCTCAAGAGCAGATGTACCAACCATCTCATCTGCTTTGTAGCCCAATAGCTTGGCACAGGCTTCATTCATATAGGTTAATTTACCATCCATATTGACCAGCATGACGCCGTCAGGCATTCCTTCGATGGCCGCAGATGTCACAAGTCCGCGCTCTAGCAGCCCCTCCCCTGTCCACTTGCTGCCAACCTGTGACGTCTCCAGTTCCGCGATACGCTTATGCAGGGCTTCCAGCTCCTCAATGAGCTGTTTCTTCGTCTTCCCTGCGCGTTTCTTCTCTGTTTCACTGCCCATAACGCCGCCCAACCCCGAAGCAACAGCCGCACGTCAAATTACGACCGCACAAAGTAAATCCCCAGTCAACGCAAATCATATCAAAAACACCAAGCCAAAACAACGACATAAAAGTACTATTAGGGGCTCTACAAAGGTAATAGAGCGGACCGATGATCATCAGCTAGAAACTCAATACCTTTTTCATGCTGAATACCAGCCACTCTGCAGTCAACCCAATGCCCCAGGGACAGGCCGTCTTCAGTCCACACGGCAGGAGTTGACGACAGACGGGCGATGAGTGCACCAGAGAGAGTAATACGCCTCCTGCTATGGCTAGGCCCGAAACCGATAGCGCTAAGGCCTATGAGAGCATCTGCAGTAATATGCCGGCGGCAACCGAGGTGGCAATAACCCCAGCCATGTTGGGCCCCATGGCATCCATCAACAGGAAGTTCCCTGGATTGGCTTCCTGCCCCAGCTTCTGTGCCACCCTGGCAGCCATAGGAACAGCAGAAACCCCGGCAGCGCCTATCACCGGGTTTATAGGCTCCTTGCGGAACAGGTTCACGAACTTGGCCATCAGCACGCCGCCCGCGGTAGACACAGCGAAGGCCAGCGCCGCCAGCCCAATGATCGCCAGGGTTTGTGCCCTCAGGAAGACCTCGGCGGACATCAGCGCTCCCACACCCAACCCGAGGAGAAAGGTGAGAACATCTATGAACACAGTGCTTGCCGACCGCGCTAATCTATGGGTAACACCGCTGACGTTGAGCAGGTTTCCAAACATGAGCATACCAACGAGGGGTGCCGACCTGGGGATAAGCACAGCGGCAATAACAAAGCTCAACACGGGGAAAACAAGCGTTGCCCTCTTGGAGACCTCCCTGGTTTCCGGCTTCATGACTATAGCCCGCTCCTCCTTGGTCGTAAGCAGCCGGACTATCGGAGGCTGGACGATAGGCACCAGTGCCATGTAGGTATAAGCCGCCAGGGTTATAGGACCCAACAACTGGGGTGCCAGGATAGCAGTAATATACACAGTAGGAGGCCCGTCAGAACCGCCGATTATGCCGACGCACGCTGCCTCCTCTATGTCGAATCCAGCAGCTATGGCGATGAGGAAGACGACGAAAACACCTATTTGGGCAGCAGCACCAAAGAGAAAGGAGATAGGTCGAGAGAGGAGCGGGCTGAAATCAGCCATGGCCCCCACGCCCAAGAAGATAAGCAGGGGGATTACGCCATTCTTTATTCCGTAACTATATATCCATGCCAATATGCCCTCGGGCTTGCCCTCGAGGGCGCCTTCCATCAGAGGGGGATACAGATTGACAAGGACAATGCCCATTCCGATGGGGAGAAGGAGCAGAGGCTCAAATCCCCTGGCAATGCCCAGGTAAATCAGGAGACCCCCGAGGAGTACCATCACTATTACCTGGGGGTCAGCCCATAGGTCTTTGAAACCAGCGGCGAGATCCGTCAGATTGCCTACGTCCATATCACGTTTGGAAACGTCCTATTCCCGTTTCACGCCCAACCCCGCCGATCCCAGTGGCGACCTCCTTGCCCCAGTGGATATGCTGAACGCCAGTTCCGGCCACGCCGGGCGTCTCTCATCGGAGCTCCAACCACTGGGGCAATTCGTTCGGCAACTGGTAATCCTTCACCATCTACGCTCGCCCGGTAGCTCCCCCCGTTCACTACCACGGCAACCGGCGAGCGAGAGAGGTCACCCACCTCTACCTGGTAATTCACGCCACTTATGGCGATCATCCGCCCTCCCAGCCCCTTGCCTCGTTGCTTCATGTACGAGGCAAGCGCCAGCGCAACAGCAGCCACCTCGACCATGTCCCTTGGCCCCCCTCCCGCCTTTTCCTGCACAGCCACCCCATCACTGCGAAAGACGCGCTCTATCCCCATCATTACGAACATGATTACGATGAGACTGCCAAATACAGCCCCCACACCAATACCACTGATAGACAGCCCTTCTATCAAGTCAGACACAGGCAAACCCTACCTAACCAATGAAGTGCCAGCCATACGAACTAAGAAGGTACCATAAACAGGGTAATCAGTCAACGCGACTAACAGAGACGTCGATCCCCGGATTCGAGAGAGGAAATGACTCCGTGGGCAGGGTGTGTCGCTGTTGCACTCTACTCCATCTCGTCCCAGTTCCTGCCGGTCTTGACGTCTATCTTGAGGGGGACGCTGAGCTTCAGCGCCCTGGGCATTATGTCGAGTACTAACTGCCTCAGTTCTTCCACTTCCTCTCGAGGCAGGTCGAAGAGGAGCTCGTCGTGCACCTGGAGGATCATCTTCGCCTCCAGCCCCTTTCTATCCATCTCACGCTGAAGGTCGATCATCGCCACCTTGATAATATCGGCCGAGGTGCCCTGAACCGGCATATTTATCGCCATTCGCTCTGCCGCCATCCTCACCTGGGCATTGGAGGAGTTGACCTCGGGGATGTAGCGCCGTCTACCCAGGAGCGTCTGCACATATCCGTTCTCAGCCGCATCCCGCTTGGTGGAGGTGAGGTAGTCCTTGACCCCGCTGTATTTCTCAAAATATGCCTGGATAAACTGTGCTGCCTCCTGTCGAGAGAGCTCAGTCGCCTGCTCCAGGCCGTACTCGCTCATCCCGTAGATCACGCCGAAGTTGACCGTCTTCGCCACCCGCCTCATGTCCGCGGTAACCGCTGAAAGCGAGACACCGAACACCTGCGAGGCGGTGGTAGCGTGAATGTCTTCGTCCTGGGCGAAGGCAGCGAGGAGTCGGGGGTCCTGGGAGAGATGTGCCAGGACGCGAAGGTCGATCTGAGAGTAGTCGGCGCTAAGGAGCAGGGAGGATTCCTTCTCCGCGATAAATGCTCTCCTCACCTGCCTTCCTTCCTCGGTGCGCACCGGGATGTTCTGTAGATTGGGATCGCTCGAGGATAGCCTGCCGGTGGTGGTCCCTGTCTGGTTGAAGCTGGTATGTACTCGTCCGGTATCCGGGTCGATCAGGACAGGGAGAGCATCGACATAGGTCGACTTCAACTTCGTCAACTGACGGTACTCAAGCAGGAGCTCGATGACGGGGTGCATCCCTTTGAGTCCTTCCAGAACTGAGGCACCTGTAGAGTAGCCGCTTTTGATTTTCTTCGTCCGGGGTAATTTAAGCTCATCGTAAAGGACCGCCGCCAATTGCTGGGTTGAGTTTACATTGAACCTATGACCGACGCAGTTATATATCTCGCTCTCGAGCCTGGCCTGCTTCTCCCCCATGCTCCAGGACATGTCTCGCAGCCTGGAGGTATCCAGAGCTACTCCGTTGGTCTCCATTCGCAGCAGCACCGGCAGCAGGGGCATCTCGACCGCAGTGAATAGCTCCCATAGCCCCTGACCCTTAAGCTCTACCTCCAGCAGTTTGCTCAGCCTGTTGGCGATGTCTGCATCGGCGCAGGCATACTCCGTTACCCTGGCGATGTCCACCCAGGCCATCGAAATCTGCTTTGCTCCGCTGCCGATCAGATTGCCTATGGGCGTCATCTCGATGCCCAGCTTGGAGAAGGCCAGGGGCTTTAGACCGAGGGCTTTTTCCCCCAGAAGGTAGGCAGCAATCATGGTATCGAAGCCGAGGTTCTCCACTCTCACCCCGTATTTGAGGAGAACGGTCATGTCATATTTGCCATTATGAGCTATTTTGATCACCTTGGGGTCTTCCAAGAGAGGTTTGAGTGCGGCAATGACATGCGCCAAGGGCAGTTGGTCTCCCGCCGAGTGCCCCACAGGCAGGTACCATGCTTTCCCTGGCGCCGTAGACAGGGAGATGCCGACCAGTGCTGCCTGCCTTGGGTCCTTTCCCGTGGTCTCAGTGTCGATGGCGAACGACTCAAGCTGGGACAGAACGTTCACGACCTTTTCAAGAGACTCTGCGGTGTTGACGGTCTGATATTCAACGGCTTCGCTCGTCTGGACCTCTACCGGCGTGGGCTTCTGCTCTTCAACTACAGCCTCAGGAAGCTTAGGTAGCAGACTTGAGAACTCCAGCTCGCGGAAAAGCTCAGCCACCTTGTCCCGCTCATAGGCGCTGACGCGGCAGGCAGCCAGATCGAGAGCAACTGGCATATCGGTGACGATAGTGGTAAGTTCCTTGCTCTGCCTTGCCTCGTTTTCGCCATCTTTCAACAGCTTCTGCACCCTTTCGGGAACCACCTCGCCAATATGCTGGTAGACCCCCTCGATGCTTCCGAACTGCTGAATCAGTTTTGTCGCCGTCTTCTCGCCGATGCCGGTGACGCCTGGGATGTTGTCCGAGGGATCGCCCTTAAGGCCTTTGAGGTCGGTAAGCTGCTCGGGGAGAAGCCCGTAGCGTTGCTGCACTGCTGCCTCATCGTAAACAATAGTGTCGCTGAATGTTCTGCCCGGGCGGGGTGTGAGCACACTGACGTGGGGCGAGACGAGCTGCAAGGTATCGGTGTCCCCGGTGACAATGATAGTATCAATCCCCTGGTCGCTTGCCTGCCGACATAATGCGCCCAGAATGTCATCTGCCTCGTAGCCCTCCACCTCGAAGGAGGGGAGATTAAACGCCTCGACCATCTCCCGCACCCGTCCGAACTGGCGCTTGAGCTCATCTGGAGCCGGAGGACGGTGCGCCTTGTAGGCCTCGAACTGTTTGTGCCTGAAAGTCGGGGCTGAGCTGTCAAAGGCGATTGCCCAGTGGGTTGGTTTGAGCTCAGCGACGACCTTGAGCAGCATGCTAGTGAAGCCGTAGACCGCCCCGGTGGGCTCCCCCGTCTTGGTCAGCGCAAGCGGGGGCAGGGCATGAAAGGCCCGGTGGATCAGGGCGTGTCCATCGAAAAGGAGAAGCAGTTGTTTTTGAGCTGGCATCTCACTACAACCTCTGGAAGGCCTTTTGACTTGGGGTAGTTGATAAACTATTGACTAATTTTGGTCTGGGATTGCCTGACCCAGGGTATTATATCAGAAACAAGGGGGAGGTAACATTTTGGCCAGGTCTGGATATTCGGCAGCCACGATCTTAGGAAGGGAGAAATTGGGGAACTGTCGAAGGCAGGTGCAGAGTAGATCGTGATTGGAACAGGTAGAAATGCTAAGGCCAGGCTGTCCACTGAGGCAGCAGGCTAGACGACACAGAACCAGCTACAACTCCACACCTTACCTTCCTACGAGGCGGTTCCACAACTCAACCGCCTAGTAGACCTTGGTAGCAGGGTGGCAGCGATAATCCATATAACTTGCTGGGATTCTTTGCCCAGATCCAAGCGCTAATAGGTGCCCGCGGCCGGTTCCTCACCGGGGTGCATACTGCGCCACTTTGCCAGCAATTGCTCTTTAGTTTCCTCGTGGTCGGGGTCGGCGACGCAGCAATCGACGGGGCAGACATCAACGCAGCGGGAAGACTCATAAGCGCCTACGCATTCAGTACACCTGTCGGCGTCTATCACGTAGATGGTGTCACCCTCGCTTATTGCCTGATTAGGACAGTCAGGCTCGCATGCCCCGCAACTTATGCACTCGTCGGTAATCTTAAGGGCCATCCTTTCTCCCTCCTCGCAGCTTTTTTTGACCAAGCTGCTTTACTTTCTTAGAAAATAGACTTATTCCGTTCGCACTGAGCCCCCGCGTACGCGGGGAGCCGTTCATGGTTCGACAGGCCTGTCCTGAGCGCAGCCGAAGGGCTCACCACGAACGGCTGGGTAGGTTGCCCGACGTCGGGCAACCTGCCCACAGTCGGATGCGCTCACAATTTTCATCATTCCTTGGTGGGCAACTGCCCTCGGGGGTTATTTTATCCCTCCCAACTATTTTCGGGATAGCCGGAATTTATCTGCCAATGCAATGGCAACGTGCTCAGGGACAAGAGTGTCAATGACCCCTCCCAGCTCGCAAGCCTCCTTGAGCAAACTGGAGCTGATAAACTGATATTCAAGGCTGGCCATGAGGCACACCAGCTCCATATCCGGAGCCAGCTTCTTGTTCATCAGCGCCATCTCGAACTCTCGCTCGAAGTCGGAGGTCATCCTCAGCCCGCGCACGATAACCTTAGCTTTCACCTGCTGGGCGAAGATAACGGTGAGCCCGGAGTAGGACTCCACTCGTACGTTGGGCAGGTTGGCAACCGCCTTTCTCATTAAGCCGACCCTTTCCTGGGTGCTGAACAGGAGGTTCTTCTGCGGCACGTCATAGACGCCGATGATCAATTGATCGAAGAGAGCAACTACTCTGTTGACGATATCGAGGTGTCCATTAGTCACCGGATCGAAACTGCCAGGATAGATAGCGATGGTCAAGATTCGCCCCCAGCGTATTGATACACAGAAACGTAAGTATCGCCGTGATGGAGATTCCTTATTTGCTGGAAATCGCCATATCCTTCCTTAAGCAGCACGCGACGGGAGTGTTCGATGACCAGCACCGACTCCTTCCCCACCAGGCGGGAAGAGGCGACCTTCTCCGCTGTAGTAATCAGAGATGGATCAGCGTAGGGAGGGTCCAGGAACAGGATGCCGTACTCCCCGTCGAGGATTGAAAGCGCCTTGGCAGCGCCCATACAGTAAACAGCACCCTGACCAGCAAACCCGGTGCTCTCCAGGTTCTCCTTGATGAGGGCGCACAATCTTGGCTTCTTCTCCACGAAATCTGCCCACTCCGCCCCCCGGCTCAAGGCCTCGATGCCCAGGGCGCCTGTGCCGGCATAAAGATCAAGCACTCTTGACCAGTCAGTAGCCACAGTTTCTAGCATGGAGAAAATGGCTCCGCGAATCAAGTCGGACGTGGGACGAATAGCCGACCCCCGCAGAGATTTCAAGCTGTGTCCTTTGGCCTTGCCCGCAATTACCCTCATGTTGGCGCAAGCAGTATATGATTATAACAGCACGAGCCATTCCGTCAAGTGCAGATTCAAATATCCACCTCTTGGGGTGAATTTACCACAAATATTGTAATAAAACATGTCTATGGTATACTTAATCGCGAATCCCAGGTCATGGTAGGGGGAAGGGGGGTGGCGAGATTGAACGTTCAGCTTTATGATACAACTCTTCGCGATGGGGCGCAGCGGGCGGGGATATCCTTCTCCGTGGAGGACAAGCTTAAGATCGCAAAGCGCCTTGACGAGCTCGGAATCCATTTCATCGAAGGCGGCTGGCCGGCTGCCAACCCCAAGGACGCGGAGTTCTTTGCTCGGGCAGAAGGTCTCAAGCTCTCTCAAGCCACTCTGGTCGTTTTCGGCAGCACCCGCCGCGCCAACATCGATGCGGCGAACGATCCCCATCTCCACGCCCTGAAGGACACAGGAGCAAGGGCATTCACCCTGGTGGGCAAGTCCTGGGACCAGCAGGTGACCCAGGTACTGAAGACCACCCTGGAGGAGAACCTGCGAATGATCGCCGATTCTATCCGCTACCTGAAGTCGGAAGGAAACACTGTCTTTTTCGATGCAGAGCACTTCTTCGACGGCTACAAAGGTGATGCCGAGTACGCCCTGCGCACTGTTGAGACTGCTGCTGAAGCAGGGGCTGACTGCGTTGTGCTCTGCGATACCAACGGCGGTGCTCTGCCGGACGACATAGCCATAGCTGTTGAAGCTGCGAGTGGAGCAGGGGTCCCTCTGGGCATTCACGCACACAACGACGGTGAGCTGGCGGTGGCAAACACCTTGGCTGCGGTTCGATCAGGGGCTGTCCAGGTTCAAGGCACCGTCAACGGTTATGGCGAGCGCTGCGGCAATGCCAACCTCTGCTCTGTTATCCCCACCCTTAAGCTCAAGATGGGCATAAATTGCGTTAGCGATGAGCAGCTAGCCAAGTTGACTGAGGTGGCTCATTATGTAAGTGAGCTTGCCAACCTTAGCCCCGACCCTCACCTCCCCTATGTGGGGGCCAGCGCCTTCACTCACAAGGCCGGGCAGCACATCTCGGCGGTGATCAAACAAGAGGAAAGCTATCAGCATATCGATCCCGGTCTGGTGGGCAACCGCAGCCGGGTGCTCGTCTCCGAGCTCTCTGGGATTAGCACAATTACCTACAAAGCCAGCGAATTGGGACTGGACGTTCCCAAAGGTGAACAGGCGAGAGCGGTACTGGAGCAAATAAAGACCCTGGAAAACCAGGGATTTCAATACGAAGACGCCGGGGCCTCCTTCGAACTCCTGCTCAGGCGCAGCCAGCCTGACTATCGGACTCCCTTCGAGCTGGTAGACTTCATGGTTGTTGTAGAGAAGCATCGCCGCCTGCCCACTGCCTTGCCAAAGGAAGACCTGCTTTCGGAGGCAACGGTCAAGGTGAGGGTGGGTGGAGAGGTGTTCCATACCGCCGCAGAGGGCAACGGCCCGGTCAACGCCCTGGACGCAGCGCTACGCAGGGCACTGCTTTGGTTCTATCCCAGCCTGGCAGTGGTGAGGCTGGTTGACTATAAGGTCCGCATACTTGAGGAGAGCATTGGCACGGGGTCCAGGGTGAGGGTGTTCATGGTGTCCAGCGATGGCGAGCACGATTGGCACACGATGGGAAGCTCGACCAACATCCTCGAGGCTAGCTGGATAGCGCTCGCCGATAGCCTGGAATACTGGCTGCTTCGCAAAGGTGTGACCCCACCCAGAGCTTGATTTCGGGGTGATCAGAGTGACTCGATTTATTCTGGTGAGGCACGGGCAAACGCGGTGGAATCGGGAGGAGAGGTTCCGTGGAAGGGCCAATCTCCTCCTGAATGAGACCGGGTTGAGACAGGCTCTTGCTGCAGCTCGTCACATGAAAGCCTGGCCTATAGCAGCCATCTATTCCAGCCCCCTCAGGCGGGCACTCGAGACAGCCAAGATCATAGCAAACCAGCTTGGCCTTCCCGTAAAGCCACTGGACGGGCTTATCGACATAGATTTCGGGAGCTGGCAGGGGCTGTCTGCCGAGGAAGCAGCAAAGCAGGACAGCGAACTCTACAAATTATGGCTTGAGTTCCCCCACCAGGTTCGCTTTCCCCGGGGTGAGTCGTTGGCAGACGTGCGGCACAGGGTCTTGGCTGCGGTTGATGGGATTGCCGCTGAGCATGGCGAGCAGACTGTGATTCTTGTCTCTCATATGGTAGTGTGCAAGGTCCTGCTGTGCGCAATGCTGGGACTGGATGATTCCAACTTCTGGCAGGTGAAACAGGATGTGTGCGCTATCAACATCTTCGAGGTCAGAGATGGTGTCCCTACAGTTACCCTGGTCAACGATACCTGTCACCTGAAGCGTCCGGCAGAAGGGTGAGCCTGTTGAGCATCACCGAGATAATAGGGTTGCTGGCAGAGGAATACGGCAACCTTATCTGGAGCCAGCATCGCGATCCTCTTTCTGAACTTGTTATGACCATCCTCTCCCAGAATACGTCAGACCATAACTCTAGGCATGCTTTCGACAGCCTGGTCACCAGGTTTGGCAACTGGCAGGCGGTGGCTGAGGCAAGCGCAGAAGAGATCGCTCGAACGATAAGGTGCGGCGGTCTGGCACAGGTAAAAGCGCCGAGGATTAAGGAGATACTCGACCGAATTTCGGCCCAGCGGGGTTCACTCGATCTCATGTTCCTCCAGGAGCTACCTCTGGCCGAGGCCAAAGCCTGGCTGGAGGGCTTGCCCGGGGTAGGGCCCAAGACCGCCTCCTGCGTGCTGCTGTTCTCCCTGGGGAAGCCGGCCCTGCCCGTTGACACTCACATCTGTCGGGTAGCAAAGAGGCTGGGGCTTATCGACCCCAGGACATCGGCGGAGAGGGCGCACGAGATCCTGGGCGCTCTGGTCCCTGCTGAGCACGTCTACCAGTTCCATATCCATATGATCGAACACGGTCGCAGGGTGTGCAAGGCTCAGAATCCTCGCTGTGATCGATGTGTGCTGCTACAAGCCTGCCCTACGGGCCAGCTATTACTCGGAACGACGCTTGAGCATAGGGTGATGGCTTGAAGATTGGGGAGAAAATAATTGCCCGCGCCCGCTCCCTGTTCGATGTCGTTGGAGTGGCTTCAGATCCCTCGACCAATGACACCATATTAGTCTTAGGGCTGGTCTCAACCCCCGAGAGGGACCTGGACGATTTTGTCTCCGCCGGCACCACAACGATCCTGCGGGGCTTTGTTCGGCATGCTAAGGACAGGGAAGACGCCCTGATCGAGTTCATCAGGGAACAGGGGTTCGCTGCTGAGCTTGTAGGCGAACTGGGCTATCCTCTACATGGGAAGCCGAACCTCAAACATCTGGCTGTTGCTGCTGGGTTGGGGAAGCAGGGCAAAAACAGCCTTGTCATCCATCCCCGATTCGGGCCCTGGCTAAGGTTCATGGCTATTAAGACCGATGCTCCCATTGCCACTACCGGTCCTGGAGCATATTCCAAGGAGGAGAACCCATATTGCGAGAACTGCCAGGAATGCATTCAGGCCTGCCCGGAGGGTATACTACGGCCCTATCGGTTGGTAGATGCTGATCGCTGCCTGGCTGCTATCTCGGAGGGCCGCCCCAGCGAACTGGCAATTTGCGACAGGTGTGTGGTAGTATGTCCTGTAGGCGAGCGAAAAGCACCATAATCAGGTCAGCAATTAGCTGAGAATCGACATACTAGATGCCGTTCGTGGTGAGCTTG
>CAZCXP010000043.1:0-16933 GCA_964502665.1 uncultured Dehalococcoidia bacterium | reverse complement strand
CCTCCTTGGCTTCGATATCAGTGTCGCCTGTTTAGGCGGCATGCTTTACTGGATCTATGCAGCCCTAGTATTAGCTGAACTAAATGCGACCATCAAGCAGCGCCTGGCGGGTATCCTCATAGGGCTGGGGATACTTCTGCTGTTCAACTTCTTCAGGATAACATTGAGCGTCTATCTGGAAGGGTCGACCGGGGCGCATGTCCACGACTATTTCTATCTATTCAACACGGTTTTTGTTCTGCTGCTATGGGCGGGGTGGCTAAGGACCTTAAGACCTAAGGCAGCCAAACTCGCAAGGTCAACGCCGTAGCAGGGGTCTGCAGCCCCACTTAGCAGCAAAACCCGAAGCCCCCCTGCGGCAGTTGCTCTTCGGCGGCCTGGCATTCCAAACTCTACTCTGCCACCCTTAATCTCGGTTGAGTTTCCACTTCCGAACCGCTTCCGCTAACTGGGGCAGGACTTCACCAGTCTTTCCCTGGATCAAGTAGTCCGATATGCCCTCACGTGTGAGCGGCGTTGGCTCTGCATTTATCTCGATTATCGTTCCACTCGTCTTGCGGCCCAGTTTTGCCGCCCGCGGCAGGCTGGCAAAAGGATAGACAACAGCCGACGTTCCGCATACGAGCATTAAGTCACACTCCAAGGCCTCCTTTTCCGCTTCATTCATAACATCGAGGGGTATCGGCTCCTTGAAGTGAACCACGTCGTACTTCATCACCCCGCCACATTCGCAATAAGGCGGCAGTCTTTCCAGAGAAACCTCTTCAAGCCCCCTTCTCGAACCACACGAAGGGCATCTCAGTTTGTGAACACTGCCGTGATACTCAATTACACTCTTGCTTCCCGCCTTCCGATGCAGACCATCGATATTCTGCGTGATCACACACTTAACGATGCCCTGTCTTTCAAGCTCAGCCAAGGCATAATGTCCGGGATTTGGCTCCACCTTTCTCACCTGAATGTAGAACGCTCCATGCGTGCCCTTCTCACCCAGCATCTCCTGCCAGTAAGATTTGGGGTCTCTCAGGAAAAGCTCATATCTTTCATAAGCTTTGGCTTCAGCTTCTTTGTCTGTAGTCCAAATCCCCTTTGGCCCTCGAAAGTCTGGTATCCCAGACTCAGTCGATATGCCAGCGCCCGTTAGCGCTATAGCATGCTTGCTTTCTATCAAATCGCGTGCTGCCCGCTCGATCAACTCCACTTGTCTTCTCATTCCGTCTCGGTTTCCTTCCCCAGCCATGCCAGATATTCCGGATTCCCCTCAACAATGGGCAAAGCAATTATCTCAGGCATTTCATAGCTGTGAATCCCCCTAACCACATCGACGACCTCAGGAAAAAGCTCTGCCCTGGTCTTGACCAGCAGGAGGCTTTCCCTGTCTTCCTCAATCCCATCTTCCCACCAGAAGAGCGAGTTTACCTGCGGCACTATATTTACACATGCGGCTTTCCTCTGGCCGACCAGCCCTTCGGCGATCTTATGAGCCTCCTCATAGCTGCCCGTGGTGATGAGGACAACTACATAACCAGATTCCGCCATTCTCTCATTCCTCACGTTACGATTGAAGTCAAAGCCCGCGAATGGGGCTTCAGCTCGAACCCACTACGAAATTCCTCAAGGTGCCGATCTTCTCTATGCTGACTTCCACCACATCACCGGGGTTCATGCGGTCAATGCCCGAAGGCGTGCCCGTGGCGATGATATCTCCTGGCAGCAGAGTCATCACACCTGAAATGAAGCTTATCAGCTCCGCTACGCCGAAGATGAGGTCGCTGGTGCGGGCTGACTGGCGAAGCTCGCCGTTGAGATATGTCTCTATTTTCAGGTCGTCTGGGACGATCTCAGTCTCGATCCAGGGGCCTATGGGCGCAAACGTGTCGTAACCCTTAGCCCTTGTCCATTGACCGTCCTCAGCCTGATTGTGGCGCTCCGAGACGTCATTGACGCAGGTATAGCCCAGTACATAGTCCCTCGCCCTATTTTGCGGCACGTCTTTTGCTTTTCTACCGATGACCACGCCCAGCTCTCCCTCGTAGTCTACGCGCCGGGAAAGACGGGGCAATATGATTTCCTCATCGGGACCTATGACCGCGGTGGATGGCTTGAGAAAGATAAGCGGCACGGAAGGTACGGGCAATTTGGTCTCCTCGGCATGGCTGCGGTAGTTCAGCCCCAGGCACACTATCTTGGAGGGAAGGCATGGAGCCAGGAGCCGCACCTCATCCAGCCCATACCTGCTCCCATCGAGAGCGAATGAACTGCCAGCGCGGGCAAAAGGGCTGCCCCGGAGGCCACGTATGACATCACCTTCCAGCAACCCGTACCTGAACATGCGCCCGGCGGCAAAACGAACGAGTCGCAACTCCGCCTCCTGTTTGTGTGCGCCGTTTGTCACTATTATACCCCACTTCTGCCGCCCTGATTTAGTGGGTGAGAAGTCCGTAGGGTGGGTGTAACGCAGTGAAACCCACCAACCAGCGGTCAGCGATCAGCCGTCAGTAGTCAGTAATCGGTCTTGGCCGAAAAATACTAGCGACATTCATCGGACCACTGAGAACTGATAGCTGATAGCCTACGCCTCTGGGAGGTGGGTTGCGTTATCACTCCACCCACCTTACTCCTGCCCACCTCCGTTTTGCTTAGGTGGTTACAGCTCTTTTCTCTTGAAGACCTGCCAGCCGATGATGGTAGTCAGGACTACCACCCCGATGCTGACTATCAGAGCGCCCCAGGCATCGGGGCCACTCCCCGAAGCAACGCGCTGAGACCAGGGCAGGAGAGCGCCGGGGCTGTAGTCCTCCATCAGCGGCAGCCCGGCGGTTGCCGCCAGGGCGATGAGGGTGACCAGAGCCAGCGCTCCTGCCGCCAACTGGTTCTTGAAAAAGGAGCTATACATCACAGTCACCGCAAGGCATACCAGGAGATAGAGGCCAGCCAGAAGGACACCTGAAAAGAAGTCCGAGGCACTGAGGCTTTCAAAGAGGATCACCGTGTAGATGTAGCAGCCAACGGCTCCTACCGCTAGCGCTATTGCAAAGACCAGCGCAAGGGCAGCCAGCTTGGCAGCAATAAAGGGACCGCAGCCCACTGGCTTGCTGAGTGTCATCGCGGCCGTCCCCGTCTCCCTCTCCCTTGCTACCGCACCCATAGCCAGCAGAATAGCTGCTATCAACCCCACCTGACCGATGGTGTCGAAAAACCCCTCGACCGCGTCCACGGCGGTAAACTCAGGAATCACTATGCCAGCGTCCTCCGCAGGCACGAGCGCATGGAGATACTTCAGCAGCAAGGGAGTGCCCAGCCCGAAGACGAAGAAGACGGCGACCACGATAAACAGCCTGTAGGTTCTAAGATTCCCTCTCAGCTCTTTCTTGAATAGAACAACGAAGCTATGCACTAGCCTTTCCTATTGCCCAGTAGTCCGAAAAATACGTCTTCCAGGGTGGGCAGCGCAAGCTGGTAGTGGCGCAGCGTGAGTCCGCTTTCCACGACCAACTTCGGCAGCTCTGCCTTGGCCCTGGCAACATCCCTGGCATGGACTCTAATCCTGAACACGTTGCCTGCTTCCTCAACCCCCACCTTCTCCACCCAGGGCAAGGGCTCAAGCACCCCAACGAAAAAAGAGCCCGGCTCCTCGAACTCCAGTTCAAAGACAGGACGGGCGAAACGCTGGCGCAGTTCCTCAACTCCGGCCTCCACGACAATCCTGCCCCTGTCGATTATGCCGACCACATCGCAGACCCTTTCCACATCGGCAAGAATATGGCTCGACATGAAGATGGTGGTCGCCTGTTCCTTCAGCCGAATGAGCGTCTCCAATACCTCAGCCCTCCCCAGAGGATCGAGGGCAGAGCAGGGCTCATCCAGAAAGAGCACGCTGGGCTTGTTCATCAGGGCCTGGGCAATGCCCAGCCGCTGCCTCATCCCCCGGGAGTAACCACCCACCCTGCGCGAAGCATCGTGAGTCAGGTCCACCAGCTCCAGTAGCTCCTCGCACCGTGCTCTGCTTTCTTTGGAAGGCAAACGAAAGAGCTCTCCGACAAAGGCGAGATACTCCCTGCCCGTCATCCAGTTATAGAAGACGGGCTCTTCAGGGAGGTAGCCTATCCTGCTCTGGAGGGGGATGGAGTTGGGGACAACCTCCTCTCCAGCCACCCAGGCCCTGCCGCTTGTCGGCGCGCTCAAGCCCGCAAGTATTCTCAGGGTGGTAGTCTTGCCCGCACCGTTAGGACCCAGAAAGCCGAAGATCGCTCGTTCTTCGATGGTCAGGTCGAGGTTGTCCAGTGCAACAATGCTACCGTAGTGCTTGCTGAGCCCCTGGCAACTGATTGCTTGCAAAGAGACTACTCCTCCTCACGCCCGAGCACGAAATAGAGGACGGGCCCTATGATACTAACCACCACGATGATGATCCCCCACAACCACTTGCTGCCCCCCCTGACCCGCTCTCGTCTTACCAGGTCATAAAGGGCGAAGGCCATGAGCCCAAGCTGAACCAGCACCAGAGGGATGATCAGGAGTACAAGCTGACCGAGCTCCAGCTCGTCATTCATCGAGGCCTCCTGAATAGGACTGAAACCGCAAATGAATATGAATCTAGGGCATCAGGTGTCACTACTTGTATTGATTCAACAGGCTGGGTGTTCTTTGGAGATACCCAGCCTGTTTTTGCCGATCGCCCTATCCGGAGCAATCGTCCGGCATGAGAAAATGTAGCGCCAGCGCGCTAAACTTGCCCTACCATATCACGGGAATAGGCTCATCTGCAGGATAGCCCGCCGGCTTCCTTAATTCCATATGCATTTCTTGCATCATCTTGTCCCGCAGTCCTCCCAGAACCTTTTGAAGATGCCGCTGCTCTTCCGCCGGCATATCTGACATCAGACCTGTGATCACCTTCTTATACACCTCTACTCCAGGGCCGCAGGCTTCCTTCCCCTTGGCAGTTAGCTTGACTTCTGTGAAGGGGTGCCCCTTGCGCTTCGGTATCCTTCTTACCAGCCCATCTTTTTCCATTCTATTGAGCAACCCGGCAATGGTCTGATTCTCCCGGAACGTCAACCGCGCTATCTCAGCAGGGGTCAGCGTGCCAGGATAGTCCCTGCAAAACCACAGAACAGCGGCCTTCTCGGGTGTTAAGCCTACCTTGGCAAGCTTTATCTCGGCCACCTTATTCACCGCTGTCCAAGTTTGTCGAAGCAAAGTCCATGTGGTCATAGCTGTCTCGCTAAACTGAAGATCGTACATCCTATACCTCCCACTATGCGAATATTGTCCCTGGGATTATATCACAGGACCTGATGTCGAGCAACGAGTTTGAAGGAGCACATTTCTACCTCTCCCTCCTAATTGGGTATCGGATTACCGCCCTCTGCACCTCTGCCTTTGGAGTTGTAAGGAATGCCAACAGACCCACCATCGGCATGCCCCGAATCCAGCGCTGCACCCATTTTACAGTAAATGCAGTACCATTTTCCTATCCAAAATTGTTCGAAAGGCCCATAGAATGCATACCAAATGAGCAGTATGCTAAGGCGACGGAAAGCCAGAAGAGGTATGTCAACCTGACGAACGCTTATGGCAAAAAAGAGTGCCCCACTCCTTGCACTCTGCGCCTATTAACAACAGAAAAAAGAAAGAAAGGCTTGGGCCATGAAGAGTTTGGATGATTATAGAGAAGTCGTCGGGGATGAGACTATAGCCGAAATCTACAAGAAGGCGAGAAGGCTTCAGGGAAGGCGTGTTGTACACATTAACTCCACCAATGAAGGCGGTGGTGTCGCCGAAATACTCAATTCCCTGATACTGCTGATGAATGACGTGGGCATAGAGACAGATTGGAGAGTACTTCACGGAACTCCTGATTTTTTCGCACTGACAAAGGAGTTTCACAATGGCCTTCAGGGCAGTCCAGTACACATTGACAAGGCAAAAGAGCAGCTATACGTCCAAACCAACCAGGCCTTTTCTACCTATTGCCAGATAGATGCTGATTGCGTAATCGTGCATGACCCCCAACCTCTACCGCTCATAAAATTCTACAAGAAGAGGGAGCCCTGGGTTTGGCGGTGCCATGTAGACCTGTCAAACCCTAATGAAGAGCTCTGGCAATTCCTTAAGAGGTTCATCCTTAGGCATGATATGGTTGTCATGTCCAGTGACGGGTACACAAAGAAGGACCTCCCAGTGGAGCAGAGGGTTATCTACCCTGCTATTGACCCTTTATCTCCCAAGAACAGGGAGCTCTCTACAGAAGAGGCACTGCAACGTGTTCAGGAAGCTGGCATACCAACAGATAAGCCTGTTATAACGCAGGTTTCAAGGATGGATCGCTGGAAAGATCCCGAAGGTGTGCTTGAAGCCTTCGAACGCGTCAAGGAAAAGGTCGACTGCAGGCTGCTTTATTGCTATTCGTCATCCGTAGATGACCCGGAAGGCGCTGAGGTGTTTTCAAGGACATATCGCAAAGCTGAGAAGCTTGTTGAAACAGGCGACGTTATATTCATTAAGGGTACCAGCCAAATCCTCGTCAACGCCATACAACGATTCTCAACACTAGTGCTGCAAAAGTCCCTAAAAGAGGGATTCTCCCTTTGCGTAACCGAGGCCTTATGGAAGGAAACACCTGTAGTGGCCACAAACGTAGGGGGGATTCCCATCCAATTTAGGGAGCCGCATAATGGCTTTCTAGTCGAACCCCATGATACAAAAGGGTTTGCCGATAAGGTCATAAGACTCTTGCAGGATCGAGACACGGCAAAGCAGATGGGCAAAGAGGGTAGGGAAACTGTAAGGCAGAATTTTCTGATAACGAGGCTCCTTCTGGATTACTTGGATTTGTTGAACGATTTGCTGTGGAGACGTAATAGAAGGTCAGATCAATGATAGCTACAAATATGAGAGACCGTATTTCTGTTTAGATTTCGCCACTCAGCGGAGTCATGAGGTCCCGATCTCGACTGCCGAGTTGATGGTCAGGATGGGCGGATTTGAACCGCCGACCTCATGGGCCCAAACCATGACCGACAAAAGGCGGGAACCCCTCGCCTCCTTTCCGCAGTAAGCTCACCAGCGAGCCAACATTGAGTCAAGCAACCAACTTCTAAACAACTAAACAACGCCCGTCGGGGCGGTGGTTGAAAAACAACTTGCGGCGGATTAGAATCTCTTAAAACGATAGAAGCAACAACAATGGAAGCAATTAGTAGAAGTCAGCTTCGGGGAAGGGTTCAAACCGTTCTGGGGCTAATATCCCCGGAGGATTTGGGGATTACGCTTGCACATGAACATTTTATGGTAGATGCCAGTGTATATTACCGGGAGCCAGAACTGATAAGTGATATGCCTCTCGCAAGGCAGCCAGTCAGTCTTGAGAACCTCAATTGGGTCCGCCACCACCAGTTAAGCTCCATAGACAACCTTACATTGGATGATGAACAAGAAGCTATTGAAGAGGCTATGCTCTTTAAGTTGGAAGGAGGCAGCACTATTGTAGATTGCTCGAACCGCAATCACAAGCGTGACCCCAGAGCATTAATGCGCATAGCCAGGGCAACAGGCCTCAACGTAATTATGGGCTCAGGATATTACGTCTGGCCGGCTCATGGCGCAGAAATGGATACCAAGACTGAAGATGAAATCCTACACGAATTTGTGCAGGAGATAACCGAGGGCGTTGATGGTACTGGAATTCGACCGGGAATCATAGGTGAACTTGGAACATCATCCCCTCTACATCCCAACGAATTGAAAGTGCTTCGTGCCGGAGCTCATGCGCAACAGATTACAGGCGCTCCAATATCTATCCATGCCCCCCGCCATGAAGCCGACCCACTGAAAGTTGTCAAGATACTGGCTGATGCCGGAGCCGACCCACGTCGTATCATAATGTGTGATATAGATCGGACACTGCTCACCCACGAACTACGCTGCGAGCTGGCACAGACAGGCTGCTATCTCGAGTACGACCACTTCGGGCAGCTGGACTACTATTTTATGCCTGAAATCGACATGCCTAATGACCGCTACCGCATCAAGGAAATAATACGCCTCATCGAAGCAGGATACCTGGATCAGATACTTATTTCTCAGGACATCTGCTTCAAGACAATGCGGTGTCGGTATGGTGGACACGGTTATGCTCACATCTTAAGATATGTGGTACCCACAATGAGGATGAAAGGCGTGACCGATGAACAGATAAACACTCTTCTGGTTGAGAATCCGAAGCGTCTATTAACTTTCATTTGAACTGGAAAGAGGTCTTGTTAGTCATGAAAAAAGAGGGGATAAAAGGGCTAGTGTTGAACTTCAAAGATAACGTAGGTGTCGCCCTAGTAGACCTGGAGCAGGGAACCGACTTGGACTTGAAGATAAACGGGCAGATTGTGTCAGTGAAATTGGTAGAGCCCATCAGGTACCAGCATAAGTTCAGCGTCAAGCACATAGGTTGTGGTAGCAAGATAATAAAATTCGGCGAGGTCATCGGGGAGGCCACAAAGGATATCAAGCCAGGGCAGCACGTCCACATGCACAATATGATTGGCCTTCGAGTAAGGCTGACGGGAAAGAAAGGGCGGTAGACATGGAGTTTTTGGGTTATCCCAGAAAAGATGGCTTGGCGGGGACAAGGAACTACATCGGAGTTATTTCAACCGTATCCTGCTCATCGGATCCAGCCACCTGGATTGCAAGTGATGTGAGTGACTGCGTTCCATTCACACACAGGCAGGCATGCGGCCTAATTCCCCCTGATGAGGAGATCGTGTTTCGTACACTCATAAATCTGGGCAAGAACCCTAATCTGGCCGGTGTACTGGTTGTAAGTCCCGTTTGTGCCGATGCAGATCCATACCGCATAGCAAATGGCATCGCTGAATCAGGTAAGCCGGTTGATGTATGCAAGATTCATCAGGAAGGCGGAGTGATGACCGCGGTGTCCAAGGGTGTAAACATAGTCCGCAGGATGGCCAGTGATGCCTCCAGGATAAAGAGAGAGCCCATGCCGGTTTCCAAGTTGCGGCACGGTGTGGAGTGCGGCGGCTCAACGCCTATCTCGGGGCCAGTGACAAACGCTGCCCAGGGGACTGCGCTGGATTTCGTAATCGAGAATGGCGGAAGCGGCGGCTTCAGCGAGACGCCAGAGGTTATAGGAGCCGAGCATGTGATCGCGGCAAGGGCAGTCAATAACAAGGTTAAGCAGAAGATGCTGAAGGTCGTCCGAGACCATGAGGAGTATCTGCGGTCTTTCGGCGTAGACCTGTTTGGCGCAAACCCTGACCACCAGAATATCGAGGATGGGCTGAGCTCCATGGAGGAAAAAGCTCTGGGTGCCATCTTCAAGGGAGGAACAACGCCCTTGACTGAAGTCGTAGGCTACGGAGAGGTTCCAGAGGGGAAGGGTATGTTCTTCGTCGATACCCCAGGCAATGACCTGAAGTCGCTGACCGGGCTCGCTGCCGCTGGCTGCAATATCATCACCTATTCTACTGAATGTGCCGCGCCGTATGGTTTCCCGTTTGTACCTGTCATCAAACTAACAGCTAGACGAGATCACTTCAAGAAATTCCCTGATATTCTGGATTACCTGGTGGATATTGATCGAGCGATCACCGATATCAGGAGCGTTGGGGAAGAGCTGTTCAACCTGATGCTGGAAGTAGCTTCCGGAAGGAAAACTCAGAGTGAGCTCATAGGCTATGTCTACGCGTGCGACCTGTGGACCAAGATTCCGGCGACGCTGTGAGGCCAGCGGCTTCGGGCGGCAAGCAGTATTGCTATTCAACTTGTTCATTCTACGAAGCCCGAAGCGGCGGCAGGCCTGAGGCTTCCTAAGGCACACCGATTTGCTAATCTTTCACACGAAAGGCAGGAATGGGAGGCTATCAAGGGAGAATTTTAGAGGTCAATCTTGCCAATGGCTTGATCAATCGCTCTACGCTGGAACAGGACACACTACGGAAATTCATCGGTGGGAGCGGAGTGGCGGCCAAACTCTTCCTCGATCGCGTTTCTCCTGATGTGAACCCACTAGCTGGAGAGAACATCCTCTTCTTATTTACCGGTCCCCTGGCAGGAACTGCGCTTCCCGGAGCATCACGCTTAGCAGCATGTTTCAAATCTCCTTTAACCAATATCTGGGGAGAGAGCAACTGCGGAGGCAATCTTGGCCCCGAGATGAAATTCGCAGGCTACGATGGCATCGCAGTAGAGGGCATTTCCGATAAGCCTGTATATCTCTTTATTGATGATGACAAAGTTGAGATCAAAGACGCTTCCGACCTTTGGGGCAAAGACATCTATGAGACCACCGACCTGCTCAAGGAACGAATTGGAGGAAGGAGAGCGGCAAGAGTCCTGGCGATCGGCCAGGCAGGGGAGAACCTGGTTAAATATGCCACAGCAATAAATGATAAGGATGCGGTATTCGGTCGCTGCGGTGCCGGCGCGGTGATGGGGGCCAAGAATCTGAAGGCAATCGCAGTTCGGGGAACAGGGAAGGTTGAACCGGCCACGCCTGATGAATTCGAGAAGAGGCGCAGGCAGGTCATGCAGAAGGTCAAAGCTAGCGCAATCACACGTAGCTTACGGGCCTACGGCACTGATGGCGGCATGGTTGATGGTGCTATAAGTGGTGATCTGCCGATCAAGAACTGGTCCCTGGGCAAGAACCTTGAATTAGCGTCTAAGATAGACGGAGCAACCCTGAGCAAGCAATATCTGGTCGGAACCCACGCCTGCTACAGGTGTCCAGTTGCTTGCAAAAGAGTGGTCAGGGTAGAAGAGGGTCCTTATCGGGTCGATCAAGGACCAGGGCCGGAATACGAAACTTGTGCAAGCTTTGGCAGCCTGCTTATGGTTGACGATCTGGCCGGGATCGTGAAGGCAAATGAGGCCTGCAACAGGTACGGACTCGATACCCTCTCCTGTGGCGCTTCCATTGCCTTTGCCATCGATTGTTTTGAGAACGGCCTTATTGGCAAGCAGGATACCGATGGCATCGAGCTGAAATGGGGCGATATCGGTGCTGCTCTGAAGATGGTGGATAAGATCGCCCAGCGCGAAGGGTTCGGGGATGTCCTGGCGGAAGGATCCAGACATGCTGCGCGCGAGATAGGCAAGAACGCCAGTGACTATACGGTCGAGGTAAAGGGGCTTGAGCTTCCTATGCACGACCCCAGAGCAGCTCACGGTGTGGGACTGGCTTATGCTACCTCTATTAGGGGCGGCTGTCACTTGACGCATCTCATGCCTTATGTTGAAACAGGGGCGTTCGTTGCCCCAGAGATTGGATTGCACGGACACTATGATCCGCAAAATAGTGAAGGCAAAGCGGCGATGACCATAGTCTCTGAGAATCTGGCGATGGTGGTGAACTCTGCCATTGTGTGCCAGTTCGTCCTCCTTTCTCTGAGCGTAGAGGATGTGCTCGACATGCTGAGGACGACGACCGGGTTTGACTACGACCTAAAGGAGATGATGGAGTGCGGCGAGAGAACCTGGGTGCTCAAAAGGGGGCTGGGCAATCTTATGGGCGTCAGGGCGGCGGATGATGAATTGCCCCAGCGCATCCTGACTCCCACTAAGGAGGGTGGTGCCGCTGGCTCTGTGCCTGATATCGAGCTCATGCTGAAGGAGTACTACAGGCTGCGACCTCTCGATGCCGATGGGCGTCCCACCAAAGACAAGCTCTATAGCTTGGGCCTATCAGACCTCGCCGCCAGGATTTAAAGATCAACATTAGTACGCTTCTTGGAGCTTCAGGCCAGGATGCCGCCATCGACATATATGGTCTGCCCTGTGATACAGCTTGAAGCGCTGGAGGCGAGAAACAAGGCTAGCGACATGATGTCCTCAGGCTCAGCTATGTGACCTAGCGGGATGCTGGCCTCAATAGCTTTGAGCATATCCGGATTGCTCCACATTGGCTTGCTGAAAGCTGTCTTCACCAGATACGGTCCTATAGCATTGACACGGATGTTATAACGGGCAAGCTCGACAGCAAGGACTTGGGTGAGCATGACCACTCCGGCCTTTGATATGCTGTAGGCCCCCAGGCCTGGGGCGGCTTTCGCGGCTCCAGTCGATGCAATATTGATTATGCTTCCGCTTTCCTTTTCTATCATTATTCTTGCCACTGCTTGGCTACATAGGTAATACCCCTTGAGGCAGACATTCATCACCTTATCCCAGCCGTCCTCTCGAAGCTCGGTAAGGGGGCACATAATATTGGTCGCCGCATTGTTGACCAAAATATCGATGGTGTGAAACTTCTCAAGCGTTTTTGACACCATATTGTCCACTTCACTTTTTACAGCGATATTGGTTTCAACCGCCAGGGCACGCTGGCCCAGGGCCTCAATCTCACCGGCCACTTTCTCAAGATCAGCGATGGTCCGGCTGACGATCACCACATCCGCACCCGCCTGGGCGAACCCCAGTGCGATCGCCCTGCCAATACCCCTGCTCCCCCCGGTGACGACGGCTATCTTGCCCTCCAAGGAAAGGGTGGGAATTGTCATCCGCTGCCTCCTTCAATCCAAAGTCAGGCACGTCAGATTCTCATGAATGGGCTGAGCGTCTTCCGACGTGTGCACCGCGATTATAAGGCCCCACATTCTGCTCGTCAAGGAGACTGGGGGAACCAGCGTTCATACATTTGAAAATTGTCTGCGAATAGGCTAGAATCGCATCCTGGTGTACCTTCGTCGAATAGTACATGACCAGCGGCATTTAGTTTCATCCCCTTGAGTCTAATTATGCCTGTCGGTAACTGAGGATCAGCGGAGCAAGACGATACCAAACGTAGGAGGTAGAAATGGCAACAGTAAGAGGGAGCACACTTGTCGGCAGGGCCCTGAAGAATGAAGGCGTAAGGTCCATTTTCACCCTCAGCGGCGAGCTAAGCGAGGTATACGATACATGCGTGGATGAGGGTATTGAGCTTGTAGACATGAGACACGAACAGGCCGTGGCAAACGCTGCGACTGGCTACGCGATAGTCGCTGGTGAGCCTGGAGTGACCATGGTTACAGCGGGACCAGGAGCGGTAAACATGGCACCTGGTATAACCACCGCATGGTATGCATGCGCCCCAGTAGTCGGCATCACGACACATGTGCCACATTGCTACGAGGGAATGGGCGCTATTCAGGAGTTCGACTCTAGAGATATGTATAGGTCTATTACAAAGTGGAGAGGCTACTGTACTTCCACGAAGCGGTTGCCGGAATATGTAGCCACAGCTTTTAGATATGCCAATACTGGCCGCAAAGGACCTGTGCTATTGGATTTGCCTTATGATGTCATGCTGCTCAGCGTGGAAGAAGAAGATGCACCCATTATCCCACCAGAGATGTACAGGACCGAAGCGCGCCCATTTGGAAACCCTCAACTGGTGAAGAAAGCCACGGAATGGTTACTGGCCGCTCAGAAGCCGGGGATGCTGATCGGCAGCGGAATCCTTTGGTCAGGCGCTTCGGAGGAACTGATTCAATTCGCCGAACTAACCAATATACCGGTATGCTACGCAATAGGTGGAAAAGGTTGCATACCCGATGATCATCCGCTTTGCGGCGGCCCCGTTGGTCTGGATTTCGGGAGCATAGCAGGAGCTGACGTGCTTCTGGCGATAGGGGTCAGGTTCGAGGAAATACTGGGCTTTGGCGCTGGCAATTTCTATGCGCCCGATGTAAAGGTGATCTCCGTGGATATCGAGCCTACAGAGATCGGTAGAAATAGGCCCGTTGCTCTCGGGATATGGGGAGATGCCAAAGCAGTTCTGACACAGCTAATTGAGGCAGCGAAAGAAGCCCTTGGGGGCAATGGGAGCAAACGCGAGGAAACGGAGTGGGTAAGGAACGTCAAGGGCATTGTCAAAACCATTGAAGACACGCTGTACTCGGCGGCATCGAGTTCGGAAAAGCCGATTCATCCCTGTCGGCTTGGGAAGGAAGTGTCTGAGTTCTTGGGGAAGGATTCATACATCATAATGGATGGGGGAGATATCTTCGCTCAAGTTACTCCTTTTTACCGAGCCAGCTTTCCCGGTAGCTTCATATCGGCCCATGGGGGCTCCTTCGGACACTTGGGGGGAGGCATTCCCTTCGGGATAGGAGTCAAAGTAGCCAAGCCGGACAAGAGGGTTCTCGTTATAACTGGAGATGGCTCCTTCCTTTTCAATGCCAGTGAGATTGACACCGCCGTGAGACACAATAAGCAGATCGTAGTTGTTGTAGGCAACGATTGCCAGTGGGGTATGGTCAGACACGATCAGCAGCTCAATGAGTGCTATGAAGTGTGTTCCAAGCTGAGCGAGGATGTGAGATACGACAAATACGCAGAAAGCTTGGGGGCTTACGGGGAGCTTGTAACCGAACCTGATGAAATCCAACCTGCCTTGAGAAGAGCCTTTGACTCAGGGCTTCCCGCGGTGCTCGACGTCAGAACAGACCCCACCGCCCTGAACTTTGCCAACTATAGAGGGGTAGAGGCGAGGCGTGAACTCTTGGAAATGCACCGGAGATAATATGCTTCCGACATAGTCACGCGAATGCGTTATGGTTGAGTTGCGCTTTCTTATAATCAACCTAGTGAGGACGAGATAATATGAAAGAAGCCGTTTTAGAGGGCAAGAGAAGATTCGCGATTGCAGAGGTGCCGGAACCTGTTTTGGAAACAGATGAAGTCTTGATAAAAGTACAGTGTTGCGGAATATGCGGCGGTGACCTGCATATTTTCAAGGAAGGCGCCGGTGTAGGACCCGGTCACGAGTTCTCGGGCGACGTTGTTGAAATAGGGTCAGACGTGAAGGGATGGAGAATAGGGGACAGAGTAGCATTTGAGCCCAACCTCTCGTGCGGCGAGTGTTTTTGGTGCCGTCAGGGCGATTTGGGACTCTGCGAGCAATTCTATGTCGAGTTGATAAGATTCAAAGGTGGGTTTGCCACCTACGCTAAGGCTAAGCACTACAACCTCCACAGACTACCTGAAGACATGAGCTATGAGCAGGGAGCATTAGTTGAGCCGACAACCTGTGCTTTGCATGCTGTCAAAGTGTCCGGGTTGCGGGAAGGGGATGTTGTTGCAGTGCTGGGGCTGGGCCCCATCGGGCAGCTTGTGGCACGAGTTGCAAAAGCCTCTGGTGCCAAAGCAGTTTACGCTTCCGAGATCAGCAAATCCAGGATCGAGTTGGCTAGGGATGCCGTGGACGAGGTCATAGATGCAAACCTGACCAATCCTGTTGACAGAATTCTGGAATTGACACATGGTGTGGGCCCAGACATCGTATTCGAATGCGCGGGAAGTGTCCCCACCTCACAGCAGTCGATAGCTCTGGTGAGGAAGGCTGGGACGATCGTAGTTGAAGCGATATGCTTTGATCCAGTTGAAGTGGTATTCAACAGCATCGTGTTAAAAGGGATTACAATTAAAGGGTCGCAGTGTTTCTCGCCGGGTGAATATGCCTCTGCACTTAACCTCATAAAGGACCGGAAGATCGATGTGGCTCCTCTGATAACATGTAAGATGCCTTTGCATGAAATCAACCAGGCATTCGAAAAAGCCTTGAGTGGTGAGGGAGGAAAGATTCTGGTGGAGCCTTGAAATGGTATGAAGCACCTTATGCCTAAGAGTTAAGCGTTAGAGAATTCAACGGCATTCAACGGCCTCCACCATGCGACCCATTTCCAATTGAACCGGTGTGTGATTAGGATTTGATGACCCTGCGGGTTTGGCAACCCCGACCCCTGTCACGGGGCTGTCGCCAAGGAAGCCTTCCTTCACACACCAAGTGAAGAAAGAGTGGAGGGCTCATCCTCGATTTCCGAGTGGATGGTCGGGGTGGGCGGATTTGAACCGCCGACCTCATGGTCCCAAACCATGCGCGCTAACCAGGCTGCGCTACACCCCGTTCTTAAAGCCAATCTCTGCCTTTCGCCTCTTTGTTGACAAGTTACGCAATCCGGCAATTAGCCAAGCGCCCTTCCGTGCAATGCCCTATTGCGTCCATGCTGCTAAAACAGGGCTTTGCCTCCCAGCACCAGCCCCGTGACCAGGAAGACGATTAGCATGTAGAGAATCCAACCAACAATACAGGTGCCAATAGCTCGCCAGGTGGAGAAGTCGAGAGCTTGCCTGACCGCGATTATCCCTGCGATAAGCGCCCATACGGATACAGCAAAAACGATTATCCCCCCGAGGAAGGGTATAAAGGAAAAGAAAGCCAACACCCTGGGGGAATTTGAGAAACCGATAGTCCGCAGCAACTCCCCATATGTAGCCGAGGTCTCCGGGCCTTTGAATATGGTGGTGCCGAGCCAGTAGGCAAATAGAGACCATACGAGCCACCCACCCAGGGCTGTAGCTAGACCTATTAGCAGCCCCCAAAGGAACCACAGACCACCCTCGACAAGCACGCCCGCAATACCAGCCCCAATACCAGCGGCCAGACTGGCTATGAGCACCGCGACGAACGCCTGCCCATTAGCCTTGGTGTCTGCCTCCACCTCCTCATAGAGGTCAACCTCGAGTCTTGCAGCACGTATCATCCTATTCACTAGAGAATGCTGAGCTTCCATCTTCCCATCCTTTCGCTTTCCTTAACCCAGTGGTACCCCTGGCGGGACTCGAACCCACGCACCTGGCTCCGGAGGCCAGCGCTCTATCCTCTGAGCTACAGGGGCCCACATGTATGATACTATGCCTTCACCAAGCTTTCAAGCCAGAGTTCAGTGTTCTAGGTTCTAGGTTCTAGGTTAACGTAGAACGTAGAACCTAGAACGTAGAACATTTACAAAGCTGGGTACTGAGCACTCGCGTGCTATTTAACAGTATACTCCTCCCCAGCAATAGCCACCCTCCCCTCCTGGACGAGTTTCATAAGATGAGCCAGGACTTGCATTCTGGCCAGCTCAACCAGACGTCGGTCCAACTC
>CAZCXP010000042.1:5901-17160 GCA_964502665.1 uncultured Dehalococcoidia bacterium | reverse complement strand
CGCCTCCACTGCCTCTATCGCCCGCAGCACCGAGCCCCCTGTGGTAATGACATCGTCAACAATGGCTACCCGGGACCCCGCTTTCAGCGGCCCCTCGATGCGCTTCTGTGTCCCGTGCTCCTTGACCTCCGCCCTGACGATGAAAGCAGGGATGGGTTTCCCCTCCAGGTGGCTGACCACCGCCACCGCCGCTACGATCGGGTCGGCACCCACGGTCATTCCGCCCACAGCCTCCGCCCCGGCTGCCGCCAGTATATGGAAGATTTTCCTTCCGATTAGATACGCGCCCTCCGGCCACAGGGTTGCCATCCTGCCATCAAAATAGTAAGAGGTCTTGAGTCCCGAGGAGAGGGTAAAATCCCCGTGAAGGACCGCATGTTGCTTAAAGACTTCGAGGAGCCTTTCATCGTCTGCCGTGGTCAATTCTCGCGCCCTCCTTACACGTAAAGGTTATGCTCCGCTATGTACCTTTCAACAGTCTCGGGTACCAGGTAGCGGATGGAAAGCCCCTGGGCAACCCGCCTCCTGATCTCGGTACCGCTGATATCGATCTCGGGGACGTCGACTATCATGATACGCTCCGAGGCACCGGGGATGCTGGATTCCAGCGAGCCCAAATCGAAGTCAGCATAGCCTGGCCGCCTCACCCCCACCACCTGACACATCTCAACCAGGCCCCCGCGGTCTTTCCACGAGGGAAGCTCAGCCAAGGCGTCAAACCCCACAATGAGATAGACTTGAGCTCGACCTCCCAGACCGACCTTCAGCTCGATAACTGTGTCTATGCTATAAGTGGGTCCCGGGCGCTCAAGTTCAATCGTCGAGACGTTGAAATAGGGGTTTGAGGCGGTGGCCAGCAGCGCCATCTGCAGCCTGTGCTCCGCCGCGCTGATGTTCCTCTCCCCTTTCAGCCATGGCTGCCCAGCGGGTACGAAGAGGACCTTCTCGAGCTCCAGCTTCTGCCTCACCTCTTCAGCTATGATGAGATGTCCCAGATGAATAGGATCGAATGTACCCCCCAGAACTCCTACCTTCGATTCAGCCATGCTTCCTCCCACGATGCGCAGCCGTCCCGGGAGATAGAGGGCGTGGCCGAAAAACCTTGAACTCAGCCTCCTCCGTTTTCATAGAGGGGACGGCGTCAGCCTGAGAGACTAGCTCCAAAGTTCTCTTCATAAGCTCCTCAACACCCTCACCAGTCGCTGCCGAGATAAAATAGAGTGGAAGCCCAAGGTCCTTGAACTCTCGCCTGAGCGCAGGCACACGATCCCGCACCTCGGGCAGATCGACCTTGTTTACAGCGATGATACGCGGCTTGTCCTTCAGGGCAGCCTCATACGACACAAGCTCTTCTTCAAGCTTCCTCACGTCAGAAAGTGGAGTCTGGGAGCTGCCATCGACGAGATGGATAAGAATCTTGGTGCGCTCAATATGACGCAGGAAGTCGAATCCCAGACCCAGGCCACGATGCGCCCCTTCTATGAGTCCCGGGATATCGGCCAGCACAAAGCTCCGGTACCCTAATTCCACAGCGCCGAGAACAGGCTCAAGGGTAGTAAAAGGGTAGTCGGCGACCTTTGGTTTGGCCTTTGACACTGCACGCAACAGCGTGGACTTGCCCGCATTGGGATAGCCAACGATGCCCACGTCCGCGATGAGCTTGAGATCGAGAAGCAGACATGTTTCCTCGCCAGGTTCGCCCTTCTCCGCGATACGTGGAGCCTGGTTGGTTGAGGAAGCAAAGTGAGCGTTCCCGAAACCTCCCCTGCCTCCCTTGGCAACCAATACCCGCTGGCCCTCATCGACCACGTCCTCAACCAGAATCTTGCTTCCATCCTCCTGTTTGCGCCGAACCACTGTCCCCAACGGGACCTTAACCAGCAGATCCTCTCCTCTCCTTCCCACCTTATCCTGCCCGCTTCCGTTAGCCCCCTTCTGTGCCCTGTAGTGCTTTCGATATCTCAAGCCTCGCAGAGTAGCTATGCTTGCTTCGCCCACCAGGTAAACGCTTCCTCCATTCCCCCCTTTTCCTCCATCAGGCCCCCCAAAAGGCACGAATTTCTCCCTACGAAAACTGACTACACCATTCCCACCATTACCACCCTTTACATAAACCTCAACTCGATCTATCAATTATCAACCCCACGAATCTTCTTGCTATCTTTTACTTAATTATAATCTATGTTGAAGAGCACAGTAAAATAAATATTAATAAGCCTGTGGGAAATGTGGAAACGGTAGTGCTCACCGTTGCCTTATTTGGTGGAGTTGCTGAGGAGAAAATCGGGGGGTTGTGGAATCAGCCATCATTCAAGGAAGCCTGGTGGATAAAAGGGGGCTTTGAAAAAAGAAGACATAACTAAAGGGGAGATATCCACAAATGGAGGGAGATATCCACAGAAAACGAGGGGTTTTCCACACAATTATGTAACCTTAGCGTTATGTCTGGTGATGGAGGGTTAGGCTGCTTTGTTATAGAGCGTCTCTCTGATCTCAAGCAGGTCGCGGAGCAGGGCAGCATCAGTGTTGATGTCACTATTAATCTTCTGGTATCCGTGGAGGATAGTGCTGTGGTCTCTACCTCCCAGCTCCTTGCCGATCTGGGTCCAGGAGCACTGCAATTCCTCCCTCAGAAGGTACATCGCCATCTGGCGTGCCATGGAGAGAGGTTTGTCGCGTCTCTTCCCCTGAAGGGTCTCCGAAGGGAGGCCGTAAAAGGTTGTTACGGCGTTCACAATTACGGTAGGGCTCAGGGTGCGTCTATGGGCATCGGTAGTTATCTCCGCCAGAGCTTTAGTTACGAGCTCGGGAGTCAGTGACTCCTTGATAAGTCGGGAGAAGGCCAAGACGCGGTTCAGCGCTCCCTCAAGCTCTCTGATATTCTTCTGGACGCGACGGGCGATTAGGTCCAGCACGTCGGGGGGCACTGCTGTCTTCTGCTCCTCTGCCTTCCTCTGGAGGAGGGCGATCCTGGTTTCCAGGTCCGGCGGCTGCATATCAACGATTAGTCCCCACTCGAAGCGGGAGCGCAATCGATCTTCAAGAAGGGTCAGCGACTTCGGGGGGCGATCACAGCTAATGACGATCTGTCTACTTGCGTTGTGCAGGTGGTTGAAGGTATGAAAAAGACCTTCTTGTGTTTGCTCTTTGCCGGCGATGAACTGTATGTCGTCGAGGAGCAGGACATCTACACTGCGATACTTGTTCCTAAAGTCCTCGCTCCTGCCCTCCTTAATGGCGCTGATGAACTCGTTGGTGAACTGCTCAGTGGTTACATACATGACCCGGGGGCAGGATCGGCATGCCACCCAGCCGATGGCGTGCAGGAGGTGAGTTTTCCCCAGCCCCACCCCGCTATAAATGAATAGAGGATTATAGCTGCCGCCAGGGTCATTGGCCACTCTTTGACCCGCGGCGTGTGCCAGGCGATTGCAGGTGCCTACCAAGAATGTGTCGAAAGTGTACCTGCGATTGAACTGTGGCGGGCTGGCTCGTTGAGTGAGTTGCTGGCTGCAGGGGGAGGGAGCTGAGGGGCGCAATTGTTCGTCCTCACTACCCATATGGACCTGAAACTGTACCTTTAAACTGCGCCCGGTAATGCCGCTTAAGGTTTTCTCGATCAAAGGGTTCAGCCGTTTTTCCAACGACTCGGTGACGAAACTGCTTGGCACCCCAACGATGAAATTCCCATCCCGTTGGGCCAACCCCACCGTATTCCTTAACCAGGTTCGATAGTTAGCGGGGCTTACTTTGCCCTGTAGCTCTTCGAGTGCTGCCTGCCAGACCTCTGCCGCTGATCTCGCCTTCATGCCATCCCCCGTTGCTATAGCTTAATCAAGCAGCCGCAGCACCGATGAGCGGTGTTTTAGCGCACAAGTAAGAACAATCTCAGGTTGTTCCTACATGAACATTAGGAGAAAGGTACGCTGCCCACGGGAGAACTGACTTCGCCCGTGTCGCATCTCCCAACTGAGATGCATTTCTGGGGGGGGAACGTTGGGGGAACTAGATTATTGCTTTTTGGATAAGGCAAGCAAGATGATGGTTGCTTGTGGGACGTGGGTACAAGAATAGCAGAAGGGTGGGCTGGGGTCAAGATGTTTTGTTGCCATTTTTTGGCTTTGGAGAGTAAAAAATTGGCCTAAAGGCTATTTTTGCTTCTGGCGGACAGCAGAGCATAGGATAAGGCTGAAGGTGGCACGAAGACTGGTCACAGCCCCAAGGGGCTTTTTGGAGCGCGTGCGCGCCGTCGGTTACCTCCCTCCACACTATTCCTCGAATTTCTTGAAAACCAGGCAGGCGTTCTGGCCGCCGAAGCCGAAGCTGTTGGATAGAGCCACTTTGACATCTTTGTGTCTGGCTACGTTGGGTACATAGTCCAGGTCACAATCGGGGTCGGGGTACTCGTAATTTATAGTGGGATGGATAATGGCCTCGGTGATTGCTTTAATGCACGCGATGCTTTCCACCACCCCCGACGCGCCCAGAAGGTGCCCGATCATCGATTTGGTGGAGCTTATGGGCAAATGATAGGCGTAATCTCCGAAGAGCTTCTTGATTGCCAGGGTCTCGATGGAGTCGTTGATCAGTGTTGAGGTGCCGTGGGCGTTGATATAGTCGATCTCGTTGGGTTTGAGGTTGGCGTCTTCAATAGCCCAACGCATTGCCCGGACAGCCCCGGAGCCATCACTATCGGGAGCCGTCACATGGTAGGCGTCTGAGGAGATACCGACGCCAGCAACCTCGGCGTAGATTCGAGCGCCGCGGCGCATGGCGTGCTCTAAGCTCTCCAGGATCAGGACCCCAGCCCCCTCTGAGGGAACGAAGCCATCTCGCTTGGCGTCGAAAGGACGGCTGGCTTTGGTCGGCTCGTCATTCCTGGTGGTTAAGGCCTTCATGACGCAGAAGCCGGCTATCCCTGTGGAAGCTATCGCTGCCTCGGTGCCCCCAGCCACCATGACATCTGCTTTGTTCTGTCTTATGACCTCTGCTGCGTCACCGATGGCCTGGGTTGCGGCAGCGCAGGCGGTGGTTATGGTGGAGGAGAATCCCTTGAGCCCGAAGATGAGGCTGATCTGCCCCGCTGCCATGTTGGGCAGGACTATGGGCATGAAAAAGGGGGTCAGCCTCATTCCTCCCCTTTCCAGGACAACGCGATGTCCCTCCTCGGCCTCGGGAAAGCCGCCGATGCCATTGCCGACGAGCACGCCCATGCGCTCCGCGTTCTCGCGGCTAAGGTTGAGCCCGGCGTCCTCGATGGCCATCCTGGCGGAGGCGACGATAAAGTGGCTGAACCGAGCCATCCTTCGCGTCTCTTTGTAGTCCATGTAGTCGCGGGGATCGAAACCCTTCACCTCTCCCGCTATCTGGCAGGTCAGCCCAGTAACGTCGCAAAGAGTGATGGCGGCGACGCCCGACTTGCCCTCGACCAATGCCTGCCAGTATTCATCGACGGTCAGCCCCAGAGGCGTTATCGCTCCCATCCCGGTAACTACCACGCGGCGCCTTTCCCTCTTCCCCTTGCCTGTTCTCTTTGGGCGTGGCTTGGGGGAAGGCTCGCCCGTTTGCTCTTTGGCGATACTGCCAAGCAGATCGTTGATTTGCTTATCAACCACTGTGGTGACCGCTTGTGCTTGTTGCCCTGCTCTCGATCTTGGCTGCCTCATTATAACCCCCTCGTTAGCTGCATCGCCTGTTTCCTGCCTCTTTATTGTGGATAGAGCTCTGGCCGCAAGCCCTTAACGTTTTCTATTACCTCGCCGACGAGGAACAGCGAGCCGGTGGCGCAGATAAGGTCCCGCTTTCCTGCTTTCGCCTGCGCCTTGGTTACGGCCTGGGCGACGCCTTCTGCTACCTCGGCTCTTAGCCCCTGGCGAGCGAACTCGCCAGCCAACGCCTCGGGGATGGTAGCCCTGGGGTGGCGAGATCGTGTCACAATAACGCTATCGGCCAACGGCACAAGCTCAGCTACGATCCCAGACACATCCTTGTCGGCCGACGTCCCTATTATAAGTATTAATTGGTCAAAGTGGAAGTGCTGCTCAAGGGCTTCTTTGAGCTTCCTCGCTGAATAACTGCTATGGGCGCCATCGACGACGAACATGGGCCTGCGTCTGATAATTTGGAGGCGACCGGGCCAATAGGTACGGGCCAATCCGGCCTCTATGCTCTCCTTGGGGACATCCAGAGTCTCCAAAGTGGCAACCGCTGTGGCAGCGTTCTGCAACTGATAGGCGCCGAGGAGGGGTATGTTGAGGCGGTAGAAGCCTCTCATGCCTTTGACCTCCAGGGATTGCTGTGAAAGGTTGGAGCTAGTTCCCTGCCAGGAGATATCGCTTCCCACAGTGATCAGCCTGGCCCCTCTTTGGAGGCAGGTCTCCCTGATCACCGCGGCTGCCTCTTCGGCTTGTGGTGAGCTGACCACAGGGATCCCCGGCTTGATAATGCCAGCCTTTTCAGCGGCGATCTTTGCCACAGTATCGCCCAGTACCTCCCGGTGGTCAAGGCTTATCGAGGTGATCACGCAGACCTCAGGAGTTACCACATTGGTGGCGTCCAGTCTCCCCCCCAGTCCCGTCTCCAGCACCTGGAACTCGACTCCTTCCTGCTGAAAGTGAAGGAAAGCGGCGACGGTTAGCAGCTCGAAGGTGGTAAGTTCCCCATAGGTGCGGTCACGGTCCATTTCTTCAGCATGCGGTCGAAGTCTGGCTACCACATCCGCCAGTTGTCGCTTGAGAATCGGTTTTCCGTCCACGTTAATCCGTTCGCGGAGGGTAAGGAGATGGGGGGAGGTGTAGAGGCCGGTTCTATGACCCGCGGTGCGAAGCGCGGCGGCGATCATGGCTGCGGTACTGCCCTTGCCCTTGGAGCCGGCGATGTGAACAGACCTGGCGCTGAGATGGGGGTCGCCTAACCGATGCAGCAGGTCATCCATCCGCCTCAGGTCGAACCTGTGGGCATAGGCGTAGCCCGGCCACCTCTCATAGTCGGTACGTCCCAGGATAAACTCAACGGCTGCGGGGTAGTTCATCACACCAAATTGCGGCTATTATATCATTGAGGACGAAGTCCTAACAAGCCCGCTGCTGGTGGCGAAGCCTGCTGCGTTGTATTATACTTAACCCTGTTAAGACGGTAGTGAAGGGGGAGAAGCATGAAGGGGAAAGACCTGCTCTCTATAGGCGACCTTGCGCCAGAAGATGCCTGGCGCATCATCAACAGCGCTGTCGAGATGAAGCGGCAGGGCATTAGCTCCAGCCTTGCGGGGCAGACTTTGGCCTTGGTCTTTGAGAAGCCTTCTTTGCGCACCAGGGTGAGCTTCGATGTCGCTATGCATCAGCTTGGGGGACATACCATCTATCTTTCGCAGAGCGAGGTCGGCTTGGGGGGTAGAGAGTCTATCCCGGACGTGGCTCGGACGCTTAGTCGTTATGTCAACATTATTGCCGCTCGCACCTTCTCTCACGCCACCCTGGAGTTGCTGGCAGAGCATGCGACTGTACCAGTTATCAACGCCCTCTCGGACAAGGAGCACCCCTGCCAGGCCCTCGCCGATCTTCTGACTATCTACGAGAAGAAGGCTAAACTAAAGGGCTTGACTCTCGCCTTCATCGGCGACGGCAACAATGTGGCCAATAGCCTTCTGCTTGCCTCCGCCCTGGTGGGAATGAACTTCAAGGTCGCCTCTCCCAGGGGCTATGAGGTTTCCGATGAGGTTGTGGGCCTGGGGCGCGATCTCGCGCAGGGCAGCGGAATCCACCGTGTTGGGCAGCCTAAGGTTGCGGCTGAAGGTGCCGACGTGGTCTACACCGACGTGTGGACGAGCATGGGGCAAGAGGAAGAGGCAGAGGGGCGGCGCAAGGATTTCGCTGGCTATCAGGTCAATGCCGGGCTACTGTCGCTGGCAGCAAAGGACGCCATTTTGATGCACCCCCTGCCGGCACACCATGATGAGGAGATTGCTCCGGGGCTCATCGACTCACCTCAGTCGGTGGTCTTCGACCAGGCGGAGAACAGGCTTCACGTTCAGAAAGCGATCCTGGAGGATCTCCACCGCAGCCCCGACCGTGCCGAGGATTGGTGCAACAAGGGCGTGGCGCTGGGGAATCAGAACCGGCTTGAGGAGGCCCTGGACTGCCTTGAGGAGGCGTTGCGGCTGAAGCCCGACTATGCCGAGGCATGGTATAACAGAGGCGTGGCTCTGGAGAAGCTGGGGCGGTGGAAACAGGCCCTGGCCGCCTATGAGCGCGCCCGCGCACTGGGGAGAGGTAAGTCGTGACCAGACCAATCGTCGCCATCGTCGGCCGGGCGAACGTGGGCAAGTCAACGCTGTTCAACCGTCTGGTCGGCGAGCGCCTCGCTATCGTCGAGGACCTTCCCGGCACCACCCGCGACAGGGTCTACGCCGACATCTCCTGGGGGGATCGCGAGCTAACCCTGATCGACACCGGCGGGCTGGAGCTCAGGCCGGACTCCAGCCTGCGGCAAAAGGTGAAGTATCAGGCTGAAGTGGCCATCGAGGAGGCGGAGGCTATCATCTTCATGGTGGATGTTCTGGATGGGGTGACTGTCCCCGATTCTGAGGTCGCTGAGGCGCTCAGGCGCTCGCGGAAGCCGATAACTCTGGCGGTGAATAAGGCGGATAACGACCAGCGTCGAGATCAGGCGTTTCAGTTCCACGAGCTGGGCATAGGCGAGCCGATGGCGATCAGCGCGTATCACGGCACTGGCGTGGCAGACATGATGGATGAGGTCGCCGCCAGGTTGCCCCTCCCCACTCCCCTAGAGGAGGAGCCGGGGATGTTGAAGATCGCCATCGTGGGCCGCCCCAACGTGGGCAAGTCCATGCTGCTCAATGCCATCCTCGGCCAGGAGAGGGCGATTGTGAGCGAGACCCCGGGGACCACCCGTGACGCCATAGATACCGTCTTCAAGTACGATGGCGAGTCCGTTTTGTTCATCGATACCGCCGGGATTCGCCGCCGCGGTCGGGTTGAGGGGGGAATCGAACGCTACAGCGTCATGCGCGCTCTTCGCGCCATCTCAAGGGCTGATGTCGCCCTACTGGTAACCGAGGCTCCCGAGGTGATCACTGCGCAGGACGCCCACATCGCTGGCTATATCCATCAGGCGCTAAAGGGGATGGTGCTGGCGGTGAATAAGTGGGACCTTGCTGGTGAGCTGGGAATAGACGCGGCCGCGTGTACTACGGAGATCCTGCAGAGGCTCAAGTTCTTTCCCGGGATACCCATATTGTTTGTTTCAGCCCTGTTCGTAGAGGGTATTGACCTGGTATTGCCGGCGGCGAAGAAGGTCTCCCAAGATAGGCAGAAGCGCCTTCCCACAGCCTTGCTCAACGAAGAGGTCGGTCGCATGCTGGCTGCTCACTCGCCCCCCTCGGTGCGGGGGAGACAGCTCAAGGTCTCCTACGTCACCCAGGCCGAGGTCAACCCGCCAACCTTCGTTTTCTTTGTCAACGATCCCAAGCTGCTCCACTTCTCCTATCAGCGGTACCTGGAGAACAAGCTTCGCGACGCTTTCGGCTTCGGCGGCACCCCGCTGAAGCTTGTCTTCAAGCGAAAGGGCAGGGGATGATCGAGTTCGCTGCCGTGGTCGTTGGCAGTTACCTGATTGGCTCTATTCCCTCCGGGCTGGTGCTGGGCAAGCTTCGGGGCGTGGATCTCAGGCAGTATGGCAGCGGCAAGACCGGCAGCGCCAACGTACTGCGCACTCTTGGCCCCAGGTATGCTGCTGTAGCCCTCATCGCCGACATGCTTAAGGGCGTGATTGCCGTTGTCCTTGCCAAGTGCGTCCTGGGTACCCCCGCTGGCGAGATGGCTGCTGGCTTTGCCGCCATCGCCGGGCACAACTGGTCGGTGTTCATCAGGTTTCAGGGTGGACGTGGCGTCGCCACTTCAGTGGGCGGCCTTTTTGTGATGGCACCGGTGGTTGCCGCCTCCGGATTTGCCATCTTTGCTATTGTCGCTGCTGTGTCTCGCTATGTCTCCCTGGGTTCCATGATGGGTGGCCTGAGTGCGCTGGCGATGATAGCCGCCTTTGTGGCTCTGGACAAGGCTCCGGTACAGTACCTCATCTATGTCGCGGTCGCTGCTGCCTTGATTGTTGTGCAGCATCGGGATAATATAGCTAGGCTGTTGTCGGGCTCGGAGAGCAAGCTGGGGCAGAAGGGTGAGAGGAGACAAACGGGGTGAGGCGCGAGACGGAAGAGGTCGCCGTTGTCGGCACCACAGAGTGGGGCACAACGCTGGGGATAATGCTCAGCCGTAAGGGGATCAAGGTCAGCCTTTGGGCGCGAACCGACGCGGAGGCGGAGAGGCTCAATCGGGAGAGGGAGAACACCGTGCGCCTCCCCGGCTTCCCGTTTCCCGAAGAGCTTAGCGCCACCGCTTCGCTTGATGAGGCGCTCCACAAAGTAGCCCTTGTCATCCTCGCCGTGCCCTCACAGGACATGCGAAACAACGTTAGGCTGATAAGGGAGCACCTCGATAGCTCTATGCTTATCCTGAGCGCGGCCAAGGGGCTTGAGCTTGATAGCGCCAAGCGAATGTCACAGGTGGTCTCCGAAGAGCTTGACCGCAGTTTTCATCGAAATATCTGTGTCCTTTCCGGCCCTAACCTGTCCAAGGAGATCGCCCGCGGTCTGCCGGCGACGACCGTGGTTGCTGCCCGTGATGCCTCGGTGGCGGCGAGGGTGCAGAAGATGATGGCTTCACCCCTGTTTCGTGTTTACGTCAATACCGATGTCGTCGGTGTGGAGTTGGGCGGCGTGCTCAAGAACATAATTGCGCTGGCCGCGGGGATGGTCGATGGCCTGGGCTATGGAGATAATACCAAGGCTGGCCTGATAACGCGGGGGCTTGCCGAGATCACCCGCCTGGGGGTGGCAGCAGGAGCCAATCCGCTGACCTTCGCCGGCCTGGCTGGCCTGGGGGATCTGGTGGCCACCTGCGCCAGCCCACTGAGCCGCAACCGCTTTGTCGGCCAGGAGCTTGCCCGGGGACGCCCTCTGGATGAGATAACGGCTTCCATGACGGGCATTGCTGAGGGGGTTACCACCACTGTCGCCGCCCTCAAGCTGGCCGGCGAGCTCAAAGTGGAGATGCCGATCGCTCAGCAGGTATACCGCGTGCTGTATCAAGGCCTTGATGTGCGCCAGGGGATAGCAGAGCTCATGGGGCGGGAGTTGAAACACGAGTTCGCTGATACCCTAAGTAGTGCCATTGAGCGTCTATAGTGCTA
>CAZCXP010000042.1:0-5801 GCA_964502665.1 uncultured Dehalococcoidia bacterium | reverse complement strand
GTGGTCACCGGGGGTGGCCGGGGCATCGGCAGGGCTGAGGCTCTCCTGTTCGCCGAGGAAGGAGCCAAGGTGGTGGTTAACGACCTGGGAAGCGAGCCCGATGGTTCAGGGAAGTCAACCTCACCCGCAGACGATGTAGTCAAGGAAATCAAGGACAAAGGGGGAGAAGCGGTTGCCAACTACAATAATGTAGCTACGACCGAGGGTGGGGAGAATATCATCAAGGCCGCCATCGATGCCTTTGGCAGGTTGGATATCCTGGTGAACAACGCCGGCCTTTACAGAGATCGGATGATCTACAATATGAGCCCTGAGGAATGGGACATTGTTCTGAAGGTTGACCTATACGGACTCTACAATTGCACGAAACCCGCGTGCGTGATATTCAGGCAGCAAAGAAGCGGGCGCATCATAAACACCTCATCCGAAGCGGGTCTGGGGAACTTGGGTCAAGCCAACTACAGCGCTGCCAAGGAGGGAGTCATCGGTTTCACCAGGACCGTGGCCCGGGACATGGGCAGATACGGGGTAACCTGCAATGCCGTTCGGCCACGCGCTGCGACCAGAATTACGGTATCTGCGGAGCTTAAGGCTGCTATTGAAAAGGCAAAGGCCGAAGGCACCGCACTGCCTCCGGGGGCGGACGTGATTGCCTCCCTGCCGCAGCCCGAGGAAATGGTCCCATTTGTCATATACCTTGCAACCGATGAGGCTGCCAGCATAAACGGCCGTACCTTTCTCATCAGTGGGGACAAGGTAGCCCTTTACTCCGAGCCGGAGGAAATCAAGACCATCCAACCCAAAGCGGGGAAATGGACTCTCGATGAGCTGGCAGCCATTGTGCCCGGCACGCTGGCAGCGGGGCTGGTGAACCCCTCCCCACCCCAGCCGCCGAAGGCGTAATCCTGTGCGGACGCTGCTGAAAGAAGGTGCCCCGATAAATCGGGGCCGGGGGTTTGGGCGTCGTCGTGACCCCTCTTTAAGCCTGAGCCTCAGAGCGGAAGGCGGTCGGGAAATGGGTTTCGCAGCAGTGGATTGGTATGTCATTGCGAGGAGCCCTGAGCCTGTCGAAGGGGCGACGAAGCAATCCCGAAGTGATCAGCAAGATTGCTTCCCCCGATAAATCGGGGTCGCAATGACGTGACCCTCTAGACGGCTTTGCGTAAGAATACCGCAGGAATCTCCAAGTGTTGCACTTGGGCGTGGGCAGTTCTAGGTTATCCAGCCCCAAGTTATCCAGTGCCGGATCCCATTTAGCCACTCCCAGTAGACATTCGACATGGGCAGCCCCGAGATAGCGGGGAAGAAAAGGGCGAAGCAGGCGACGTTGAGAGCAAGGTAGCCCGCTACAGCCCATTTGCCCCACTCATACCGATTCCACAGCCATTCTATGCACAACGTAATGCCCAGAATCATAAAGAGCACGTTGGGGTAGAAATGATAGAGAAACAGACAGCGGCCGATACCGGCGAATATGAGCCACTGGGTCAGGAATGGGATCACTATGAATATAGCAGTCTTGTTCCTATGCCACACTGCAAGCCAAAGGGTGGCAATCATCGCGGGGATGCCCGCCCACCAGAGCGCGGGATTACCCAAGGAGGAGATGTAGGCGGTAGTGTCACCAAATGAGCCCAGGAATATATAGACTGGCTTCAGCATCAGTGGCCAGGTGTACCACTCTGAGCTGTAAGGATGCGTCGCCTTGAGGCCGGAATGGAAGTGATACATGGAGAGCTGGTGGTCCCAAAAGGCGCCCAGGTCGTAGCCTGCCAGGAAGTAGGGGATGTTGGAAAGCATATAGATCGCCACTGCCACTCCCAGACCCCCCACAAACCAGTAGACCTCGTTCCTGTGGATTGGCTTGCGCCACTTCAGCAGAACCAGAAGCAACACCAGGCCGACGAAGCCCCACATGACGACCCACTTGGTGGAAAACCCAAATCCGAAGAACACCATGCTGAGGAAGAGGTACTTTCCTCCTCGGGAGGGGTCCTGCGAATAGCGGTAGAAGAAATAGAACATGGCGATAACGAAGAACAGAATAAAGGTCTCCGGGGTGACCAGCCGGGCCTGGACGAAGTGCATGAAGTCGAAGGTGAGGAGAAAGGCAGCGATGAGCCCGGCGCGGGGCGAGTTGAACATACGCCTGGCGAAATCGTAGATAAGAGGGATCATCAGGGTGGCGAAGATCACCCCGGGGATGCGCCAGGCAAAGGGGTTATGGCCGAAGACCTTAATGCTGGCGGCGACGATGAGCTTGCTCAGCGGCGGGTGGGTCCTCTCGCCATAGGGGTCCTGGAGCTGCAGGTGCTCCTCTGCGGCGCGGACGTAGTATATCTCGTCGAAGTAGGTGCCCGACTTGTGGCTGGCAGGGTGGCTGAAGAGGTCCTGCTCGTCGATAAGCGCTTCGCTTACTTCCTCGCCTCGGTCGCCCATGGCGGCGGCTATATGCAGTTTCTGGTCGCCCGAGAACAGGGCCACCTCCCCGATTCGCCCCGAGGCTCCTTTGAATAGAAAGCGAACATATCTGGTCTCGCGACCTAGACCGAGGCTTTGCCACTGTCGGTGGGCTGCGCCAGACCACCGCTGGCTTGTCGCCAGGGTCCAGCTTTCCGGTGAGCCCCAGTAGAGCTCCACTTCGACAGTGCTGGAGTCTTGTAGAAGCAAGAAGACCTTGTCCACGCGGGTTGTTTCCCCAAGGTCCAGATAGACCTCCTCAGGGTCGTGCTGAGGAATGAAGTCGGAGCTGGGGGCGCGCAGGTCGCCCAGATTCCACACGGACACGGAGAAGTAGATGATGGTGAGAATCGCTACACCGACAGGTGCGCTCCAGAGGCGAATCCCTCTGCGGGCGGGGGGTGGCGGCTGTTCCTCGATTTCCTCGCGGGCTGGCAACCGAGGGGGTGGTGATTGTGCCTCGGCTTCGGGCGGTTTGGATCGCTGCATTCTGTAGAAAGTCCAGATGGATAAACCGAGCAGGATGATATTGGCAGGGACCAGAACGTAGACAGACCAATGACCGTCGGGGATCCAGTAAACGTCGTCACTGGCGAGTGACAGCACGTAGGCCAGGTTCGCTAGGTACGTTGCCGCGAGCCCCAAGTACATCCAGATCGTGCAACGTGTGTACCAGCCCAGGGCCAGGAGGGCGAATACGGCGAAGAGATATCGTTCGTGCATCCTGGTCATCAGCATAAAAAAGCCAAACGCCAGTAAGAATACGGCGAAAATGGCCGAGCGGGGCTCGTACCTGCGGTGGAGCTGCCACATAACAAAGGCCGCAAAGGCACCGAAGACCAGACCGCCCCACTGCTGATAGGTCAGGCCGAGGTGGGGAACGGTGTCTGACTTCCAGAAGCCGAGCAGCGCCCAGAAGTTGTATGCATTGATGGTGTTGTAGGCCCAGTAATTGTAGCCCGCGTTCGGATTAAGGTACCGGTCGACCACGAACGCTATCGGGTTGTCCCAGTGGAAGGGGAGGATAACCAGGTAGACAACTGCCGCGAAGACTGCGCTGGTGAATATGATACGTCGCCAGTCTCCGTTTCTCAGGGTTATGTAGGCCACAACCGGGAGCAGGACAATGCTCTGAGGCTTGGTGAGTATGGCCAGGGCCAGCAGGCCCCCCGAAAGCTCGTACTTCGAGCGCAGGGCGGAGTAGAGGGATGCAACCATGAAGAAGGTGTAGATGGAGTCCAACTGCCCCCACACCGCCAGGTCGAAGATGGTTGCGGGATTGAAGGCGTAGATGGCCATAACTGCCAGGGAGACCTTGAAGGAGAACCTCGAGCGCAGGAAGCGGAAGATGAGGAAAGCGGTAGCGAGGTCGAACAGGGTTCCCGGGAGCTTGATAATGAAAGCCGAGGTATACTGACCTGTAGCGTAGGCCAGTTTCCCGAAAAGCCAGAAGATATAGACGTTGAACGGGGGATAGTCGCAGTTGGGAATGGCATCGTAAAACCCGGGTATGCCCTTGTCGGCAGCAGCGTCAAACCAGAACCTAAAAAGAGCTAGGTCTACTCCGTATGCAGGTAGGAAGCGGCTTAGCAGCAGCCGCACCAGCAGGGAGACGGCAAGGACGATGACTACAAGCGCAGCCTCGCCGCGGTGCTCTGACAGTTGGCGCTGTAGCCTTGCTAATACTCCTGTCTGCATTCTCGCTTTTGCCCCCTTCAGCTACCGTGCTGTCACAGGTCTGCAGGTTCCTTCCTCAGAGTGTGAGGGAGGTCAACTACCACCCCAGGTGCACGCTCCAAAGTGCTCCCCACAGGTTCACCGCTATGCAAAAGGCTACCAGGCCGATCTTTCCTTTGCTCAAGCTGCTCCCCATGCCGGCGCTGATCAGGATGAGAAGAAAGGGGAAGAAATCCAGGCTATAACGGTACCCAAACTGGACCCACCCTGTAGAGAACCAGAACAGCGTGGGGAGGAGAATGGCTACCACCGCCACCCCCGCCCACAGGTTCACCGATTCGGAAAACCTGGCTCTCGCTGCGTAGAGCACCGCTGGGGTCGTGAGCAGGATGCTCATCCCCTCCATGGAAGGTCTCAGGAAAGAGAAATGGTCGATATACTCTGGAGGCAGGAGCAGCAAAGTATATAGATGCTTTGCTATATAGTGAGGGCTGAAATAGCCGTACTTCGCGATGTCGGCAGCAAAGTAGGCAGCATAGCTATGCGCAAGATAGCCCGTCTCCAGGGGATTATCAAAGCGGATGAAATTGTAATACCCGAAAAGGGCCAGGGGCAAGGCCAGTCCAGCCAGGAACTGGAGATGGCGCCGGGGGAAGCCCCCGTCCTGAGATAAAGTGGCCAGGAAAAAGATGGCTCCCATGAGGACCGGCAGCCGGCTGAGCACCGATAATCCCAGCAGTAGCCCCACCAGAAAGGCCCGTCTCCGGCCGAAGTGTTCGATCAGGCTGAGCAGCAGGAAGAAAACAGCCACTATCTCGGCAAAAAACCAGGTAGTGCCATGGGTGGCTACCTCCCAATGGACGGTACCCAGGCCAAAGAGCCCCGTGAGCAGCCATCGCATGCGGCCGTCGACCCCCAAACGGCCCAACAGGATCCAGGCCAGGGCTACATTGATAGCCCCCATGAGCATACTTATACGGACCTCGTCGGTATCCTCCCCCCATATGGCCACAGCCGGCAGCAGTACCACCGCTGGCATCGGCGGGCTGGCCAGGTAGTATTTTCCTTCGTACTCCGCTAAGTCGTGGTAAAACTCCGGGAAGCCCTGCAGGTCGACTCTCCCGTCGAGAAAAGCCTCAGATTGATAGACATAATGTTTATACCATTGAAGGGGAGTAGAGTTGGTTAGGAAGTAGATGCCGAACATCACCGCCACGATTAACAGAGGGATGCCGGCTCTCCTCAGGCTTTTGCTTTCTCCCAGGCTAAGAAGTCGTCTCACCTGACCCCTTGTCACTTATTCTAAAGGCAACTTGCCAGGTACCGCAAACTGCGAAAGCAGTGCAATAATGAATGTATGTGTCACGGCAACACCTGATAGATGGTCACGTCTTTCTTCTCATATACCGGGTCATAGGTTTCGGGATGGCTGGCGAATTTCAGCAGTCCTTCTGTTTCGTAGCTCTCCCTCTCAAGGGTTCCGACATAGATGTATTCGACATTATACTTATTTAGAAGAGCGATTGCCTCCTCCGCATCCGTGGTCTGATAAATCGTTTCTACATCTGTATCTCGCCCGGCAACCACGTCCCAAGAGGCCCGCCACATAACCTCATGAGTCAACCAGCCGATGACCGTAGGCAAACCGGTCATTGTCGAGATAC
>CAZCXP010000041.1:0-17451 GCA_964502665.1 uncultured Dehalococcoidia bacterium | reverse complement strand
TCGATACTTTAGCCATCTTTTTCCAAAAGTAGACTTATTCCGTTCGCCCTGAGCCCCCGCGTACGCGGGGGGCCGTTCATGGTTCGACAAGCTCACCACGAACGGTATCTGGCCTTCTCACTTCTCATCATTAGTTGGTGACAGCCGCCCATGAGAGTTTCTTCCAATCTACTGCCTACTGAAAGGCGCGCCCATCAACTCCAGCAGCCTCCTGGCCTCCTCATCAGTGCGCGCGGTGGTGATAATAGAGACCTGCAACCCGCGAATCTTGTCCACCTTGTCATAGTCGATCTCAGGGAAGATAATCTGCTCCTTCATGCCAAGAGTGTAATTCCCCCGTCCGTCGAATGCTTCCCTGGGGAGCCCTTGAAAGTCACGTACGCGGGGCAACGTAGCATTCACCAGCCGATCGAAGAACTCATACATGCGCTCGCCGCGTAGTGTCACCATCAGGCCGATGGCCATACCAGCCCGCAACTTGAAGGATGCGATAGACCTCTTGGCACGGGTGATTACCGGGTGCTGCCCTGAGATCAGGGACAGGTCGTTGGTGGCTGCCTCCAACGCCCTTTGATTTTGAATGGCCTCTCCCAAACCGATGTTAAGCACAATCTTGTCTAAACGAGGCACCTGCATTGGGTTCTTGTACCCCTGCTCTTGCATCATGGCGGACACGATCTCATCACGATACCTTTCTTTGAGCCTGGACACTAGTCGATCACCTCGCCGCATTTCTTGCACACGCGCACCCTGCTCTTGTCCCCCAGGATACGAAATCCAAGACGAGCGGGTTGATGACACTTGGTACAGACAAGCATCACCTTGGAGATATTTATTGGCGCCTCGCGCTCAATGATACCTGCTTGCCTGATGTTGCCCCGGGGTTTCATATGGCGCTTTTCCATATTAACCCCCTCCACAACAAGCCGATTCTCCCGAGGGATGCAACGGTGCACCTTCCCCCTCTTTCCTCGATCATCACCCCTTATCACCATGACTTCATCGCCTTTGCGAATGTTCATCATAGCACCTCAGGCGCCAGAGAAATGATCTTCATGAAATTCTTGTCCCTGAGCTCCCGGGCCACGGGGCCAAATATGCGACTACCTTTGGGATTGCCTCTCTCATCCAGGACCACTGCAGCATTCTCATCAAACCTGATATAGGTGCCATCAGGGCGCCCGTATGTCCTGGCAGTGCGGACGACAACAGCGCGGACGACATCACCCTTCTTCACCGCGGCTCCAGGGATGGCCTCCTTCACCGAGGCCACGATTGTATCGCCCACCCGAGCATATCTCCTCCTGGTGCCACCAAGCACATTAATACACATGATCTTCTTGGCGCCAGAGTTATCCGCTACCTTGAGCCGGGTAAATGACTGGATCATCCCCTATTCTATCTCCTCAGGTTTGACCTCAACGATCTCCGCCTTGGTGAGAACGCTATCCACCCGCCACCTCTTCTCCCGAGACAAAGGACGGGTCTCGACTATCCTCACCATGTCACCGATACCGCAGGTGTTGCCCTCATCGTGGGCTTTAAACCTCGTCTTGTATCTGACGACTTTCTTATAGCGAGGGTGCCGACGTCGAATCTCCACCTCCACCACCACGGTCTTATCCATTCTATTGCTCAGCACCCGCCCAAAACGAGTCTTCTTCTTTTCCATAGCTATTACCTGCCAAGCTCCCGTTCCCGCATTATTGTCTTGATCCTGGCGATCTTCCTCTTCGCCTTGTAGAGCTCACTGTAGTTTGCCAGTTGCCTGGTGGCATGCCGGAACCTGAGGTTGAATAGCTCCTGATAAGCGTCATCAAGCTGCTTGGACAGCTCCTTTGGCTTCAGCGCCCTGATCCTATCTACTCTCATTGATATCACCAGTTACGAAGCTACTTCAACCAAGGTCTCTCTGCCAACGAACTTGGTCTGGACTGGAAGTTTATGTGAAGCCAGGCGCATCGACTCCCGAGCCACATCCTCCTTGACTCCAGATATCTCAAATAAGATCCTACCTCGTTTAACCACCGCCACCCAATGGTCGAGGGAGCCTTTGCCGCTACCCATCCTGGTTTCTGCTGGCTTCGAGGTCACAGGCTTGTCGGGGTAAATACGAATCCAGACCTTGCCTCCCCTCCTCACGCTATGCACTATAGCACGCCGCGCTGCCTCGATCTGGCGGCTAGTGATCCAGGCTGACTCCTGAGCCTGAAGCCCAAAATCGCCGAAGGCCACGGTATTGCCAGCCTGCGCTTTGCCCCTGCGGTGCCCGCGATGAACTCTGCGATATTTTACTCGCTTTGGCTGAAGCATTGCTCTCTTCCTATGCTATTCCTCACTCGGCTCCACCAATACTTCCTCTCCCTCCACCTCCTCCACCAGGCTGGCTTCGGGAAGGATATCCCCCTTATAGATCCACACTTTGACCCCGATAAGCCCCATGGGAGTGAGAGACTCAGCAAAGCCATAGTCTATATCAGCCCTAAGAGTATGCAGAGGGACGCTCCCCTCGTGCCCGGTCTCACGGCGAGCGATCTCCGCCCCGCCGAGCCTCCCCGAGCACTTTATCTTTACCCCCTTAGCCCCCCGTAACATAGTCCTGGAAATGGACTGCTTGATGGCTCTACGATAGGATACACGCCTCCTGAGCTGTTCAGCGATGTTCTGGGCAACCAGCGTGGCATCGAGCTCAGGTTCCTTGATCTCCTGAATATTGAGGCGGACCTTTTTCCCGGTGTGTTTCTCCAGAAGGACCCTCAGCTCATCCACCCTCTGCCCACCACGGCCGATAACAACACCAGGCCTGGCGGTATGGACGGTTACCGTGACCTCATTTGCTTTGCGCTCGATTTCGATCTGAGAAATGCCGGCTTCGTGATAGTTGGAATGAATAATGCGGCGAATTTCTATGTCTTCGTACACCAGTTCCGCGTAATGCTTCTCGTCGTACCACCGGGAACGCCAGTCCCTGACTATGCCGATCCTAAAACCAAAGGGATGAACTTTATGTCCCAATCACTCCTCCTCTACAATGACTGTAATATGGCTAAAGCGGCGCCGAAAAGGGTTTACCCTGCCCCGAGCGCCGGCGCGGAATCTCTTCAGGGTTTGTCCTTCATCGGCAAATGTCTTGACTATCCTGAGCTGTGCTGGCGTCATCTGGTAGTTGTTTTCAGCATTGGCAGCCGCCGACTTGACCACCTTAGCCACAGTTCGAGCCGCCGGTGTGGGTAAGAAGCTGAGTATAGCCAAGGCTTCATCTACCTTCTTCCCACGCACTGTGTCCAACACCAGGCGCATTTTTCGCGGCGATATCCTTATCTGCCTCGCCCTTGCTACTACTTCCACTTCCTCGCTCCTCGCTCAGAAAGGCCTACCTTTTCCCTGTCGGTGATTTCCTTACCCGAGTTATCCTCTCGGATTTGGCAGAATGTCCCCTGTAGGTCCTGGTGGGGGCAAACTCTCCCAGTTTGTGGCCCACCATGTTCTCGGTGATAAAGATAGGAACATGCCTCCTGCCATCATGCACCCCGATGGTGAGCCCGATCATCTGCGGGACGATGGTCGATGCACGTGACCAGGTCTTGATCACCGCCTTCAGCTCGGTTCGATTCAGCATATCCACTTTTTTGAGCAGCTTGCCGTCAACGAAAGGGCCTTTCTTGATCGACCTCGACACTCCCTTAGACCTCCTGAAATGCTATTTCCTTCTCCTCAGAATCAGCCTGTCGCTGCGCTTATTGCGCCTTGTCCTGTAGCCCAGTGCTGGCTTGCCCCAGGGGGTTTTGGGCCCGGGATGTCCGATGGGCGACCGCCCCTCGCCACCACCATGAGGATGATCTCGGGGCGTCATCGCTGAACCGCGCACCGTAGGCCGCCAGCCCATAAGCCTCCTGCGGCCCGCCTTGCCCAGAGAGATATTGCTATGGTCAATGTTGCCCACCTGCCCCACAGTACACAGACACTCCCCATCGACTCGACGAAGCTCCCCCGAGGGCAATCTCACCAAGGCATAGCCAGCCTCCTTGGCCATAACCTGAGCAGAGCCCCCAGCACTACGCACCATCTGCCCCCCCTTGCCACGGTTGAGCTCGATATTGTGGACCGCAGTGCCTAGAGGGACCGACTTCAACGGCAGAGCGTTACCAGGCTTTATTTCCACGCCCTGACCCGAGGAGATGGTATCACCCACCCTGAGTCCCAGAGGAGCCAGGATATAGCGCTTCTCGCCATCGGCGTAATTGATCAGAGCGATATTCGCCGAGCGGTTGGGGTCATACTCGATGGAGGCTACTCTGCCTGGAACGCCAAACTTATCCCGTTTGAAGTCAATAATCCTAAGCCTCCGTTTGGCCCCACCCCCGCGGTGGCGTACCGTTATCCTCCCCTGATTGCTCCTCCCCGCCTTCTTCATCAAGGGCACGAGCAGTGACTTCTCCGGCTTCTTCTTGGTGATCTCGGAGAAATCGGCGCCGACCATACCCCTCCGTCCCGGGGACGTGGGGCGGTATATCTTAAGTGCCAAAGCTGGCCTCCTCTAGCAGCACCTCATTCAAGTTCACGTCTATACACCTTCAAAAAGCTCGATCTTATTTCCCGGCTCCAGGGTAACCACTGCCTTCTTCCAGGGCGATGTCAGCCCCCGCCCCCTGCCGGCGCGGCGCATCTTGCCCGGCACGCGCATCACGTTCACTGAGGACACCTTCACCTTGAACGCCTTTTCCACCGCTTCCTTTATCTGAGGCTTGTTGGCATTTCGGGCTACCTCAAAGGCATACTTGTTCTGCTCAACAAGCATCGTATTCTTCTCAGTAATAAGGGGCCGGCGCAGTACTTCGTAGCTGTGCATCCTCTCCCCCCTAAGAGGCCTGAGCCCCGGCAGCTACCTGCTTCCTGCCCCACGTCGCCTCGACACAGCGCACCGCATCAACAGTCATAAGCAGCATTCTATGCGACAGCAGATCGACAACGTTCAACATACCAGCGGGCAGCGTTTTTGCCCTCTCGATATTGCGAGCGGACTTGATTACATTCCTATCTGGCTCAGCGGTGACCAGCAAGACCGAAGACTCAATCCCCAGCGCCTTCAGAACACGCACCACTTGCTTAGTCGCGGGCTGCTCCAGGCCAAACGAGTCAATCACCAGAAGCTCGCCATCAGCTACCTTGGCTGAGAGGACGCACTTCAAGGCTAAGCGTCTCATCTTCTTGGGCATCGCCTGCTTGTAGCTTCGTGGCCGGGGGCCGAAAGCTACCCCACCGCCACGGCGTGTCGGCGATCTCCTACTCCCAGCCCGTGCAAATCCCGTGTGCTTCTGACGATACAGCTTACGGGAGCTTCCCGAGACCTCGCTCCGTGTCTTGGTGCTGGCGGTTCCCACACGGGAGTTTGCTCGCTGCCTCACCAAAGCCTGATGCACCACTGCCTCGTTTGGTGGTACACCGAAGACAGTCTCATCGAGTTCGATCTGGTCAACTACCTGGCCTTCGATACTATATACTGAAACCTGCAAAGCGTCTCCCAACTTCTAGCCGTGCACCCTGGATTTCCTTATCTCCAGCAGCCCATTCCTGGCCCCAGGCACTGCCCCTTTGACCAAGAGGAGATTGCGGTCCGGATCAGCCTTAACCACCTCGATACGCTTCACCGTGACCCTCCGGTTTCCCATATGCCCCGCCATCCTCTGCCCCTTGAGTACCCGTCCTGGGTCGGTGCCCGCCCCCACAGAACCAGGAGCACGGTGGCGATCAGACTGTCCGTGGGTTTTGGGCCCACCAGCGAAGTGATGGCGCTTGACCGTGCCCGCAAAGCCCCTCCCCTTGGACGTCCCGACGACATCCACCAGGTCCCCAGGCTGGAACAGACTGACATCTACCCGATGTCCCAATTCGATGTCAGAAGTATCCTCGACGCTGAACTCCCTCAAGTGCTTGAACAGACCAAGCTTCCCCAGATGCCCCCGCTCAGGAGAATTGAGCCGCTTCGCCTCGCAGAAGCCGAGCTGGACCGCGTTGTAGCCTTCCTTGCCAACACTCTTGATCTGCGTCACAGTACAGGGACCAGCTTCGATAGCAGTCACCGCTTCCACAGCGCCGTCTTCGGTAAATACCTGTGTCATGCCTATTTTTCGACCGATGAGCCCGCTAAACATCCGCTATAACCTAACTAGAGCTTTATCTCGATATCCACCCCTGCCGGGAGGTTCAGAGTGGTCAGAGCGTCAATGGTCTTCGTGGTAGGGTCCATAATATCAATCAGCCTCTTATGAGTCCTGATCTCAAACTGCTCCCGGGAATCCTTGTCCACATGCGGAGAACGTATAACGCAGAATTTCTTTATATGGGTGGGGAGAGGCACAGGCCCAACCACCGCCGCCCCTGTGCGCTCTGCCGCCTCCACAATCTGCACTGCCGATTGATCCAGTATTCGGTGATCGAATGCTTTAAGCTTGATACGTATCTTCTGCTTAGGCATCTAGCCTCTCATTCTGCTGATTATCTCTTCGGCCTGCTCCCCGGGGACTTCCTGATAATGATCAAACTCCATGGAATAAGTTGCCCTTCCCTGGCTTATTGACCGCAGGTCAGTAGCATAGCCGAAACTCTCAGCCAGCGGCAAATGGCCACGAATTATGTGCGTCCAAGCCCGCAACTCCACAGCCTCAACCCTGGCCCTCCGAGCATTGAGATCGCTGATTATGTCCCCCAGGAACTCCTTGGGAGTCGCCACCTCAAGCTTCATTATCGGCTCAAGGAGCTTGGGCTTGGCCTTCTTGAGACCATTCCTCAACGCTATCGCTCCTGCCATCTTGAAGGCTATATCTGAAGAGTCAACCTGATGATAACTACCGTCGAAGGCAGTGACACGGACATCGATTATCGGATACCCCGCGAGCACACCGCTCTCCATCGCCTCCCTGACACCTTGTTCCACTGCAGGAATATACTGCTTGGGGATCACCCCGCCTGGTATCTTATTGACGAACTTGAAGCCACCACCTCGTTCCATCGGCTCAAGTTCAAGCCAGACGTGACCGTACTGGCCATGCCCACCAGTCTGCCTGACAAAACTACCTTCGACGCGCACGGGAATGGAGATCGTCTCCCTATAGGCAACCTGCGGCTTACCTATCTTGGCATCCACTCTATACTCTCGTACCAACCTATCGACAATAACGTCAATGTGAAGCTCCCCCATCCCTGAGAGTATGGTCTGCCCGGTATCTTGGTCATAGCGGGTTTTGAAGGTGGGATCCTCGTCCGCCAGCTTGTTCAGGGCATCGCCAATCCTATCCTGATCGACCTTACTCCTGGGCTCGATGGCAACGGAGATAACCGGCTCTGGGAACTTGATCGTTTCCAGAACGATAGGTTTGGCAGGATCACATATGGTGTCTCCGGTAAAGGTGTTCTTGAGACCAACTGCAGCAGCGATCCGGCCACAGCTTATCTCCTCCATGTCCTCTCGCCGGTTGGCGTGCATCCGCAGCAACCGCCCCAAACGCTCTTTGCGCCCCCTTGCCGAATTCAAAACCTGTGAGCCAGTCCGGGCTTTACCTGAATATACTCGCAGATAGACCAGACGGCCAACGAAAGGATCGGAGACTATCTTGAAAGCCAGGGCGGAAAACGGGGCTTCATCGCTAGCTTCGCGAAAGCTCTCTTTACCCGTCCTGGGGTCGATGCCTTGAACCGGAGGTACATCCAAGGGTGAAGGGAGGTAGTTGACTACAGCATCCAGAACAGGCTGTATCCCCTTGTTCCTCACGGCGCTGCCACAGAGCACTGGGACAATCCTCGTGGACAGAGTTGCCCTCCTCAGCGCAGCCTTGATCTCCGGGGCAGCGATGGGCTCACCCTCCAAATATGCATTCACTAGCGGCTCATCGCTCTCAGCAACCTGTTCAATCAGTTTCTCCCGATAGTTGGCAGCCGCCTTTTTGTATTCCCCGGGTATAGGCACCTCCACCGGCTCTGCGTCAGGGTCCTCGGGGAAAATCCAGGCTTTGCCTTCAACAAGGTCGATTACTCCCTTAAAGGATGCTTCCGCGCCCAGAGGTATCTGTAGGGGCACAGGGTTAGCCCTGAGACGATCTTTGATCATCTGCACTGTCGCAAAATAGTCGGCGCCGACGCGGTCCATCTTGTTGACAAAGCATATCCTGGGAACACGATAGCTATCTGCCTGGCGCCAGACTGTCTCCGACTGGGGCTCAACACCAGCCAGGGCATCAAACACTACCACCCCGCCATCGAGAACCCTGAGGCTGCGTTCCACTTCAGCGGTGAAGTCCACATGCCCCGGAGTATCGATAATATTGATCTGATGGCCGGCCCATTCACAGCTAGTGGCAGCCGCAGTAATAGTGATCCCACGCTCACGCTCCTGTTCCATCCAATCCATCACCGCTGTCCCCTCATCCACCTGCCCCACTTTGTAGGTTCGACCGGTGTGGTACAGGATTAGCTCGGTGACAGTTGTCTTTCCAGCATCGATGTGAGCGATGATGCCGATATTTCTGACCCGCTCCAGCGGTAATGCCCGCGCCATAGCCCGTTCCCTCTCAGCTAAGCAGACTCTCTGATCAGCCAAAACACTCAAACCTCGCTACCATCTGTAGTGGACAAAAGCCTTGTTTGCTTCAGCCATACGGTGAGTATCTTCCCGCTTCTTAATCGTGGCCCCCTGTCCCCGAAAAGCGTCTATCAGCTCTGCTGCTAGCCTCTCTGACATCGGCTTGCCCTTGCGCGCCCTTGCTGAAGCCAGTAACCAGCGCATCGCCAAGGCAAGGCGGCGATCTACCCTGATGTCGATGGGCACCTGATAGGTTGCGCCACCGACCCTGCGTGGCTTGACCTCAAGCACCGGCGTCGCGTTCTTCAATGCCTGCTCGAAGACATCCAGGGGATTCTTCTTCACTTCCCTCTCAACTATATCCAGAGCACCGTAAACGACCCTCTCCGCCGTGCTCTTCTTGCCGTTTCTCATAACCTTGTTGATGAACCCGGCGAGATCCGTGCTATGATACTTGGCGTCAGGAGTTTGCGTCCTCTTAGTCGCTCGAGCTCGTCGTGACATCCTCCCCTCCGTAAACCATCCTTTCAATCAAAGAGCTTCTATGAACTAGAAGCTCTTACAGCCATCTATCACAAACCCCAGGTTTGCTCGCCTAAAGCCCAGCCTTGGGCTTTTTGGCACCATATAGACTGCGACCCTGTCGGCGCCCCTCAACGCCACCAGAATCCAGAGCACCACGGATGATGTGATATCGCACGCCTGGGAGGTCTTTAACCCTCCCCCCCCGGATGAGCACCACGGAGTGCTCCTGTAGGCCATGTCCTTCCCCAGGGATATACGCCGTCACTTCCATGCCATTTGTCAACCGCACCCGCGCGATCTTGCGCAGCGCAGAGTTCGGTTTCTTCGGCGTCACTGTCTTCACCTGAAGGCAAACTCCGCGTTTCTGAGGAGAGCCCTTGCCCTGCACACTCCTCGCCTTAAGGGTGTTATAGGTAAAGCGAAGCGCAGGTGCCTTGACCTTCTTTTTCAGTTTTTTGCGCCCTTTTCTGATTAGCTGGCTGATTGTGGGCAACGTTCCCCCTCTTAGAATGCCCCAGGCACTAAACAATGAATCTCCCCACAGCAAGCTGTGGGGTATCTTTGGCGCGAACTCTCGCACCTTCGTCGCTCGAATTCGCTTTGCAGCTCCCAAAGAAGCTGCTAACCACCCCACCCGCAATTCATCCCCGCAGAGTATACTAGAGGCTACCACGTATGTCAAGCGTGCCAATTGACCAGCGGTCACAACAGCGGCAATAAGCACTCGCAGGGAGGAAAAACCAGTGCTATAATAACACAGGATCATGTTCACCCACCTTCACGTCCACACCGAATACAGTCTCCTTGATGGAATGTGCCGTATCCCCCGTCTCATTGGCAAGGCTAAGGAGCTGGGCATGGACAGCCTGGCAATCACCGATCACGGGGTGCTCTATGGCACAATCTCATTCTATCGCGAAGCGAAGGAAGCGGGCATAAAACCAATCCTAGGCTGCGAGGTCTACATCGCACCCAAGAGCAGACAAAGCAGGCTTGCAGCCGACAAGAGCCCATACCACCTGGTTTTACTGGCCAAAGACAGGGCAGGGTATGACAATCTGCTCAAGCTCGCTACCGCTGCCCAGCTTGAGGGCTTTTACTACAAGCCCAGAGTGGACAAGGAGCTGCTTTCACAACACAGTGAGGGCTTGATCGCGCTCTCATCCTGCCCCAATGGGGAACTGGGACGCCTGATCGTAGAGGACCGTCTTGAGGACGCTGAGAAGGCCGCTCAATGGTACCAGGATGTTTTCGGAGATTTCTACCTTGAACTCCAGCAGCACGCCGTCCCTGAGCTTGCCCAGATCAATAAAGAACTGGTCGGGTTGAGCCGCAAGCTGAACCTTCCCCTTGTGGCCACCAACGATGTTCATTATGTAAACAAGGATGACGCCTACGCCCATGAGATCCTGCTCTGCATCCAGACCAATAACACTATCTACAACGAGAAACGCCTCAAGATGGCCGACGATTCCTTCTACCTTAAGAGCCCCCAGGAGATGGCAGAGCTTTTCGCCGAACTACCCGAGGCCCTGACCAACACCGAGCGCATTGCTGAGCTGTGCCACCTCGACCTGGAGTTTGGTCGACTCCACCTCCCCGAGATCGATCTGGCCCCAGGTAAGACTGCCGACGAGCAGCTTGCGGAACTGTCCCGTCAAGGCCTGGCAGCCCGCTACCCCGAGCCCCCACCAGAGGCTGCACAGCGGCTTGACTATGAACTGGAGGTCATCAAGCAGACCGAATTCGCCAACTACTTCCTGGTCATCTGGGATGTCATATCCTTCACTCGGGAACAAAACATCCTCTTCGGTGTTCGTGGCAGCGCCGCAGCCAGCATTGTCCTCTACTGCCTGGGGATAACAGACATCGACCCCCTGGACCACAGGCTGGTGTTCGAGCGCTTTCTCAATGTGGAGCGCAAGGAAATGCCAGACATCGATCTCGACTTTCAAGATGACCGCCGCGATGAGGTCATAGCCTATGTAGCCCGGAAATATGGGCCCGACCGCGTAGCCCAGATCATTACCTTTGGCACTATGGGAGCCCGTGCAGCGCTCAGGGATGTGGGTAGAGCTCTGGGGCTGTCCTACGGAGATGTCGACCAGGTGGCAAGGCAAATCCCTGCACCTTGGGCCACCATTCAGGAGGCTCTCGAAGCAAGTTTCGAACTGCGCAAAAGATACCAGGATGACGCTACTATAAGGCATCTCGTCGACACCGCAACCAAACTGGAGGGAGTAGCCCGCCACGCCTCCACTCATGCCGCTGGAGTGGTCATCTCCAAGGAGCCGCTCATCCACCATGTGCCACTGCAAAGGCCGAGCAAGGGCGAAGAGCAGGGCATTAACATGACCCAGTTCGCCATGGATGACATCGCCCAGATCGGGCTCTTGAAGATGGACTTCCTGGGATTGGCAAACCTCACCATCTTGGAAAAGGCAAAAAAGACCATCGCCCAGAATCGCGGTATTGACATCGACCTGCACCACATTCCTCTCGATGACGTCAGGACCTTCGATCTTCTCTCCTCTGGAGAGACAACGGGGGTCTTCCAACTTGAGGGCGCTGCTATGCGCCGCTTCGTCAAGGAGCTCAAGCCCAACTGCTTCGGCGACATCGCTGCCATGATAGCTCTATATCGGCCAGGGCCCAAGGACCATATCCCTACCTTCATCAGGGCAAAACATGGGCTGGAGCCCATTCGTTTCCCCCATCCCGCCCTCACCGAAATCCTGAAGGAAACCTACGGTGTCATAGTTTACCAAGACCAGGTTCTCCTCATCGTTCAAGCCTTCGCCGGCTATAGCTTGGGCGAGGCTGACATAGTGCGCAAGGCGATGGGGAAGAAAATCCCTGAGGTGATGAAAAAGGAGAAGCAACGCTTTCTCTCCGGAGCGAAGAAGAAAGAGTTCTCCAAGGAGCTGGCAGATCAGGTATGGAGCCTCATCGAGCCCTTCGCCGGCTATGCATTCAATAAGGCACACAGCGTCAGCTATGCGCTGATCGCTTATCAGACTGCTTACCTCAAGGCGAACTATCCCGTAGAATTCATGTCCGCCCTCCTCACCATAAACATGGGGCAGGCAGAGAAGGTAGCCTCAGCCATCGGAGAATGTCATCGGCTGGGCATCAGGGTGCTGCCTCCTGATATCAACCGCAGCGGAGAGAACTTCGGCATCGAACAACTCGAGGCAGGTGCTACCGCCATTCGCTTCGGGCTGGCGGCAATCAAGAATGTGGGGGCCGCCGCAATCAGGCCAGTCGTCTCCGCCCGGGACCAGGGTGCCCCATTCAATTCAATCGACGACTTCTGCCGCCAAGCTGACCTTAGAAACCTCAACAAGCGGGCGCTGGAAAGCATGATCAAAGCAGGAGCGCTGGACTCTTTAGGGAGTCGCGGTGCCCTTTTGGCCGGCATCGACCGTATCCTGTCGCTGGCGCAGACAGAACAGCGCCTCAAGGAAGTAGGCCAATCCACCATGTTCGATCTATGGGGCCAGAGTGTGGAGGTGCCGCTGCCCGGCCTCGACTTGACCGATATGGAAATACCCGCCAAAGAGAGGGTAGCCTGGGAGAAAGAGCTGCTGGGGGTATACTTTTCCGATCATCCCCTCACCCAGGCCTCTCAGCAGCTCGCCTCTGAGGTCGACGCCTTCTGCGGGCAGATTGGCGAGGAAATGGTAGGGCAGACAATTGTTACAGCAGGATTAGTCACCTCGGTGCGGCAGTCGTTCACAAAAGATAAACGACCCTTCGTCAGCGCCATTCTTGAGGACTTCGGCGGCAGCTTAGAGGTCACAGCCTGGGCTGAGGTCTACGAACGTACCAGAGACCTCTGGCAAGAAGGAAATACCCTCCTGGTCAAGGGAAAAGTTAAGACCAGAAGCGACCGTACGCAGCTAACCTGCCAGAATGTATCACTTTACCAGCCACGTAAGAGCGAGGAATCCGTCGAGCCCACAGCGCAGCCGGCTGTAGCACCACCCCGCCACCGACTGAAAATCAACCTACCCACCTCCGATAATACCAACGCCGATATCGCCCGTCTGAAGCAGCTTTTCTACGTACTCAGCCAGTTTCCCGGGGAAGATGAGGTATATCTGTCAATTGTCAGCAGCGAGGGCGTTACCAAACTCAAATTGCCCGATCTGGCTACTGACTATTGCACCGAACTTCAGCAACAGCTTATTGACCTGGTCGACGAGCAGGACCTGACTGTAGAAGAGAGAGTGAGTTAGACGGCCTCGCGCGGCCAGCCTCCATATCAAGAAGGTACCTCTTCAGCTCCAGGCCACCGCCGAATCCGCCCAGGTTGCCGTCGCTAGCCACCACCCGATGACATGGCACTACGATCGGGAGGCGATTTCGAGCCAGTGCCCCGCCCACGGCGCGGCACGCCGCAGGTCTCCCAATTCGCTTAGCCACCCAGGCATAGCTCCTCACTTCCCCGTAAGGAATGGAGCGAGTCGCATTCCAGACCGCCTGCTGAAAGTCAGTAGCTCCCCCAAGGTCGAGCTTGTCAGGGAAGGCTACCATCTCGCCGTCGAAGTAGCGCTGGAGTCGAAAAGGAAGGTCGCCAAAAGCAGAGTCCTCCTCGACTGCCCCCTTAACAAAGCCTTCAATCCCGGCGAGCGCCGCCTCAGGAGACGGCTGGGGCAGGGTGACAAAGCTCAGCCCCATCTCGGAACCGCCCACCGCTACCCAACCAAGCTTGGTGCTGAAAACAGCATATCTGGCTCTCAAACCGTACCTCAAAGCCAGGTTGACAGCCCGAATATAACCAAAACCGCCAAAATTTGCAATCTACCTCTATCCGCCCTGCTCAGAACGGGTCAAACCATCTCTTATCACAGCATTGCACCCCAGCGTAAGACTACCCTTGTATTTGTTGGCCAAATGTGCTAGCATATGGTCGATTGGCTGAGGAAAAGTCGCACAGGAGTAAGCCAGAGTGCTCAATTCGGGGAATCAGCATATGGTAACGGAGAAGGAGAAGGCGCTCGATTTAGCGATCGGCCAGATCGAAAAGCAATTCGGCAAAGGCTCAATCATGAAGCTGGGGGAAGCACCCGCAAAGATAGGGGTTGAGTTTATCCCCACCGGGTCACTCTCATTGGACTTGGCCCTTGGCATAGGCGGTATCCCTCGAGGTCGAGTTACCGAAATCTTCGGACCCGAGGCTGCAGGCAAATCAACACTTAGCCAGCATATCATTGCCGAGGCCCAGAAATCGGGGGGGATGGCGGCGTATATCGATGTGGAACATGCCCTCGATCCCGCTTACGCTGCCACCTGCGGGGTTAGGCTGGATGACATGCTAATCTCGCAGCCCGATACCGGGGAGCAAGCCCTAGAGATCACCGAAACGCTGGTCCGCAGCGGGGCTATCGATGTGATAGCCATCGACAGCGTGGCAGCGCTGGTGCCCAGGGCAGAGCTCGAGGGAGAGATGGGAGATGCCCACGTCGGATTGCAGGCGCGACTAATGTCCCAGGCGTTGCGGAAACTGACAGCGGCCATAAGCAGGTCGCATACCGCTGTGGTATTCGTCAACCAGCTCAGAGAGAAGGTTGGTATTGTCTTTGGCAATCCAGAGGTAACTCCCGGAGGCAGGGCCCTCAAGTTCTACAGCTCAGTACGGATCGACCTCAGGCGGGTAGAGAACATCAAAACAGGAAACAGGGTGGTGGGCACCAGAATCAGAGCCAAGGTAGTCAAGAACAAGGTCGCCCCCCCCTTCAGGTCAGCCGAGTTCGACATCATGTTTGACCAAGGTATCAGCAAAGAGGGCGACCTCCTCGACCTAGGTGTCGAGATGGGGATGATTAAGAAAACCGGGGCCTTCTTCTCCCTTGACGAGACACGTCTCGGGCAGGGTCGTGAGAATGCCAAGCAATACCTCAGGCAACACCAAAGCCTCGCCCAAGAGATCGAGCGCCAGATTAGGGCAACTGCCAGCGCCCAACAAGGAGCCTTATCCTTCTCCGCCAACGTCGAGCCCGCAATAGCGGACTCACCAGACTAACCCCGATTTGACCTCTCCAATACTCCAGCGCGACGCCCAACAGTAATGTTCAATCCTGCCTCAGTCCAAACATGCGTAGAGGAAGAGGATGAACACGGTCACCGTCGTTGGGACCCAGATGAAACGCAAGGGGAGAGTCAAAGTACTCCTTGACGGAGGCCTTACCTTCAGCCTGAGCCTTCCTGTAGCCGCTGAGGTCGGGCTTCACAAAGGACAGACGCTATCCCTTCCCGAGATCGAAAGGCTTAAGAGCGCTGACCGGCTTCAAAAGTCGCTGAACAGCGCACTGAGGTATTTGAGCCCACGCCCCAGAAGTGAGGCGGAAATAAGGGCACGACTAAATCGTCACGGCTTCGACGCCGACACCATCGAGCAAGTGCTGACCAAATTAAAGGAACAGGGATTGGTGGATGACATCGCCTTTGCCCGGTTCTGGCGGGAGAACAGGGAGAACTTCAGACCGCTCAGCCGCCGACTCATAGAACTGGAGTTAAAGCAGAAGGGTGTCGACGCCGAAACCATCGCTGAGGCCAGCGCGGGGGTCGATGACGAGCTAGGTGCCTATCAAGCGGCACAGAGAAAGGCTCGCTCACTTGCAGGCTTAGACTACTCCAGCTTTCGCAAGCGTTTGGGGGCCTTCCTGAAGCGGCGTGGTTTTGATTATGAGCTAGTCAATCGTACCATCGACCGCGTATGGCAGGAGCGGGACAATGCGCGGCCAGACCAATAGAAAAGAAGGGTCTTAGAAATGGATTGGATATATTTGATACCTGTTGTTTTAGTGGCACTTGTCTTCGGTGTGGCGATCGGCTTCCTCACTCGGAATCTCATAACGGCTAGGAGGCTTCACCGCGCTGAAAAGGATGCCGCCAAGATTCTGGATGATGCCCTCACCAAGCAGAAGGAAATTCTCCTTGAAGCCAAGGAGGAAGCACTAAAGATTAAGGCTGACGTTGAGTCTGAGACTCGCTCGCGCCGTTCCGAGCTTCACCGCCAGGAAAGACGCATCTCTCAGAAAGAAGAAAATCTTGACCGCAAAACCGAAGCTCTTGAGCGGAGAGACCGCAGCCTGGTAGCAAAGGAAAAGGAAATAGATAGATCCATGGCCCAACTCGAAGAGTTCAAGAAAAAGCAGGTGCATCAGCTTGAGCTCATATCCGGCATGTCTACACCCGAGGCCAAAGATCTCCTGCTGACGATGGTAGAGGAGGAAAGCCGTCAAGATATGGCGCAACGCTTCCGTGAGGTCGAGGCTCAGCTGAAAGAGGAGGCTGACCAGAAGGCCAGGGAGATCGTTGCCGCCTCCATTCAGAGGTGTGCCACCGACGTTTCCTCTGAGACCACGGTGTCTGTAGTCCCTCTGCCCTCTGACGATATGAAGGGGCGCCTCATCGGCCGCGAGGGACGCAATATCAGGGCACTGGAGAACGCTACCGGGGTCGACCTCATCGTAGACGATACGCCGGAGGCAGTGACCATCTCTTGTTTTGACCCAATCCGCCGCGAGGTAGCTAGGTTAGCATTGGAAAGGCTCATCCTGGATGGCCGTATCCACCCTGCTCGTATTGAGGAGGTAGTGGGTAAGGCCAAGGATGAGGTAGAAGCTATCACCCAGACCGCGGGAGAACAAGCAGCTTACAAATCAGGAGTCATTGGACTTCATCCCGAGGTAATCAAGCTATTGGGGCATCTTAAATATCGCTTCAGCTACGGACAGAATGTGCTTGCCCATAGCGTCGAGGTAGCGCATCTGTCGGCGATGATCGCCGCCGAGTTGGGGGCTGATGTCAATATAGCCAGAACAGCAGGGCTGTTGCATGACATTGGCAAGGCCGTAAGTCAAGAGATTGAGGGCCCCCACGCCGCCATCGGTGCCGACATAACAAGAAGACTGGGCAAATCAGCCGAGGTTTCTAAAGCTATTGCTGAGCATCACGGCGAGACAGACTCTATGAGCGTCTTCGGATTCATTGTTGCTGCTGCTGACGCCATCTCCAGCTCAAGACCAGGGGCAAGGCGAGAGTCTCTGGAACAACACCTGAAGCGGCTTGAGGCTCTGGAAAACGTGGCATCAAGCTTCCCTGGCGTGGAGAAATCGTTCGCCATTCAGGCCGGTCGTGAGGTCCGCATCCTAGTTAAACCCCAGGACATCGATGACCTGAGCACGGTGAGATTGGCCCGAGACATTGTTAAGAAGATAGAGGAAACTCTCGAGTACCCAGGGCAGATAAAGGTTACCGTAATCCGGGAGACGCGGGCGGTGGACTACGCTAAGTAGAAACCGGATGAACACGATTCGTTGCCACAGGAGTGGCAACGCTAC
>CAZCXP010000040.1:0-17454 GCA_964502665.1 uncultured Dehalococcoidia bacterium | reverse complement strand
CCACTATGTGATAACATCAAAAATGGCGGTAGTGAGCCAATAACTGATGTCAAAGGAGTAACAATGGCCGAGAAGAAAAGCCCCGCGAGCAAGAGCATTGACCCCGTCGTAGTGGAGATGCTTGAGAAAGCCCAGGTTGAAGGGGTATCTACGGCTTTCAGCAGGGCTGAGGAGACCAAGCCCTGCCCCATCGGGCATGAGGGCAATTGCTGCAGAAATTGCTTCATGGGACCCTGCCGCCTGGTAGGCAAGACTACAGTGGGCATCTGCGGGGCGACTAAGGAGACTGTCTCCGCTAGAAATCTGATTCGCTGGATTGCCGCCGGTGCAGCGGCCCACTCTGACCACGGTCGCGATATGGCGCACACGCTGTTGGCTGCTGCCACAGGTGAGGCGCCGGACTACCAGGTGAAGGATGAGAAGAAGCTGAGAGCGGTGGCCCATTATCTGGATGTCCCGGAAGAGGGGCGAGCTAAAGAAGAGGTCGCTATTGATGTAGCTAAAGTAGCTCTTGGCGAGTTTGGCCGCCAGGACGGTGAACTGCTTTATACCCGCAGGGCTCCTGCCAAGCGGCAGGAGGTGTGGCACAAGCTGGGTATTACCCCTCGGGGGATAGACCGCGAGATTGTGGAGACTTTGCACCGCACCCACGTTGGGAATGACCAGGATGCGGAGCACATCCTGGATCATGGCCTGCGCAATGCTTTGGCCGATGGGTGGGGCGGCTCCATGCTGAGCACTGACATCAGCGATATTCTGTTCGGCACCCCGGGCCCGGTGGCCGCTGGCTCCAACTTCGGCAGCCTCCGAGAAGACGAGGTAAACGTTGTGATACACGGCCACGAGCCCACCCTCTCCGAGCTCATCGTGGCAGCGGCCAGCGACCCCGACATTGTCGATTATGCCAAGTCCAAGGGCGCCAAGGGCATAAACCTGACGGGTATCTGCTGCACCGCTAACGAGATCCTGATGCGCCAGGGGGTCCCTCTGCTGGGCAATTTCCTCGCCCAGGAGCTGGCCATCCTCACCGGTGCCATAGACGCTATGGTGGTGGATATCCAGTGCATCATGCAGGGTATAGTACAGGTAGCTGAGAACTATCACACCAAGATAATCACCACCTCGCCCAAAGCTAAGATTACTGGCGCCATGCACATAGAGTTCGACGAGCATAAAGCTATGGAGATAGCCAAGACCATTCTTCGCACAGCGATCGACAACTTCCCTAACCGGGGAGAGGTACACATTCCCGACGTCCAGGACCGCCTGGTTGCCGGTTTCTCCCATGAGTACATCGCCTATATGCTGGGAGGAAGCCTGCGTGAGTCCTTCCGCCCCCTGAATGATGCCGTTATGGCTGGCCGCATAAGGGGCGCCGCTGGCGTTGTTGGCTGCAACAACCCCAGGGTGACGCATGATGACCCGCACCTCTACATTGTGAAGGAGCTTATTAAGAACGACGTGCTGGTAGTGACCACAGGGTGCAACGCTATTGCCTGTGCCAAGCAGGGGCTGCTGACCCCGGAGGTTATGGACCATTGTGGCCCCGGGCTGAGGGAAGTCTGCCAGGCAATAGGTATTCCCCCTGTGCTCCACATGGGCTCCTGTGTCGATAACTCTCGTATCCTAACCGTTGTTGCGCAGTGTGCCACCGAGGGAGGCCTGGGCGAGGATATCAGCGATCTGCCGGTGGCGGGATTTGCCCCTGAGTGGATGTCGGAGAAAGCGATCTCCATCGGGGCCTACTTCGTTGCCTCAGGCGTCACCACCTGGATGGGTGTGGGCTCACCGGTCGCTGGCTCTGAAGAGGTCACCAGGATGATCACCGAGGGTTGGAAGGAGAAGGTAGGCGCTGCCTACTACTTCGAGCCCGACCACAGGAAGGCGGCCGAAGAGGCGCTGGCCCATATCGATGCCAAGCGAAAGGCGCTCAAGCTGGAGGAGTACAGCCCGAAGAAGTACGCTCAGAGCGCAGCATATCTGCCGGGCGACTACTATGCCCCCGAGAAGCACGGGGCATATTCCCTGAAGTAAGTCAAGAATTCAACCTGTTTGAACGGGAAAAAGGGCCCAGCGCTGAAGCGCTGGGCCCTTTCTTACTCTCTATTCCAACGGAGCGACTGGCAATTACAGGTCAGAACCTACTCGAAACCAAGCCCTCTTTCCTTGAGGCTTACATAGCGCTGGTGGCCGATTATGAGGTGGTCGAGCACCTCGATGTCGAGGAGCTTGCCCGCTTTCACGATCTGCTCCGTTATCTCGATGTCCTCGGGACTGGGGGTTGGGTCTCCTGAAGGGTGATTGTGTACCACTACCAAAGCAGGGCAGTTCTCGCGCACTGCCTCTCGAAATACCTCGCTGACCCTTATCAGAGAGGTATTGACGCTCCCCTTGTAGAGTTGGGAGATAGCGAGCACCTGGTTCTTGGTGTTGAGCAGCACCAGCCGCAACTCTTCTTGATCCAGGAGGGACATCTCGGCCTGTAGCAGGTTGGCAATATCCTGGGGCGACTTAACCACCAGCCGTTCCTCAGGCTGGGTGGAGAGCAGTCTCCGTCCCAGCTCCAGGGCGGCTTTAAGCTGGGCTGCCTTGGCCTCTGCCAGGCCTCGCTCCATACAAAGCTCGCCGAAACCGGCCTTCGCCAGTCCGCTGAGGCCGCCGAACCTTGCCAGCAGTTTTGCTGAGAGGTTGAGCACGCTTTCGGAGGCGGCGCCGGTGCGCAGTATGATCGCCAGAAGCTCGGCATTGGAGAGTGAGGCAGCGCCGTATTTCTTGAGCCGCTCCCTGGGGCGCTCCTGGGCGGGCAACTCCCTGATAAGCGGCTGGTATTCGACAGACGCTTGCCGACCCATGGTCACCTCCTGGTTGGCAGTGATGGCAGAGCGTTATTTTATCTCGATGGTGGCACCGGCTGCCTCTAGCTTCTCCTTGAGGGTCGCTGCCTCGGCCTTATTGATACCTTCCTTTACCGGCTTGGGAGCGCTTTCCACCAGCTCCTTGGCCTCTTTCAGGCCGAGGGTGGTTACCTCGCGCACCGCTTTTATTACGCTTATCTTGTTGGCACCTATGTCCTTGAGGATCACACTGAACTCTGTCTGCTCCTCTACTTCGGCGGGAGCAGCAGCGGCCTCGGCACCAGCAGCGGCAGCGGTCGGAGCAGCGGCTGCCATTGGGACAGCGGCGCTGACCCCGAATGTCTCTTCCAGGGTCTTAACCAGCTCTGACAGCTCGAGGACAGTCATTTCCTTGATAGCGGCCACCACATCGTCTTTGCTCATCGCCTTGGCTTCCTTCTTGGCAGCAGTAGCGCGCTTCTTAGGGGCCTTTTCTTCCTCTGTGGTCATCTCACCAGCCTCCTCTTCTTGCTTTTCTGGGTTATCCCTGGCGGTTGCTTCGTCGCTAGACATCTGTTGTTCCTCCCAGTTGTTGAATTCTGGCATTTAGTACTGTATTGAGGCCACGCAGGTTGGCGCTGAGCACGTTCTGCAGTGAAAAGATGGGGCTCAGCAGTAATCCCAGTAGTCTGCCTCTCAATACCTCTATGGAGGGCAGGAAGGCGAGGCTTCTTACTTGCTCGGAGCCGATTAGCTGGCCATCGATAAGCCCTCCCTTTATGCTGAGGGTCGTTTTCGAAATGCGGATGTAGGCAGTCAGGGTCTTCACCAATTGAGAGATATCCTCACGGCCAAAGGCGAGCGCTGTCGGTCCTGTGAGCAGTTGGGAGAGCCCTTGTTTGCCTGCGTTTTCAGCAGCGAATTTGGCCAAACTGTTTTTGACAACGTGGTATTCGGTGCCCAGGTTTCGTAGCTGGCGTCGTAGTTCCGACATCTCGGCAACCGTTAGCCCACGGTAGTCGGTGGCGATTATAAATCTGTTCTGGGAGAGCAGTTCAGCCAGTTGGTCAACAGTTTGGAGCTTTTTCTTGGTGGTCATCGCTTTTGTCCCCCTACTAATAAAGAAGAGTCCTCAGTGCCTGCAGCCCAAAGGACTCCTCTTATTCAAGAAGAATTGCCTCGGCAGGCACAGGTTTGAGCCACTTTGGCACCTGCTGTCTATGGCGCTATTCAATTCTACTCCCTCTCCCTCGAAGGGAGAGGCTAGAGCCTGTCCTGAGCCCTGGCCTTGGCCAGGCCAAGGCTTGCCGAAGGATGAGGGTGATTTCCCCCCTCCCCTTGATCCCCTCCCGCCAGGGGAGGGGAACTACAGATAATCTTGCAGTCAACTATTATCTTAGCGGCCGGGCACACCGAAAATGCCCATGCTGCACATAAAGGTGCCTGGATGTCCTCCCTGGTTATGAGCTATTCCCAGTTCAACGTTCTTAAGCTGGCGGGATGGCTCTTCGGCTTTGCCCTGGACCTGCTTGTATATCTCGTAAACCTCTCTGATGCCGCTGGCGCCAACAGGGTGGCCGAACGACTTCAGGCCGCCGCCGGCATTAAAGGCTACCTCGCCGTCCAAAGCAAACGTGCCCGCTTCGATATCGTGTTTGGCTGTTCCACGCTCACAGAAGCCCATAGCCTCATAGCACATGAGCTCGGCGATGGAGAAGCAATCGTGACACTCCACTAAATCGAGCTCTTTACGCGGGTCTTTGATTCCGGCCTGCTGATATACCTGCTGGGTGGCCCTGTAGGTTTCCTCCCAGTGCACCCAGTCATAATCGGTCATCATCTTGCCGCAGCCGGGGCCTGCCGAATTGCCCAACGCCTTGACGGTGATGAAGTCCTTCCTGAATTTTGGAGCGTCCTCAGCGCGGCAGAGGATGGCAGCGGCGGCGCCATCGGTTACCCCGCAGCAGTCGAAGAGCCCCAGAGGCCAGGCAATTATGGGGGCGTTTAGAGCCTGTTCCACTGTTATCTCACGGCGCAGGTGGGCCTTGGGATTGCGGGCACCGTTATAGTGGCTCTTCACCGAGATCATAGCGAGGTGCTTTTTCTCCGCTCCGTACATAGCGAAGTACTTGGTGGCTGCCAGGGCATAGCGCCCCGGCGGGGTCGCCTGGATTCCAAACACCGGATGTACGCCACCCATGGGCTCGCCAGAGCCCAGACCTCCCACACCCCGGTCCTTGGTCTTTTCGAAGCCAACGCAAAGGACGAGGTCATAAGCCTTGGCAATCAGCGCGTAAGTAGCTGCCCTGATGGTCTCCAGGCCGGTGCCACAAAGGTTCTCCACCCTGACAATGGGGATATAATCCAGCTTGAGGGGATAGGCAAGGCTTTGGCCGCCTTGGAATCCAAGGGTGCCCGACCATGCCGCCTGGATATCTTTGGGTCCGACCCCGGCGTCTTCGAAAGCTTCGTAGGCCGCTTCGACAACCAGGTCCCAGGCGCTGCAATCCCAGCGCTCCCCGAATTTACTGCAACCCATACCTACGATAGCGACTTTATCCTTAATGCTTTCCATCTTTCAGCCTCCTTGGGCCATTCGCAGAGGGCGGCATTTCCAGTAATAGTTGCGGATACCGCGTTCGCTGTGCATCCATCTGAAGGTGAGCTCGACGGGCATCCCGTCTTCAACCTTATCAGGGTCGCGGTCTGTCATCTGGGCGTAGAACCTTCCTCCCTCATCGAAGTCGATGATACATAGGATGATCGGGGGGTCGAGGCTGGGTCCGAGGAAATCCTTGCTGTAGGTGAAAAGCTTGGCGCTTCTCTCCGCGAGGCGGATCTCCTCGAACTGGTCCTTGCTCTGGCAGTACATGCAGACCCTCTGCGGCGGGAAGTTGATATTGCCGCAGACCAGACATTTCGCGCCACGGCAGTTGATGTTCCACCTGCGATCCCGCCACGAGATAGTGGCTGCGGACTGATTCTCCCAATGAGCCCATCCCTGGAGGAGGCCACGGTAGCGCAGGTACTTGTCGTAGTTAGGCAGGGCCATCTTTGATGGCAAGTGGTATTTTATCCCTCGGCGATCTCCTACCTTTTCTATCCCCTCAGTGATGGTGAGGACGAAGGCATCCGCGCCATCACCGTAGTTAGCGACCAGCATCTTTTCACCAGACTTTGCCTCTTCTAAGGCGGCGACCAGCATCATAAGTGTATAAGCGGCGCCGGTATTGCCTACCGTCGAGAACATGTTGTCTTGAAGTTGGGTACTGGTGTCAATGTTGAGCCTTCTTGCCAATTGCTGATGTCTCCTGGCATCGAAAGCGTAGAGGACAACCTTGGAGAAATCGGCTGGCGTCAGCCCGCATCTCTCCATGATGTCCGTAACGGCCTGATGAGTGTTTTCCAGATAGCCGTGGGTGATGATGAAGCGGTCCTCCCATGATCTGACGAAAGTATCGCCATCCAATCGCCACAGGTCCATTATGTCGTCATAGTGTGTATGACTTGCATCAACGCTTGCGATTACGTCAGAGTCACCCAGAAGGATGGCAGCGGCTCCGTCTCCAAATGCCCCTTCGTACTCAGTGGAAAGCTGCCCTAATCGGCAGTCTGAGGCAACTACCAGAACCTTTTTTGCCGAGCCAGCAGCGATGGCATCCAGGGCAGCTCGCATGGCAATGGTTCCTGATCTCAGGGAATTGGCGAAGTCGGCGGTTATGGTGCTGCGCCCGAGGTCGAGTGCTTCAGCGACCAGGTTGGCACACTGCTTCTCTTTGTAAGGAGTCGTGGTGGAAGCTAGAAATAGGCCTTCGACTTCAGCCCGGTCAATGCCTCGCAGGCAATTGTTGCCGGCTTCTACTGCCATGGTAATGCTGTCTTCATCGAAGTTGGCGACCGCTTTCTCTCCGGCGAGAGGTATGCCGCCCCATGTTAGCCAGATTAGATTACGGCTCAGCCGGTAAATGGGTATGTAAGCCCCGTAGGAAACAATCCCTGCCATTTAGTCTCCTTTCGCAAAGTCATGCCGCTCTATCTGCTGTGGCTGAACTGGGAACAAAGCCGACCGTTAAGCGGTAGTCAGGGAAAGGGTAGGAGCCAGATCAAGCTTAATTCCAGGTCCCATCGAGGTCGTCAGCGTGGCACTCCTAATAAACTGACCCTTGGCGCCGCTGGGCTTTGCCCTGACCACTGCATCAACCATTGCGGCCAGGTTTTCCAGTAGTTTCTCGTCATCGAAGCTGATCTTGCCTACTGGCGTATGGATGATGGCGGTCTTGTCCAACTTGAATTCCACCCGGCCTTTGCGAGCGTCTGCAATAACCTGGGGTAGATCGCCGGGTTGTGCGACGGTGCCTGATTTGGGATTTGGCATCAGTCCTCGTCGTCCCAAGACCTTGCCCAGTCTGCCGATCCTGGGCATCATATCTGGGGTGGCGATAGCGACATCGAATTCGAGCCAGCCATCCTCAATCTTCTTAATCAACTCGTCCCCGCCAACATAGTCGGCTCCAGCCTCCCGGGCGGCCTTTTCTGCCTCGCCTTGAGTAAAGACCAGGACTCGCACCGCCTTGCCCAGGCCGTTAGGCAGGAGAGCTACTCCACGGACTTGCTGGTCAGCGTGGCGGGGGTCAACCCCCATACGCAGGTGGAGCTCAACTGTCTCGTCGAATCCGGCGAAGGACACCTGCTTAGCGAGGCTGATCGCCTCTTGGGGATGATATGTCTTATTCCCATCCACCTTGGTTAGTGCTTCAAGATGCTTTTTACCGTGTTTCCCCATGCTGCCCCTAGCTTATGATGTTGATACCCATGCTTCGTGCTGTACCTTCTACCATCCTCATGGCCCCTTCGAGATCGATGGCATTTAGGTCTTTGAGTTTGAGTTCGGCAATCTCGCGGATCTTCTCTCGGGGAAGGCTGCCGATTTTATTGCGCCTGGGATTGTCAGTTCCCTTCTCCAAGCCCAGCGCTCTTTTGAGCAAATCGGCCGCAGGTGGTGTCTTGGTGACGAAGGTGAAGGAGCGATCTTCATAGATAGTTATCTCCACAGGAACAATCGAGCCTGCCTGGGATGAAGTCTGGTCGTTGTATTCCTTGCAGAAGGCCATGATATTGACCCCGTGTTGCCCCAGAGCAGGGCCAACGGGTGGAGCCGGGGTCGCCTTCCCCGCCTCTATCTGAAGTTTGACTACTGCCTTGAGCTTCTTTGCCATTTTTCCAACCTTAATTAAGCACCAAATTCGAAGCGCGAAATCCTAAACAATATCGAATGTTCAAATTTCAAGCGTAGCGTTGCCACTCCTGTGGCAACGAATCATTCGTCGTGACTCCTGTCACGACGCCACGCTACCCATTCTGAATTTTGCTCCACAGTTTTCTTTTTGCATTTTGCAATTCGGATTTGTTTAGTGCTTCGAAATTAGTATTTAGAATTTCCCTATATACCATCCGCAGCCATTTGTGTCATCCTATGTAGCTCGCAGGTCACAGCCTTTCCACCTGCAGAAAGTCTAGTTCCACAGGAGTCTCCCGCCCGAAGAAGGAAACCATGACCTTTACTTTGCCCTTCTCCTCATTGAGGTCGTCAACCACCCCGATGAAATCAATGAAAGGCCCGTCAACTATGCGAACGCTCTGTCCCCTGGAGAAGCCTACTCTGACCCTCGGTATCTTAGCCTCCATCTGCTTGAGAATAGATTTAACCTCGTCCTCGTCGAGGGAAACAGGTTCGATTTTGCCTTTGTCATCTTGGGTGCTTACGATCCCAGTGACCCCTGGGGTGTTGCGCACAACATGCCAGCTCTCCTCATCCATGATCATCTCGACCATGATATAACCGGGGAATATCTTCTTGGCCACGGTGCGTCGCTGGCCATCCTTTATCTCCATCTCGTCTTCTGTAGGCACCACTACCTGGAAGATCTTGTCCCTGACATCCATGGACTCAATGCGATGCTCCAGGTTTGTCTTGACCCGGTCTTCGTATCCCGAGTAGGTGTGGATTACGTACCATTCCTTTTCGTTTTCTTCCACAAAGATCTACCCAATCTTAGAAGTTCGAGGAAATAAATCCATTGATGCGGAGGCTGCTGTCACAGCAATGCCGATCTTCTATTTCCTGCCCATGGTGTCTGGTAGCGTCACCTGAGTATAATTGCATCTATCAATTCGGAAAACCCAAAGTCAATCACCCAGAGGGTAATAGCCACTGCCACGGTGACGACAATTACAATTGTAGTTAGATAGGTGGCTTCTTGCCTTGTGGGCCAAACCACCTTTCTTAACTCTGATACAGTCTCACCGATGAATTTGAACCTTTGTTTTCCTTGTCCTCTTACCGAAACCTGACGCCTCAATTTGCTCTCGGTGTCTATTTATCTTGTCTCTCGGTGCAAGGTGTGAACCCGGCAACGAGGGCAGTACTTGCTCAACTCCAGCCTTCCCGGGTCGTTCTTCTTGTTCTTATTGCTGGTGTATGTTCTCTCCTTGCATTGGGTACAGGCGAGATGGATAACGATTCGAGCCTCAGCTTTCTTTGCCATTTCTTACTCTGTTACGGCTGTGACCAATCCCGCCCCTACTGTTCTGCCGCCTTCTCTAATGGCGAATCTCACACCTTCCTCCATGGCTATAGGAACAAGTAGCTTCACTTTCAGTCTAATGTCATCGCCAGGCATTGCCATCTCCACTCCGCTGGGCAGCTCGATAGAGCCGGTGACATCCATGGTCCTGATATAGAACTGCGGTTTGTATCCGTTGAAGAACGGGGTATGGCGGCCTCCCTCTTCTTTGGTCAATATATATACCTGAGCTTCAAAGTGAGTATGAGGCTTAATCGAGCCAACGTTCGCCAGCACCTGTCCTCGTTCCACCTCATCGCGTTCTATGCCTCTGAGCAGACAGCCAATGGCATCCCCCGGCTCTCCTCCCTCCAGAATCTTGTGGAACATCTCTACACCGGTGACGACCGTTTTCCTTGTTTCCTTCATTCCAACTATCTCAACTTCCTGCCCCACTTTTATGGTGCCCCGCTCCACCCTGCCGGTGGCCACAGTGCCTCGTCCCTTGATGCCGAAGACATCCTCTACAGGCATGAGGAACGGCTTGTCCGCAGCGCGCTTGGGCATGGGAATGTAGTCGTCTACGGCGTCCGTGAGCTTCAAGATCTGGCCACACCACTGGCATTCCCTCTTGGAGCAGCCACACTCCAGGGCCTTGAGGGCGCTCACCCGCACAATGGGAATCTGATCTCCGGGAAAGCCGTATTTGGGGAGCAACTCTTCCCTCAACTCGAGCTCTGTGACTTCCAATAGCTCGGGATCGTCTACCATGTCCACTTTGTTTAGGGCGACAACTATCGCGGGCACCTCTACTTGGCGAGCGAGGAGGAGATGTTCTCTGGTTTGAGGCATTACCCCGTCATCTGCAGCTACCACCAGTATAGCCCCATCCATCTGGGCGGCACCTGTTATCATGTTCTTGATGTAGTCAGCGTGGCCTGGGCAATCCACATGGGCGTAGTGGCGCTTCTCGGTCTCATACTCGATGTGAGCGATAGCGATTGTTAGCCCTCTTGCCTTCTCCTCCGGGGCATTGTCTATGGAATCGAAGGAGCGGAACTGAGTGGTCCCCACGGTGGCCTCTAGAACTTTGGTAATTGCCGATGTCAAGGTTGTCTTGCCGTGGTCAACGTGCCCGATTGTGCCCACGTTAACGTGAGGCTTGGTTCGCTGAAAAACCTTCTTTGCCATCTATTCTCCTCCCGATAGGTTTAATCTAAGTTGGAGCCCACAACCAGATTTGAACTGGTGACCCCGTTCTTACCAAGAACGTGCTCTACCGCTGAGCTATGTGGGCTGACCAGTGGTGGAGGGGGTAGGATTCGAACCTACGTAGCCATCTCAGGCGGCAGATTTACAGTCTGCTGGTATTAACCGCTCACCCACCCCTCCGGACTCGTCCAGAGCCCGAGAGCGGATTCGAACCGCTACCCTACCGATTACAAGTCGGTTGCGCTACCGTTGCGCCACTCGGGCCTTTTTCGACCTTTTCCAATTCTAGCTAAGTATAAAAACAAAAATAGCCAAAGTCAAGGCTTCCTGTATCTCCACACCGTCCCCTGGGGAGTGTCCTCCAGGGCGATGCCCAGTCCCTTGAGATCGCTTCGGATTTCATCGCCAAGCTGCCACTTCTTCTCCTGTCGCAGTCGGGCTCGTTTTTCATTTAGCAGGCTGATGGCGCGGTCGGTGTCTGTCGCCTCTTTCGCGTCCAAGCCGTATTTGACAACAAGCTCGATGAGTCTTTCAAACGGTATTTCGGGCTTTCTCCAGACTTCCAGCGTCAAGCCAAGTACGCCCGCAAGCTCTCGGAGGGTATGATATGCTTTGAGCACATTCAGCCCCTCGGTATGACCCCGATTTATTTGCCGGGCGAGGTTGAACAGAACAGCTATGGCTTGCGGGGTGTTGAAGTCATCCTCCATGGCTTCGATGAACTGCTCTCTGTAGGGCTCTGGTTCTACGAGAGTAGTTGCCGCCTCATCGTGGTCGATGTAAGCGGCGTGAAGTAGCCCTTCCAGCCCTTGCTCCATTGACGCTATCGCTTCATCTGAGTAGGTGATGGGGCTGCGGTAGTGGGAGCTGAGCACCCACAGCCTTATAGCATCGGCGCTATACTTCGCCAGCGCTTCGCTCACAGCTATTATTCTGCCCGAGGATTTGCTCATCTTGTCCTCGCCCAGTTGCATCAGGCCATTGTGTAACCAGAAGCGTACGAAGGGTGTAACTGAGGTGAAAGACTCGGATTGTGCGATCTCGTTTTCATGGTGAGGGAAGATGAGGTCCTGGCCGCCGCCGTGGATGTCCACGGTTTCCCCGAGGTGTTCGAGGCACATGGCGCTGCATTCGATGTGCCACCCTGGCCTTCCTTGCCCCCAGGGGCTTTGCCAATATGGCTCGCCGGGCTTGGTTGCCTTCCATAAAACAAAATCCAGGGGGTGCTCCTTCGCTTCATCGACATCGATGCGGGCACCTGCCACCATATCCTCCAGGTCACGACGGCTGAGCTTGCCGTAGTCGGGGTCGCTTGTCACCCGAAAGTAGACGTCGCTCCCTGCCTGATAGGCGTGCCCTTTTTGTATCAGTCCTTGGACCATCTCTATGATCTTGGGGATTTCTTCGGTAGCTCTGGGATAAACATCGGCTCGTTTCACGTTGAGAGCGTCCATATCGGTGAAGTACTGGGTGATAAAGCCTTCCGCCAGCTCTTTGGGTGGGATGCCTAGCTCATTGGCGCGTGCGATGATCTTATCATCGATGTCGGTGAAGTTTTGTACGTATTTAACTTTGTGGCCGCGAAATTCGAGGTAGCGCCTGATGGTATCGAAGACGATGTAGCTCATGGCGTGGCCGAGGTGGCAGGGGGCATAGGGAGTGACACCGCAGACGTACATTCTTATTGTATCGCCCTGTGGGACCAGGTCGTCTTTCTGCCCGGAGAGGGTGTTATATATCTTGATAAGCTTCCTCCAAAAGAGCCACGGCGTAGGCAGCAATCCCTTCTTCTCTTCCGGTGAAACCCAGGCCTTCGGTGGTGGTGGCTTTTATTCCCACCTGGCTTTTGTCGATATACAAGGCTCGACTTATGTTCCGCCTCATCTGGTCAACAAAAGGATGAATAGGAGGGCGCTCGGCGATTATTGTAGCATCGATATTGTTGATAAGCCAGCCCTGTTCTCTAAGCAAATTGCCAGTGCGGTCAAGAAGAGCGATGCTGGAAATGCCCTCGTAGGCAGGATCGTTGGCAGGGAAGTGGATTCCGATGTCTCCCAGGGCCGCGGCCCCCAGCAGAGCATCTATTATGGCGTGCACCACAACATCAGCGTCGCTCCAGCCCTCAAGCCCTTGTTCAAAGGGTATCTCTACGCCCCCCAGAACGAAGGGGCGTCCCCTGGTTAGCCGATGGGCGTCGTAGCCGATACCGATGCGCATGGTACTCCGGAGTCAGAGAGTGCTTTCTTGCCGGGGGGCCAAGAAGACCTCGGCTATCGCTAGATCGTCGGGGGTAGTCACTTTTATGTTTTGATAAGACCCCATGTAGACCTCGACTTTATGACCTAGTTGTTCCAGCAAGGCGGCGTCATCCGTGACCTCACTATCCACCTGACGATAGGCTTCTGCTATGAGGTTGTAGCGAAAGACCTGAGGTGTCTGCGCAACCCATAGGCTCTGGCGCGTCGGCGTCTGTTGTACAAAGCGGCGGCGAGAGACGATCTTGATGGTGTCTTTGACTGGCACTGCGGCAATTGCGGCACCGCTTTCTCGGGCTGCGATCAGCCCTCGCTCGACAAGATCAGCATCGACACATGGTCTAGCGCCATCGTGGATGATCACCCAATCGCAATCTGTCAGCCTCTGCAGCCCTTCTCTGACCGAGTCCTGACGTCTTAGCCCTCCGGGACATACCGCAACTACTTTTGGCCAGCAATATTCTTTTGCCAGCTTACGTCCCTGCGCCAGACTCTTTCTGGCCAGCACGATGACTATCTGATCAACCGCAGGGCAATTCTGGAATACAGCCACTACCTTCGCCAGCAGAGGCTCTTTCCCCAGTTGGGCAAAGACCTTGTCTATCCCTCCCATTCGGCTGCTGGTGCCGGCAGCGACGATTACGGCGCCGACTTTACCGCCTGCTTCTTTCATCGACAAGCTCCTTGGGTTGAGCGAAGATCATCCGTCCCGCCGCGGTCTGCAATACCCTGGTGACCGTGATATTGACGTCGGTGGCAAGATAGCGGCGTCCCCCCTCGATCACAACCATGGTGCCATCGTCCAGAAAACCAACGCCTTGACCTGCTTCCTTGCCCTCTTGAACAACGCGCAGAGTTATGTCTTCACCTGGCAGGATCACGGGTTTGACCGCATTGGCCAGTTCGTTGATGTTGAGTACCTTCACTCCCTGGAGCACAGCCACCCGATTCAGATTGAGGTCATTGCTGACTATGGAGCAGCGCAAGGTCTTGGCCAGCATTATCAACTTGGAGTCGACCTCAAGGATCTCCTCGAAATCCATATCTGAGATCTGAACCGGGATATCCGATCCTCTTTGAAGCTGGGTCAGCATGTCCAAACCCCTTCGTCCTCGGTTGCGACGCAGTACGTCGTGAGAATCGGCAATGTGACGCAACTCATCAAGGACGAATCGGGGGATGAGTAGGGTACCCTGTATGAAGCCTGTTTGGATGATGTCAGCAATTCGCCCGTCGATGATGGCGTTGGTATCCAAGATGAGCAGCTCACCTCTTCTTTCTCTCTTGGTTGAAGTAGTCGGGGAAGAGCTGAAGAAGAACTGCAATGCGCCAGGGCCTTGCAGCACCATGATGGGTACGAAGAGACAGATCAAAAAGATGGCAGCAGCCAGAGGAGTGTAGTTACCCCATGGGTCCGGGAGCATGGACAGAGGTAGGGTGATCAGGGCTGTGATAACCAAGGCAAACGCCAGTCCGATGGCTGCAGCCACCAGGCTGTGCATTGGGATCAGCTTTGGCACCAACCGCAGGCGTTTACGAACCCAGCGCCAAGGGCGTACAGCAATATAGGGAGCTAGCAGGAAGCCGAATACGTAGCCTCCGATGGCGAGAGCCAAAATCCACGTCAGATCATCGGAAGCCCCGCTCTCTTCGGCGATTGGGATAGCTAGCCTCCACCCCCCGATGCCTAAGATTGCTGCGACAAGAATACGGACAAAAAGTTCTCCCCCCATAAAAGCTGCTTCCTCCCCGCTTTGGGCAATAAAAAATAACACTAAACCCCACTACGCCCTCCACAAACAGTGCGTATCTGGATATTGGTGTAAATGCCCGCTTTTAATCCAGCAGGATGGTAGCACAAAACGCATGGCATGTCAATTTCAGCGCAGTCTGCTGACCGCGACGGCGATGCCGAGAACAAGCGCAATCACGCCATACACATCGACAAATGAATCCAGAAAACCCAGGTGCGGTGTCTTGACCAGGCTTTCGACAAGGCTTCTAACAATATAGCTCGCAACCATGCCTGTACCTGCGATCGCCTGCAGCGCGAGACCGCGCTTTCGGTTGACGGAGAGGCTCACCGCCTCGCCGATGGCGTAGCCAATACCAAGGGCAATGAGGAACCATAAGATGTAGAAGGAAGGAATAAAAGGCCAAATAGCACCCAGTACTGAAGCGGCAATCAGGCCGGCGGCAATTGCCCTTGCATAGAAGACGGCTGGGACATCATAGACTGGCAGCCGTTTCAGGGCGGCGCATTCGGGGCAGCGCGCACCTACTGGTGTCTGAACCAAGCACTTGGGGCAAATGGGCTGGCCGCATTTACCACACCTGAGGTTGGTCTCGGTCTCGGGGTGAAGTGCACATCTCATTCCTGCTCCCTACCCGGGGCTTGCTCTGGGCTGGCGATGGCGAAGGTCAACTCACCTTGAGCAACAGTTTTTCCTTCCACAGTCGCTTCCGCTGTACCCTTACCTATGGAACCTCGCATCTTGGTGAGCTTCACCTCTAACCTCAGGCTGTCTCCAGGAAACACTGGCCCACGAAAACGAAGGCCATCGACCCCAGCGAAGAGAACGATCTTTCCCTTATGCTGGGGCAAGCTTAATACCGCTACGGCACCGACTTGAGCTAGAGCTTCGATAATGAGCACCCCGGGGAAGACAGGGTAGCCTGGAAAATGCCCCTGGAAGCAGAATTCCCCGGCAGTAACATTCTTGATTCCTACGGCTCCCTCGCCGGGGTGGAGTTCGATGACCTTATCCACGAGGAGGAAAGGCCAGCGGTGGGGGATTATCTGTTGAATTTCTCTAGCACCTAGCATCATGGAATCACCGTCCTCCTTCGCTCCGCTAGGGAGATGAATTGCTCCACTGACTTTGGGGGCAGGTCGACGCTGCCGATGTCAGCGCCAATGGTGTTATCCAACCCGTGGTAATCGCTGCCTCCGGAAGCGATGAGGTTATACCTTTTGGCTAGCGCCTGGAGGCGAGCAATTTTGCCTGGTGAATAGTTGGCGTAGTATACCTCGAGGCCTGCCATTCCTGCTTCCTTCAGTCGAAGGACAAGTGCCTCGAGGTGTGCGATATCTGCGGGGTGAGCAAGAAACGGCAAGCCACCTGCATTAAGGATTAACTCGACTGCATCGAGTGGTGTTAACTTCTTACGTTCGATGTAGGCAGACCCATTGCGACCGATGTACTTGGTAAAGGCCTCCTGAAGGGAGGAGCTGTAGCCGCGTTCCACCATCGCCTGGGCAATATGGGGTCGTCCTATGATCCCTCCTGTGGCCAGTTCAAGCACCCTCTCCCATTCGATATCCATTCCCATGTCTGCCAGCTTGGCTATCATCTTGCGCCCCCGCTCGTAGCGGGAATTGCGCAGTTCCTCTAAGGAATGGTTAAGTTCCGGGTCGTGATAGTCTAGGAAGTAGCCCAGGATGTGTACCTCGCCCTGTGGCATATCGGTGTTTATTTCCACTCCAGGTATGACCAGAAGCTGGGGGAAGCTCTTGGCTGCTTCAAGGGCAGGAGGTATCCCTGCAACAGAGTCGTGGTCGGTGATTGCGATGACATCGAGACCAAGCTGTGATGCCTTACGTACTATCTCCTCCGGCCTTAGCTTTCCGTCTGAGGCGGTAGTGTGTAGGTGAAGGTCTGCTTTCATTACTCCCTCAACTCTAGGTCAAGACGGCTGATGCTCAATGCCTTGCCGCTCTCATCCTCCACCTCCACCAGAACTGAGTTGAACGTTACGTTTCCTTTGCCTACTGATAGGCGGTGGGGCATTAGTGTGAGAAACCTCTCGATCGCCAGATCAGTATCGTCGCCGATAACTGAGTCGGCGGCGCCTACCATGCCCACGTCGCTTACAAATGCGGTACCTCGTGGTAGAACCCTGGTATCGATAGTACCAACGTGGGTATGGGTTCCTAACACTGCGCTGACGCGACCATCCAGATACCAGCCTAAGGCAACTTTCTCCGCGGTTGCTTCCCCATGGAAGTCGACCAGTATTACTGGGGGTCTGGGAGCAACCTCTTCAAGTAAGTGGTCCATGGCGCGGAAGGGGCAGTCGTAATGTCCCATGAAGACGCGCCCCGATAGGTTTACCACCATTGCCTGCTCTGTGATGAGGTAGCCATGACCGGGCACGCCCGGCGGCATATTCAGTGGGCGCAGAATACGCAGCTCCACTTCCAGATGGGGAATAAGCTCCTTGTGGTGCCAGATATGGTTGCCCGAGGTAATGACATCTACGCCGGACTGGAAGAATTCCTCGGCGGTGGCTGGGGTAAGCCCGATGCCACCCGCGGCGTTTTCGCCATTGGCAACAACCAGGTTGACCTCGTGCTTGTGGCGCAACTCGGGCAACAGCGCTGCCAATCCCTTCCTGCCCGGTCTGCCTACCACGTCGCCTATCATTAATATTCTCAATAGGCCTCCACTACTTAAGCACCAAATCCGAAGCACTAAACCCTAAACAATATCAAAACTCGACAATGAAAGAGCAAAATTACAATTCAAAGTCCAAGCGTAGCGTTGCCACTCCTGTGGCAACGAATCCTTCGTCGTGACAGGAGTCACG
>CAZCXP010000039.1:0-17754 GCA_964502665.1 uncultured Dehalococcoidia bacterium | reverse complement strand
CCCCACCAGCCAGGGGTGTTGGTGGGGAATCTACCGTGGGCTGTCCACAGGTATCCCCCGTACTGCTCCAGGCAGAAGTATTCGGCTATATCCTCGGGATAGCCGACGCCCTTGAACACCGCCATGTTCTTGCCACTGGAGAAGACGAAGGAGTCCTTAATACCAGTGTTGATCTCCATGACCCTTTCCACGACGTAGTCATCCTCTGACTTTTGATCACACTTGTCGTGGTCTACTTCGAGGAAGTAGCGCCACACAAGCGGAGGGTTCACAATGGCAGGCGTTGGCCGTGTCGGCACCTCCTCAGCAGCTTCGATGCGAAATCGCTTCTTAAGGAAGGATTCAACCTCTGACTTTCCCTCGTGGCTGAGGTACATAATGTGAAAAGCATAGTGATCGGGATATTCCGAATAGAGCCCGTAGATGGCGAATCCGCCGCCCAGCCCATTGCCGCGAAAATGCATATTAGCGATGGCCTTTATCACCCCCTCACCGGAGAAGCGTTTGCCTAGAGTATCCATCGCTCCGAAAAGAGAGCAGGCATCTATCACCTTGCTTTCAGAGTATGGATTGTTTACCTTGCTTAGGTCATTCATCGTCGCTGCTCCAAAACGAAGTTACATGCCCAGTCGCTCCTGCCACAGTTCACGTGGCAACGACACCAGGCCGAAATCATCCGCCAAGAGAGTCTCCTTGAAGTCACACACATTAACCCTCTCTCTCATCAGGCTGAAGAGGATGCCGGACTTCTCAATATCGCCAACGCATATCATCCCCACTATGATGTTGTCCTTCAGAACGAGCTTCTTGTAGATGCCTTCCTCTTGTTTGCTTATAGACTCATAGCCATTGCCATCTGGGGGAGTGGCTATGCCCGCCGCAGCGATGTCGAGCCCGAAGTAGTTGAGCGAGTTCATAGCTGTGCCACCGGGGTATTCAGTCTTGATACCGGCCATGTTAAGGCCCGCAATCCGGCCCCCTATGTAGGCATTGGGCCAGATGGGGGTGAGCCGGTTTGTGCCATAGACGAAATCATAGGCCTCAGCAGCGTCCCCGCAGGCATAGACATCGGGATGACTCGTGGCCATATTGCGGTCCACCGCTATGCCTCGACCCACTTTAATGTCGGTGCCCTGTACCAGCTCGGTGCGTGGCAATACCCCTATGGCCACAACCACCAGGCTGCAGGATATGTCCTCTCCGCTGTCCAGCACCACGCCCGTTACCCACTCCCTGCCTATGATCTCAGCTACAGTGTTATCGGTTATGATCCTTACACCGGCCTCTTTGAGGGCTTCCTCAGCGATCGAGGATGCCTTCTCGTCGAGAATGGTATTAAGGATTCTCTCCTTCATCTCCACCACAGTGACCTCAGCACCGCGTTTGACCAGCGCCTCGGTTGCGCTGATACCAATGAGTCCACCGCCTATGACTACAGCTCTGTTGGCGCCATCCAGAAACTCATCAATCGCTCTGGCATCATCAAGGGTTATAAAGTTGAACACACCCCTTTTCTCGATCCCGCTGATGCTGGGGACGATGGGCACTCCGCCGCTGGCGATCAGCAGCTTCTCCCAAGCTACATTCTCACCGCTTTCCAGTTCGACGATGTGCTTGCCCAGCCCCAGGCTTGTCACCCTTTTACCAAGCAGAGAGTTGATATTGTTGTGTTCGTAGAAATCCGGTGGGCGAAAGAGCATCCCCTCAAGCGTACATTCCCTGGATAGATGCTTTGAGATAAGGGGACGGGAATAGCTCGGGTAGGGCTCGTCAGAGATTATGGCAACGGCCCCCACTTCATCTACCTCGCGTATCGCTTCGGCAGCCCCGATGCCTCCTGCCGAATTCCCGATGATCAGGTATCTTGTTTCAAGCAGCTTTGCTTTTGCCATATCATCTACCTCTTGGCACCAGCCATTCTCAAGAAGTTGTCATACATCCTCAGGCCGAGCTCACCGCTTCTCTCGGGGTGAAACTGAGTTGCCACCAGGTTGTCCCTGATGAGGACGCTGCACAGGGGGACGCCATATTCCGTGATCCCGGCCACAACTCCAGGGTCCTCAGGATCGGCATAGTAGCTGTGGACGAAGTAGAAGTTCGCCTCATCTGGAATCCCCTCGAAAACAGGATGTGCGGCCGTTTGCTTCACCTGATTCCAGCCAATATGAGGCACCTTGAGCCCCGATGGCAGCCTCCTTACCGTTCCCGGAATCACTCCCAGACACTCATTCAGCCCATCTTCCTCAGTAACTGAAAGCAGGACCTGCATCCCAACGCAGACGGCGAGAAGAGGCCGATCCTCAGCTATCACCTGCTGAATAGCATCATCCAGCCCGGATTCTCTTAGGTTGCGCATAGTATCTGCGGCAGCACCAACGCCGGGGAAAATGACCGCGGCAGCATTGAGTACATCGGTTGGTTTACCAGTCACCTTGGGCTGACAACCCAACTTGACCAAAGCATTGGTAACACTGCGCAGATTTCCCGCGCCGTAGTCGATTACAGCAATCACCTGTCTTCCCCCTCCGCGCTGAGAACCAGAGCTTCGTTAGGGCAGTTAGCCACACATACCGGCACATCATGATCAGGACAAAGGTCGCACTTGGCCACGGCCTTCCTATTCTCATCCTTTGTCAGCGCTCCATAGGGGCAGACCACGATGCAGGTCCAGCAGCCGATACATTTCTCAGCGTCAATGGTCACCGTGCCCCTTGCCGGGTCCTTGCGCATAGCTCCGGTGAGGCATGAGTAAACGCACCAGGGCTCGTCGCAATGGCGACATTGAATAGAGAAGCAGGTCTCCCCGTTTCTCTCCACGCGAATCCTGGCCAAAGGACGATAAGCCTCTCGCTTGAATGCCTTCAGTATGTCCTTGGATAGGGAGTGCTCTGTCTGGCAATAGACGCGGCAAAGTCCGCAGCCCATGCAGACCTCTTCCTTAACAAGTACTCTCCTCAATGTTACCTCTCATCATATGTGTTGGCAGGCGGCAAGCGGTTGCCGCATGCCGTGATAATACCACACGTTTTCTGATTTGTCAATAGGCAAAATGGGCTTTACAACCATGAAATCCCTTGAAACAATTGCGCTTTACTACACCGCCCTTCATCTGCGTAACACAGATTTAACATTTATGTAATCTGTTTGAAACAAACCACAGTTAGCCTGTTCCATGTCAAGCGAAATCGACAACTGAAAGGGCTTATGTGAAATGATAGATGCCGGCGACACTGCCTGGATCCTTGTTTCATCAGCTCTGGTCATGTTGATGACGCCGGGTCTGGCTCTATTCTATGGCGGGATGGTCAGACAAAAGAATGTATTATCCACCTTCATGATGAGCTTTGCTCTCCTTGGCCTGATCGGCATGTTATGGCTGCTTTATGGCTACAGTCTAGGCTTTGCTCCTGATCTTGGAGGCGTAATAGGCAAACTGGATTTCCTCGGCCTGATGAATGTGGGGCAGGAGCCCTCAGATGTCTACGCCTCAACAGTACCCCACCTCGCTTTCATGATATTCCAGGGCATGTTCGCCATTATCGCTGTGGCGCTCTGGACGGGAGGCGTGGTGGAACGGATGAAGTTCAGCGCCTTCCTGGCTCTTGCCATCCTGTGGTTCACCATCGTCTACTGCCCGGTGGCCCACTGGGTGTGGGGCGAGGGAGGCTGGCTCGCTAAGCTTGGTGTCCTTGACTTTGCAGGTGGTATCGTGGTCCATGTAAATGCCGGAATGTCAGCGCTGGCCTTGGCATTGTTGCTTAGACCACGCAGAGGATTCAGGGAAGGGGACCCAATGGAGCCCCATAATGTCCCTATGGTTGTTCTGGGAACAGGGCTTCTGTGGTTCGGCTGGTTTGGCTTTAACGCAGGAAGTGCTTTGACATCAGGTGGTCTCGCCACTAACGCATTTGTAGCGACAAATGCTTCCGCAGCCGCCGGTGCTTTCACCTGGATGACCCTCGGCTGGATTTATCGACGCCCCTCAGCTTTAGGCGCTGCCACTGGAGCTATTGCAGGTCTAGCAGCAGTCACACCAGCAGCCGGCTTCATACATCCTCTTGTTGGCATTCTCATCGGCATAGTAGCCTCCATCATCGGCTATTACTGTATACTGTGGAGAACCAAGCGCGGTATCGACGAGTCTTTAGACGTCTGGGCAGTCCACGGCATGGGAGGGCTCTGGGGTGTGGTGGCGACCGGTATTTTCGCCAGTGCCGCAATTAATGCTGGTGGAGCCGATGGGCTGCTCTGGGGCGGCGCCATGCAGTTCGCCAAGCAGATCGCTGGCGTCGCTGCCGTTGCAGCCTTTGCCTTCGCTGCCACCTGGGGCCTGGGCAAGTTAGTTGACATCACTATTGGGCTCAGGGTCAAAGAGGATGAAGAGGTGGTGGGTCTGGACATATCACAGCATGGCGAAAGGGCCTATGGAGGCATATTACCATGAAAAAGATAGAGGCAACCGTCAGGCCAGAGAAGCTGGAGCCAGTCAGGTCTGCCCTGGCTGAAATTGGTATACTGGGTATGACCGTTTCAGCGGTGAGTGGCCGCGGCCGGCAAAGGGGCATTTCTTTGCAATGGAGAGTGGGGGAGTACAGGGTGGAGTTCCTGCCCAAGGTGAAGATGGAGGTAGTTGTACTCGACGAGGACGTCGGTAGAGCGCTAAACGCAATCGTCAGAAAAGCCAGGACGGGGGAGAGAGGGGACGGCAAGATATTTGTCTATCCGATAGAAAACGCGATACGTATAAGGACCGGCGAGGAAGGCGTAAATGCTATCTAAAAGTAAGCGTTCAGCCATCAGCTTTCAGAAAATCCCCCTAAATCCCCCTTTCTCAAAGGGGGACGAAGGGGAATTTAGGGACTTTTTTAACTGAGTGCTGATAGCCGAACACTTGCAAAAAAGGAGGCTCGAAATGGCAGCCAAAAACAGGCGAGAAAGCAATGAATATGTCCTCAAAATGGCAAAGGAGCATGACGTGAAGTTCATCAGGCTCTGGTTCACGGACATCCTGGGCATGCTCAAAAGCTTCGCCATCACCGTGGAGGAGCTGGAAAACGCCCTGGAGCAGGGGATGGGTTTCGACGGCTCCTCCATACAGGGGTTTGCCCGCATCGACGAAAGCGATATGGTTGCCTTACCTGACCCCGATACCTTCCAGTTGCTCCCGTGGAGACCCAGAGAGCACCACGCTGTAGCCCGAATGTTCTGTGACATTTTGAAACCAGGCGGCGAGCCCTTCGAGGGTGACCCCAGATATGTCTTGAAAAGGAACCTGAAGCGGGCAGCGGAAAAGGGCTACACGTTCTATGTGGGGCCTGAGCTGGAGTACTTCTACTTCCGCGACTCCCAGGGAACCGAGATGCTTGATGCCGGAGGCTACTTCGATATGACCCCCCTTGACACAGCCACTGACCTCAGGAGGGATACGGTGCTCACCCTTGAGGAAATGGGCATCGGCGTCGAGTATTCCCACCACGAGGTTGCCGCCAGCCAGCATGAGATAGACATGAGATACACCGATGCCCTGACCATGGCCGATAACGTGATGACCTACCGCCTGGTAGTCAAGCAGATAGCCCTTACGCATGGTGTCTATGCTACCTTTATGCCCAAACCCGTGTTCGGTATCAACGGCAGCGGTATGCACGTACACCAGTCGCTATTCAAAGACGGACAGAACGCCTTCTTTGACAAGGACGATGTGTATTATCTGTCTAAAGTGGGTAAGTGCTACATAGCCGGGCTGCTGATGCATGCCCCTGAAATCACGTCCGTCACCAACCAGTGGGTCAATTCCTACAAGCGGCTGGTTCCCGGCTATGAGGCGCCGGTCTATCTTTCCTGGGCGCGAAGGAACCGGGCAGACCTGATCAGGGTTCCAGAATACCAACCAGGTAAGGAGAAGTCTACGAGGATAGAATTCAGGTCACCCGATCCCGCCTGCAACCCTTACCTTGCCTTCAGCGTAATGCTCGCCGCCGGGCTGGAGGGGATCGAGAAGGGGTACGAAGCTCCAGAGCCTGTGGAGGAAAACGTCTATGAGATGAGCGAGGAGGAGCGGGAGAGAAGGGGGATAAGAACCCTGCCCGGCAGCCTCATTGAGGCCGTTCAGCTCACCGAAAAGAGCGAGGTCGTGCGAAAAGCCCTAGGAGAACACGTTTTCGATGCCTTCATCAAGAACAAGAAGATCGAGTGGGACCAGTACCGCTCCCAAGTGACTGACTACGAGCTTCAGAAGTACTTGCCGATCTTGTGACCCGACTGCATAGTCTGGCCCATTGGGGGGAATCAGCATGCGCCGGCTGCGAATTGGCTTGGCCCAGATCAATACTACCGTTGGCGATTTTAAGGGCAACACCGGGAGGATTCTCAAGGCTATAGCCGAGGCCAAGTCTCTGGGAGTTGACCTCATCACATTCCCTGAGCTTGCCGTATGCGGCTATCCGCCGGAGGACCTTCTGCTCAAGCCCCAGTTCATCGAGGAGAACCTGAGGTCTGTCGATGAGGTAGTCAAACACTCCTCCGGGATCGCGATAGTACTTGGTTTCGTGGATGCCAGAGAAGACATCTACAATGCGGCTGCGGTAATCCACGATGGGAAGCTAGTCGGTATCTATCACAAGATATATCTGCCCAACTACGGGGTCTTCGACGAGAACCGCTATTTCCAGGCCGGCAGGGAGTATCCAGTCTATGTCATTGGCGGCGTTGGTGTCGGCATCAACATTTGCGAGGACATCTGGTACGAAGGTGGACCAGCAACTGTACAAGCCTACTCCGGAGCCGAGGTCATAGTGAATATAAGTGCCTCGCCGTACTACTTCGGCAGGAGAAACCTCAGGGAAAGAATTTTAGGGACGCGGGCCTCGGATAATGTAGCCATCGTGGCTTATGACAACCTGGTAGGCGGCCAGGATGAGCTGGTCTTCGATGGCAACAGCATGCTCCTTGATGAGAAGGGGAAGCTGATATCCAGGGGCAAACAGTTCGAGGAAGACCTGGTGGTGGCTGATCTCGATGTTGAGGCCGTCTTTCGGACACGACTTCACGATCCCCGCTGGAGAAAGGAAGCGCTCGTGCTGGAAGAGCAGCGTCGCCATACAGCCAAGATAGCAGTGTCCGAAGCCCCAAGCGATGGCCCAAAACCACCTATGCCGCCGAGGCATGTTGAGGTAAGAGAGCTTCCCGGGGAGGTATACGATGCGCTGGTGCTGGGCACACACGACTACATCCTCAAGAACGGCTTTGAGAAAGTGGTGATAGGGCTTTCCGGCGGGATCGATTCCAGCCTGGTAGCAGCCATCGCCGTCGATGCCCTGGGATCTTCAAACGTGGTGGGTGTATCAATGCCATCGAGATACTCCTCCCCTGGCAGCGTATCGGACGCTGAGTCGCTGGCCAGGAATTTAGGTATCAAACTCATAAGTGTCCCCATTGAGAAGGTTTTCCAATCCTATCTGGAGATGCTGGCCGCACCCTTTGAAGGCGCGGAGCCCAACGTCGCCGAGGAGAATATTCAAGCCCGCATCAGGGGTAACATACTGATGGCCTTGTCAAACAAGTTCGGCTGGCTTGTTCTAACCACGGGAAACAAGAGCGAGATGGCTACCGGCTACGCGACTCTTTACGGTGACATGGCAGGGGGCTTCGCAGTAATAAAGGATGTGCCCAAGACCACGGTCTATGGGCTCGCCAGGTACCGAAATGCGGTGGCAGGATCGGAGCTAATACCTTCCACTGTCTTAGACAAGGTGCCATCGGCCGAGCTAAGGCCGGAACAAAAGGATACCGACTCCCTGCCTCCATACGACCTGCTTGACCCTGTACTGACGGCCTACGTCGAGGAGGACAGGAGCGTCGAGCAGATCGTCGCCATGGGAATCGATGAAGAGGTAGTCAAGCGGGCTGCTCGGTTGGTAGACACAAGCGAATATAAGCGCCGCCAGGCACCGCCAGGCATCAAGATAACCCCCAGGGCATTCGGCAGGGACAGAAGGCTCCCCATTACAAATCGGTTCAGAGGATGGTGACTGAATTGGCCTCCATCGTGCTGCATAGGTATCTGAGCGCTTTGCCCCGATGTCATCACAGGCTTAGAGCTTTCGGCTATTCAACCTCTTGTACAGGAGTGCTATAATGACACCAATCACCTACCATCCCATCAAGGATATCGACATGATACATGGCGCTGGTTCAGACACGGAGCGCAAAGTAATCTCGATCCTGAAGGTCTTGAGCGAGTCTTCCCAGCCACTAGGTTCAATAACGATTGCCCGGGAGCTAGAACGTTATGGAATCTTCATGAGCGAAAGGGCGGTCAGATACCATCTAAGGATAACAGATGAGCGAGGTCACACCAGGCCCATGGGCAGGGATGGTCGGATGGTCACCCCTGAGGGTCTCGAAGAGCTGAGGATGGCAATGGCGCCGGAGCAGATCGGCTTCATACTGGAGAGACTGGAGCTTCTGGCGTTTCGCACCACGTTCGACCCGAAGAAGGGTACAGGGCAGGTCGCTATTAACGCGTCCCTTTTCGACAAGGACGTGTTCAAAAAGGCGCTGGGCCCAATGGGAGAAGCTTTCAAGGCCAGTATATGCGTGAGCGACAGAGTAATGTTTGCTTCAGAGGGGCAGAAACTCGGAGACCTCGTTGTGCCTAAGGGCAAAGCTGGCCTCGGCACTGTCTGCGGGGTAACCATAAACGGCGTTCTACTCAAGGCTGGCGTACCCATAGAATCCAGGTTCGGCGGAGTCCTTGAGATCAAGGATTCGAAGCCAAGGCGTTTCGTGGCAATCATCAACTATGATGGGACGTCTATCGATCCTTCTGAGCAGTACATCCGTGCTGGAATGACGAGCGTGCTCGAAGCTGCAAGAACCGGCAACGGGAAAATACTGGCCAACTTCCGGGAGATACCCTCTGCGGCAAGGTCATTAGTCGAGGAGACAATCGCAGCGCTCGGGGACGCTGGCATTGGAGGCGTGTATGCCCTGGGCAATACAAGCGAGCCCATCTGCCAGATTGCAGTGGCCATGAACAGGGTCGGACTGGTGTTGCTCGGCGGACTGAACCCGTTGGCTGCAGCGGCGGAGTCAGGAATAGAGGTGGAGAACAAAGGTGAGGCTGGGATGGTCAACTTCGAACAGCTGCAGAGCTTCTGGGACTTATAGCAGGCGAAGTCCTCGCCATCAAAGGCCCACTCGCATTGAAGATTCTCGAGTCCCCTTTGGAGACAGGCTGTCGCGAACTTCAATTCCGCACACAGTGTATCTCCTATGGGCTACGACTCGCCCATTCGATGCTACACGTAGTGTTGACGCCTCAGAAGGTCAGTTCTGAACAGTGATCTCGACTATGTTCTGCCTGGCTATAGCGTGTTGCTCACCATCTCTCTTAACGAAGACGTGCATTAGTCCGAGTACCTCGTATTCCCCGTTCTCCAACGTAGATGTATCCCACGACACCGGAAAATTCTCACGTCTGTTTTCTGACTCTCCAATCTTGATCCATGTACTTGTATTCTTCCTGCGGTAGTACCAGGGATTGGTAACATACTCTACGGTGCCTGCGAGGCCGAGTTGTTCCAGTTCTTTGTTCAACAGATCCTCATCCAAAGTCTCCCGCAACAGGACATGACCGGAGTACTTCTTTATCACCTCCGACGGCACAATGTAATGCGGCCCCCAATTGTACGACATGACATCCCTCCTTTCTGCATTCGGCCGTCTGGTTCAGCTGACGGCTGATCGCCGTTCGATTTCCTGTCATAATGGTACACCCCCCATGTTACAATCATATTACAAGATCTTGGGATAAGTGCTTCTAAGCCTGTTGAGCAGCCACGCCTTGTGGGGAAACCTACAAATATATGAGGAAAAACGGCATCACCACTTCATCTGAAGCTACGTTAGTACAGTACTTACATCCCGATGTTCGTCCAATGGTGAGCCGAATTGCGCCATTAGGTGTAGGAACCTCAAGAAATGGTTAACCCCAACGAGCGAATTCGCGACGATATCCTCCGCCATATGTAAAACCTGCACCGCACATTCATCTGAAGATGAACGTACCGCGCTAACGTAGCTTTGACTTCAACATCCTACACATATCATCCAACGTTAGAGATTTCCTTGAAAGTGCGATCACACTTGACACATGTGTCACAATGTGATACTATTAGTCTCTAGGAGAATTGGGTGATAATCACTGATCTGGAATGGGATGATGAAAATATTGAACACATCGCTCGGCATAATGTGAACCCTCAGGAAGTTGCAGATGTTTGCTTCGGCCTGCACATTAGTGAAAAGGCGGGGGAACAAAGATACATCTTGAGTGGACAGTCTGGTGAGGGGAGGTATCTTAACGTGGTAGTAGAGCGAGTTGGTAAAGGGTTGTTCAGACCAGTAACAGCCTTCGAAATGAGCGAAAGCTATAAGCGTAGGTACAGGAAACGACTAAGAAAATAGGGGGAAGCCATGAAAGGAAAAAGGAATGCTGGGATTCCAGAGTTTCAATCGCTAGAGGAAGAAAGGGAATACTGGGAGGCACGTGGGCCGCTGGCTGAAGGACACGAAGGGAGAATAAACAAACCCAGACCTAGACAAAAACGTTCATCGTTCCTGGCTGTTCGCTTAACTGGTGAGGAGTTAACACTCCTGCGCGATATCGCGGCTAAGCAAGGGCTGGGGCCATCTACATTTGCCCGGATTGTTCTTACCCAAGCAATCGAGCGTGAAGATAGACTGCCCAAAGGCCTAACTTTAGATGAGCTTATGAGTACGCTGGCAAACAACCTGTCACAGACGGACAAAGATAAGCTTGAAAGCCTTTTAAAGGACATAGCAATAGGAGATCCGGATAACCCAGCTTTACTCGTTTTTTCTGGACAGAGAAGGACCTGGGAAGAGTTTACATCGTTGTTCCTAACACACCTACTTGCATTCATAGGGGTTGAAGTCGTTATGCCTGAAAACGAGAACTATGAAAAGGTAAGAGAAATAGTAAAGCGCGAACCTGGCAAGGAGGTGATTAGCACATGACAACGTATTGTCTTATACCTCGGAGCCGAGAGCCAGCATATTATTCGCCTGTGTGCAGACCTGTATCGTTAGCTCCATCCGTCCAGATTGATGAAAGTTACTTCGACAGATTGGCTGCTTTCGGCCTTGCTTGTCTTCTGGCAGCGGTTGTTGGCAAATTAGTAATGGCGTCAGCATATCGATAGGCAAAAAGATATCTTACCCGCGTCCTTATTTGACAGACATTCCCATGTTTGTGCAATGGTGACTTCTGGCGAAGCCACAAATATAAATAAGGGAGCCCATCAGGCTCCCTTATTTATGTTGACAGGAGTTAGATGTCACACTTGCAGTCAGCGCTGCATGGTCTTCCTGGTAGCCAACATCACTATGACAGCCAGTACTAAATTCAGCCCGATGAGAACAAAGACATTCACCGCGATCTCAGGCCAGCCGCCCCCCCGCTGGCTTATGTCAACGATTGGCTCAACAACGTAGTAGGTGGGGAAGATGCGCCCTATCCATTCGGGAATCTGGGGAAACATGTAGACAAAGGCTGGGGCGAACAGCAGGATTCCCGCGAACTTCCACAGCGCGAACAGGGTCGTGATATCCTTTACCAGGGCGCCGCATAGCAGGCCCAGCTCTACAGCCATTATCGCGCCAAGCGCCAGCACCGCAACCAGCAGCAGCGGCTCGGCACCGAAAGCCTGGTTCAAAATCAGGATTGCTGTGCCCATGACAAGACTGAGAATGATGCCAACGAGTCCCTTGCTTATAAAAACATCCCCAATCGTTGTTGGTGTTATGACCAGCGCCTCCAGCGTATTTTTCTGCTTCTCATCTATGATTGAGGTTGCCGGCAGCATGAGCCCGCCTAAAAAAACAGCCGCGAGGACGATAAACGGCAGCAGCCGGTCACTCCAGGGAATACTAACTTCGTCGCCCAGGGTCACGGACTCTATCTCAACAGGGACCTCCTGGCCACCCAGTTCCCTTACCAGGTTAGCTATGGTCACCGGCAGTATGGTGCGGTTCTTGGCCAGGCTTTCCCCCCAGATGTACGCCTCAATCTCCACTTTTTCTCCCTGGGAAACGGCGTCGTCAAAGTTCTCAGGAAGCACGATGCCCATATCTACGGCGCCACCTTCGACCGCCCCTCTCATGCCAGAAACTGTGCTGTACTCTTTGGTGATGATCGAATCGAGTTCCCGCGACATGGCCACCAATTGAGAGTTGCCTTCGTCCACTATTCCCAATTTGGGCTTCTCCGTAAACAGGGTGCCAAAAACCAGCGAGACCACCAGCGATATGATAATCGGGGCAACGATGGCGAAGATGAAGATGTAGTTCTTAGGGCCGTGCAGGAACTCCTTGCCCAGCAGAACAGAGACACGCCTGAGGCTCATCGGAATTTCCTCCTCAGCGCCATAATACCGCCCCAAACGATGACGAGGTTGAACCCCAGGAGTATGAGCAGATTGGGCCAGACATCACCCCAGCCAGCGCCAAAGTTCGCCGCCTGATGAACGGCATCAGCCAGATAATACGAGGGAATGACCTTAACCCAGCCCGAAATGGTGCCTGGAAACATAATGCCGAATGCGGGGATAACGAAGATAATGATCACGACAGCGCCCCAGGCCATCACTGACATCATGTCTTTAGACAGCGACGCTATGAGGAAGCCAGCTCCGGTAACCAGCACGGCTCCAAGGAGCAGCGTGGTCAGAATAATGAGCGGCTGGCTGCTTAAGCCGCCGACGATAGCCATGAAGAATACGGCCTGTGCGAAGGCCAGACCGACTCCCGTGAGCCCTTTGGCGGCGAACAGGTCCCCCACTCTCGTGGGCGTCACCAGCAGGGCCTCGGCGGTACCCTGCTCAACCTCCTCGCTGATCAGGCTGGCCAGGCCCATGGTTTCAAACATAATCAGGGCAAGCGCAAAAAGGGGGCGCATGCGGTCCCGCGGCGGTATCTGTTCTCCCAGCATATCCCGGCCCAGAATCTCCACAGACGTCTCGATTGCCAGGGGCTGCCCGGTCTGCAGATAAGCCAGCTCCCTTATCAGAAACTCAACGGCGTCTTTTACCTCCTCGGGAGCATCCGCCGGGAAATACAGGGTAATCCGGGGTTTCTGCCCCGAGGCAAACTTGTCCATTATGTCCGCGGGCAGGGCCATCCCGGCTGCGTATTGGCCTTCGATCACCGCTTCTACGAGGGCCTCCTCAGATTCAACAGCTTCAACTTCCACACCTTCTTCCGGCAACTGCTCAAGGACAGGTGGCACCACCGGCGCGTAGAGGCCTATCTCCAGCTTCTCATCGACTGAGCCCGGCATAACAAGATATATCGTTATGTAGACTACAATGCCGAGAACGGTTATGAGGCCGTAGAACCTGTTTCTGAAGAAGAGGGAGAGGTCTTTGGCTACCAGGGCACGGATAATGCGGAAGTTCATTCGGTGAGCCTCCGCCCGGTAAGCTCGATGAAGATGTCCTCCAGGGTAGCTTCCTCGCTGTGGATGGTGACGACTTTTTCCTGAGCAAATAGTTTCTGGATAGCCTCCGGCGTCTGAGGGGTGTCCAGGGTGATTTCGCGGATTTCGAGCCCGCCACTCTCGTTAGAAACCTCGGCCTTGAGGGCACGCCTGCCGTACTGCTGCTTGAGGTTATGGGGGGTATCGAGGGCTACTATCTTACCCTGGTTCATAAAGGCCACGCGGTGTGAAAGCTTATCGGCCTCCATCATGTCGTGCGTGGTGAGAAAAATGGTGGCTCCGCGCTCACGCTCTTCAAGGATGATGTTCCTGATGGCCTCGGCTGACGTCGGGTCTAGCCCGGAGGTGGGCTCATCGAGAAACAGAATCCGGGGCCGGCTGACGAGGGCACGGGCCACCATGAGGCGCTGCTTCAGGCCCTTTGAATAGTTCTCAACCCGGTCTTTCTCCCGACCGGCCAGGCCCACCCTCTCGAGCAGGGCGTAGGCATCAAAAGAGCGAACACCGAACAGGCGGGCGAACAGTCGCAGGTTCTCCAAGGCGCTCATCCGCTCGTAAAGATTGGTATTCTCGAAGCAGACGCCAATCTCGCCCTGCACCTTCTGAGGATAGTGGGCAACATCCATACCCAGAAGCATCGCTCGTCCCGCTTTGGGCTTGAGCTGGCCGGTGAGCATCTTGACAGTAGTTGTCTTGCCAGCGCCATTGGGGCCGAGGAAGCCCAGGATCTCCCCCTGAGCCACATTGAAATTGATGTGGTCCACGGCAACGAGCTCGCCGTACCAGTAGGTTAGTTCCTCGGCAACAATCGCATCTGGGGCCACGTTAGCTCCTTTCGCGCATCCTTTGATATTCACGGTTTCTTGTCTCTTCTCCCCATCACCCCATACAGATAGAGATACGATAACTCCCGAACCAGCTTCTCGTTGTGCTCCGGTCCCACAAACAAACCCGGGTGAGCCATTATGCCCTGACGGAATATCTCAGTATATAGAAGGATGGTTTCCTGGGACAGCTCCGGATTGATGTAGCCCTGCCTCCTGCCCTCTTCAAAGAAATCAACCATCATCTGGGTGACCTTCGTCTCCCAGATTGAATTGATGAACTGCTGGATTTCCGGGTCATTTGAGATCGCCCTCTGTATGAATTCCGCGTTATAATCGCGGGCTATCTCCGTTTTGTCGAAGATTATGGACTCCAGCTTCTCCAGGAATGGTTTGTCCCCCTCTATGATTGCCTGGTATTTCTGCTGCAGACTCAGGATAAGCTGCTTCACGACATCACGCACCAGCTCTTCCTTGCTGCCAAAATGATTGTAGATAGTAACCGGAGAGACAGCGGCCCTGCTGGCTATGTCATTTATGCTTACCTTCTTCATCCCATATATCTTGAAAAGCTCCAGCGCCGCCCGCCGGATGCTCTCTTTCTTCTGCTCCTTTCTACGTTCAAACCCGTCCAAATCTACCCTCCTGCGCTTGCGTTTTGTAATATCTGTATCCATATTATACAATAGTTTCATAACCTGTCAAGGGGGCCTTTCTTAATTTGGGGGGTGGATTCGAAGCAACGACCTCGGGGTTATGAGCCCGACATGCTATGCCAGAGGGCGATTGAGAGAAAAAGCCCGTTCGCCTTGACAAAAAACAGGCAAGGGTCTATCATCGCCCCGCCACGTGAACAACGCCCGACTGAGTCTCTCAAGAATTGATATGAGGCCCCTTGCACACATCTCAAACCTGTTATTGAGACTAAGAATGTAATATAATACTAGTAAGAGTAAGATAAGACATGGGGAGTGCCATGAAAAGAAGAAAGATTAAGAAGGCAGCAGTGCTTGGTGCCGGCATAATGGGGAGCAGGATAGCTGCCCTCTTGGCAGGTGTGGACATACCCACCTACCTTGTGGATATCGTGCCCAAGGAACTGGAAGCCCAGGATGTGAAGAAAGGGCTGACCAAGGAATCCCCGGGATTCAGGAACAAGCTTGCCCAAATGGGCATACAGAATACTATCGGGACGCGGCCGCCCGCGATGTTTATCCCCGAGGATGCCAGGCTCATCAAACCAGGCAACTTCGAGGACAATCTGCCCTGGCTTTCAGACGCCGACTGGATTATCGAGGGAGTAGTCGAGGATCTGAAGATTAAGAAGGAGCTGCTGCGAAAGGTTGAGCCTTATATGAAGCCCGGCGCCATCCTCAGCACGAACACCTCTGGACTGTCGATAGAGAGGATATCAGAAGCGCTATCGGAGGAGACCAGAGCACATTTTCTGGGGACACACTTCTTTAACCCGCCGAGGCACATGAAGCTCCTTGAGATCATACCTGGGAAATCTACAGACAAAGACTTGCTATCTTTCATGGCGGACTTCTGCGAGAAGCGACTGGGCAAGAGCATTGTCTTCGCCAAAGACACGCCCAACTTCATTGCCAATAGAATCGGCACCCACGCCGTGATCGGGGTCATGAGGACCATGGTAGAGGACGGCTATACCATAGAGGAAGCGGATGCCATAACCGGTCCCCCTACCGGCAGGCCGAAAAGCGCCTCCTTTAGAACATCGGATATGGTGGGTTTGGACACCCTTGTCAAGGTGGCACAGAATGTCTATGACAACCTGGAGGACGCAGCAGAGAAGGAGGACTTCGCTGTCCCCCAGTTTGTCAAGCAGATGGTGGAGAGCGGCCTTCTGGGCGACAAGACAAAACAGGGATTCTACAAGAAGGTGACAGGTCCTGAAGGCTCGCAGATATACGCCCTGGATTACAGCAGTATGGACTATGTCCCGCAGAGGAAACCTGACCTCCCCATTCTGGATGAACTCAGAAAAGTAGCCGATCGGGCAACGCGTCTACAGACTCTAGTGTATTCAGAGGATAGGGCCGGACTTTTTGCCTGGAAGACGCTTAAGAAGATGCTGCTCTACTGTGCCGCCAAGGTCCCCGAGATAGCGGATGACATATTGAGTGTCGATCGGGCCATGAGGTGGGGATACAACTGGGAGCTCGGCCCCTTCGAGACCTGGGATGCCATAGGCCTCAGAAAGTCTGTGCAGAGAATGGAGAAGGAGGGGGAGAGGATACCGGAGAGGATAGAGCGGATGCTTGCCTCGGGAAGGGAGCGGTTCTACGAGAAGCGGGACGGCAAGAGCTACCATTTTGACTTCGGCAAAGCGGACTACGTCGCAATCGAAGAGGGGCCGCAAATCATCCTTCTTCCCTCGCTGAAGGAGAGAACGAGGCTGATCAAGTCCAATGCGGGAGCAAGCCTGGTGGACATGGGAGACGGCGTCGCCTGCCTGGAATTCCATTCCCCGAACAATGTCATTGATCCCGATGTTATTCAGATGATTGGCGAGAGCGTGGCAGAGGTGGAGGAGAACTTCGAGGGACTCGTGATCGGCAATCAGGGCACTAACTTCTGCGTCGGGGCAGACGTGAGACAGGTTTTCGCCGCCGCTCAGAACAAGGAGTGGGATAGTCTGGAGCTTGCCATGAAGCAGCTTCATCAGGCGCTCATGGCTGTGAAGTACTCAGAGAGGCCGGTTGTGGCCGCACCTTTTCGCATGACCCTGGGCGGGGGATGTGAGGTGTGCCTGGCGGCAAGCATGGTGAGAGCCTATGTCGAGTCCTATATGGGGCAGGTGGAGTTGGGGGTGGGGGTTATTCCCGCAGGAGGGGGCTGCAAGGAGATGCTGCTGAGGGCCACGGACTGGGTACCCAAGGAAATCCCCAGCGCGGTTCCCGGCGGGGGGAAGCCTGACCTCCTCCCCTATGTGGCGAAGGTCTTCGAAACCATCGCCATGGCCAAGGTATCCACCTGCGCGCAAGAAGCCAGGGAGCTTGGCTTCTTGAGGCCGCACGACTGGATTACAATGAACCTGGACCAACTGCTGTACGATGCCAAGCAATCAGTACTCGACCTGGTCAAGGAGGGCTACCGCCCGCCGAGGCCGAGAGATGAGATCAGGGTCACCGGCAGGACCGGGATGGCTCTCCTGGAACTGCTGGTCTATCTGCTGAAGGAAGGGTTGTACATAACCGAGCACGACGCTGTAATCGCCAAGAAGCTGGCATACGTGCTTACCGGCGGCGATGTGGATCAGAATACCCTGGTGACCGAAGAATACCTCCTGGACCTGGAAAGGGAAGCCTTCCTTTCCCTATGCGGGGAGGAGAAGACCCAGGCCAGGATGAAACACTTTATTGAGACCAACAGACCGCTGAGGAA
>CAZCXP010000038.1:0-18118 GCA_964502665.1 uncultured Dehalococcoidia bacterium | reverse complement strand
GGCTCACCACGAACGGCAACTAGAATTAGAGGGGAGAGGAACTGCCGATCCTCCCTCCCCCGGCGGGAGGGAGTTAGAGGGAGGGGGAAGGCAGCCTGGCCAAGGTTTGAGGCCCATCAGAACGTGGAGCTATGGCGAGGCTTGACAAGCCACAGAAAGCAAATCAAAATACTCGGAGACATATACGTTCAAGCGAAGGAACTTACACTCCTGAGTCAGACTGGCGGAATCGTGAAACGGTTCGTATTCCTTATGGTACCTGTGCTCATACTGGCGCTTGCTATTGGCGCCACAGGTTGCTATTGGGGTGAAGGGGAAACAGGCGAGAAGAGTCCCCTCAAGGTGACCCTTCAAGACTACTGCTTCGCGGAGGAATTGGCGTCCACCGAATACTCTGAAGTGTTAACTGTGTCGTTGAGGTTCGAAAATGTGGGCGAATCAGCGTTGTACTTTGACTACGATGGTTTCGTGTATATTGCGGGAGACACCGAGTCCTATCCTCCTTTCTCCGGGGGCTGCGATTATTGCCCTCCCGTGAACACAGACTCCGGCCTCCGCGACGGAACATACTCACGTTCGCTCAAGCCGAGGCAGATATGTAGTTGCCGGTTCCAATTCCCTGTCTTGGAACCGTACCAGTTGCCCAGAGATGTCAAGCTAACGCTGGTTGTCTATGGCGAAGACGCAACAGGACAGAGCGCAGTGGCGGAGTTCAGGCTGCCGAAGTTAAAGGACATGCGCCGGTGTACCGCGGAGGAACTGGAGCAAGGCCTGTAATAGGGTGGAGACACCATAGGGAAGCCCACCGCTCGTTTGCTCCGTTCGCCCTGAGCCTGCCCCTGATTTACTCAGGGGCCTGTCGAAGGGCCGTTCATGGTTTGACAGGCGTGTCCTGAGCGGAGCCGAAGGGCTCACCACGAACGGCATCTGCTAATCATTGGCAGGTTCGATTTCGTTTCGCCGACCCTGCTCATCTATACCTGTGGCGGGCCTTCGCTCAGGGGCCTGACCTTGGTCTCATCGAGAGTGATTGTCTTGCCCCTGACCTCGAACCCAATCGCCCAAACCCGTTCCAGCTCGGCCCGTGCTTTCTGAAACTGCCTCTAATCCACTTTCAAGAAACTGGTTCGAGCTGCGCCGCAGACCGGGCACCTGTCCGGGGCCTGGCCCTCCGCAGTGAACCCGCACACCTGGCAGACGAAGTGTTCCTTGGCCTCGGGCTTGCCCCCCGCTTGCAGGGCATCGAGCGCCGATTTGTAGAGCGACTCGTGAATCATCTCTACCTTGCGCGCCCAATCGAAGGTGCGCTCCGCTCTCGGCTTTTGCTCCTTGTTTGCCTGCTCGATGAACTCGGGATACATCTTCACATGCTCAATGTTCTCGCCCGCGATGGCTTCTTTCAGGTTATCCTCAGTGGAATGCACCCCTTCCATGGTCTCCAGGTGGTTGCGCGCATGCACTACCTCCGCCGCTGCCGCGGCGCGGAACAGCTTGGCCACCTCAGGATATCCCTCCTGCTCCGCCTTGCGCGCAAATGCCAGGTACTTCGTGCTTGCCTGGCTCTCGCCGGCGAATGCGGCCTTTAGATTATCTAGCGTCTTTGCCATCCGATCACCTCCGTTTAATGAATTCGATGTTCTTGCCTGACCTAGCCCTCGCTCTTCAGAAATTCAGCCACCCTGTGGCTGGGACGATCGGGATTATCCGAGGCACCCACTATAGCGACGGTGCGGTATTCGGTTAACACCTTTTGGATGTCAGCGTTAACGTCATTTTCCATAAACCTCCTCCTTCCGCCCCGTGAGCTGGAGAAAGTCCTGTCTCTGCTTCCTCAAGCTGCTCGCTCCAATCGCTGTCGAAATCTATCTAAGATTCTAGATATGGCCGCCGTCGCTGTATGTGACTTTTGTCTCGTAGGCCGGATAGTGGGGAACGGCTTACACTGTTAATGACATAGCATAAAGGGAACCTGAGGTGGTAGCGGTGTTCAAAGCGGACCCGATATCGACAGCGACTGGTATCATCCTGGTCACGACCACCCACCTGCCGGAGTCGGCAGGAGATGGGGCCCAGGGCCCCCTTACTGAGTATACTTTATAGTGGTGTAATCGTAGGAGGTGCCTTCGCCAGAGCTCCTGCCGGTGATATAGAGGTTGCCCAAGGTATCCAAAGCCATGGCATAAGCCTTATCATGGCCGTTTACCGGCCCGTCGTATCGCGCGACCCACATCTGGTTTCCGGCGGCGTCGTACTTGAGGGTAGCACAGTCGTAGCGGCTTCCAATTCCCTCGCTCCAGCCGCTGACATAGACGTTGCCGCGGCCGTCCAAGCCTATGGTTTGCGCATCGTCCTCTCCGCTAGCCTGACCGTCGTAGCGCGCTACCCAGAGTTGATTTCCGTTATCGTCGTACTTAACCGTGGCGTAGTCTGCATCAGTGCCATTGCCCCGGCTCCGGCCTGTGACATAGACGTTGCCCCAGCTATCTACAGCTATGGCCCGAGGACTGTCCTCGCCACCCACTGGTCCATCGTAACGTGTGACCCAGAGTTGGTTTCCGTTATTATCGTACTTGACCGTGGCGTAGTCTGCCTCGGTGCCGTTGCCCCGGCTCTGACCTGTGACGTAGACATTGCCCAGGTCGTCTACAGCTATGGCCTGAGCATTGTCCTCGCCGCTTACTGGTCCGTCGTAGCGTGCCACCCAGAGCTGATTGCCCCCACTGCCGTACATGATGGTGGCATAGTCCGTTTCAGTACCATTGCCCTGACTTGCGCCCGTGCCATAGACGTTAGCCCACCCGTCCACGGCTATGGCATAACTCTCGTCCTTGCCACTTGTTGGCCCGTCGTAACGTGCCACCCAGAGTTGGTTCCCATCAGTGTTATATTTCATGGTGGCGTAGTCTGCCTCAGTGCTGTTGCCCTGGCTCCAGCCGGTGACGTAGATGTTCCCTAGGTAGTCCACACCCAAGGCATGAGCCTTGTCATAGCCGCTTACTGGTCCGTCGTAGCGCGCTACCCAGAGCCGGCTGCCCGCACCATCGTACTTTATGGTGGCGTAGTCTGCCCCAGTGCCGTTGCCCATGCTCCAGCCGGTGACGTAGATGTTCCCTGAGTTGTCCAGAACCAGATCCAAAGCCTTGTCATCGTCACTTGCTGGCCCATCATAACGTGCGACCCAGAGCTGGTTCCCCTTGATGTCATATTTGATGGTTGCAAAGTCGCTTAAGCTGTCGTGACCCCAGCTATAGCCGGTGACGTAGATATTGCCCGGTTCATCCAAAGCCAGGGCCAGAGCACTGTCATCGTCTGTCTGGCCGTCATACCTGACGACCCAAGCCTCAGCGACCTCGCCCCCCCCAGAATCGGTAACCAATTGCTCGCAGCCTAGGTTTGCTAGTCCCAGAGTCAACAGGGCTAGAACAAGCGCCGAGATGGCCCAGAGTCTCCACACCATTCACGCTCCCGCTAGGATTGCCCCCATGCAAAGGCTATGCCCTGTGGCAGCAACCATGCTCCAGAATGCTATCAGCCCTGCCCAAAGCTGTCAATAGCTCGAAAACCGCCGTTCTGGGGGGCTACAGCCCAATCGTTAGTATCTTTGAGAGTTTGCCTCAAGCTTATCGTTCCCCTATAATTGAACTGACCTTTTTCCCTGAAGGGCGAGAGGAGCGATTCCTCACAGAGGATATCACGAGAGACCAGTTATGAGCAAGCAGGCCCTTGGCTTCAACAGAGCTCTTGGTGATATGGCGGAAGCACTTAGCTCGGATATCACCGCCAGCGAGAAGCTCTACCTCCTGGTTAGAGCTGCGGCGCGAGCCCTGGGGGTGCGTGGTTGCTCCTTGATGCTCCTCGACGCACAAAGGAGGAGGCTGTTTCATACTGCCTCGCATGGTCTCAGCGAACGCTACCTCAGAAAGGGGTTCATAGAAGCGGAGAAGAGCCTCACCGAGGGCTTAGATGAGAGGGCAGTGACAATTCTGGATGTGGCCACCGACCCCCGCATACAGTTCCAGGAGTTGGCCCAGCAGGAGCGCATTGTCTCTATCTTGAGTGTTCCTGTCAAGATCAGGGGAGAGGTAGTAGGCATTCTACGCGTCTACAGCCGCACTCGGCGTGAGTTTACCGCGGCGGAAGGGCAGTTCCTCATCACTGTAGCCAACCTGACCGCCGTCGTCCTGGAGTCAGGCCGCTTCAGCGAGGCGGAAAGGCAGCGCCCGGAGGGCAAAGACGAACCTTCATCTCGCCCCACCCCTCTGACGTCGCAGCTCAAGCCATCCGCTTTCGCCCATCCCAGCGAGGAGGATTTCGCAAGGCTTCTCGACTTCTACCAGATCGAGTGGGTTTACGAGCCGCGCTCCTTCGCGCTGCAATGGGAGGGGAAGGCGACTGAGATGTTCACCCCTGATTTCCACTTGCCTGCTCTGGACCTCTATGTAGAGATGACCACCCTGAAGCCCGGGCTCACCAGGGAAAAAAGGCGCAAGGTGCGTCGACTGCGTGAGCTCTATCCCGAGGTCAATATCAAGCTCCTGGCTCGTCGGGATTATGACCGCCTGTTGGCTAAGTACGGACACGGGCCCCTGGCAGGGCCAAAAACCCATGGCGTGGGGAGAGTACTCCTCAGCGCTCCCCAGATCCAGAAAAGGGTGGGCCAGCTGGCCAAGGAAATCTCGCACGACTACGAGGGGCGCCATCCCATGTTGCTAGGAGTGCTGAGAGGTGTATTCTGTTTTATGGCAGACCTGATGCGTTACCTCACGGTTCCAGCAGATGTGGACTTCATGGCTATCTCATATTACGGGGGAGAGCGTGGAAAGGCAGTTCGCGTCACTACGGATGTTGGTATAAGTCTAGAAGGACGCCATATCCTTCTTGTAGAAGATATTGTAGATACAGGGATGACCTTGAGTTTCGTGCTGAGCCACCTGAAGGCACGAAACCCAGCCAGCCTGCGAGTTTGCACACTCCTGGACAAGCGAGTTCGTCGGCTAGCAGATGTTCACCTGGATTATGTGGGCTTTGAGGTCCCTGATGAATTCTTGGTGGGCTACGGGCTGGACTATCAAGAAGAATACCGCAACTTGCCCTTTGTCGCTTTGATGGAGGAGGAGAAAAGCGAAAGCCAGGGCAAAGACGCAAAAAAACGCCCCAGGTGACCTCCCCAGCTTCCGCCGGCCTCGCCCGCCCCCCGGTCCCTTTGGTTTCCTACTCGTTCCCTAGCTTGCGGGCTGGCCTCTTCTTGCTGGTTCACCCACCCGAGGCGACAGCTTAATATAGCACCTTTTCACACTTTTGTCAATAGTCGTACTCGATGGGACGGCCTCCTTCCTGCTCATTCCTGAAGCTAACTTTCCCCTGTGAGACAAAAGTCACTTACAGGCAGCACTTTGCAGACTAAACTGTTTCCCTGAGAGAGAAGATAGTGAGAGGTTGTGGGAAGGGGGCGATGGAGAAATGTGGAGATTAAAGGGCTGTCCCAAATGTAAGGGGGACATCTTCCTCGACAGAGACATCGATGGCTGGTACGAGCGATGCCTGCAGTGCGGCTATAACCGGGACCTTGAGAGTATAGTCGAGGTCAGGGAGCAGCCCTCTGTGAGAAAAAGAAGGCTTGCTACAGCCGGTTCCAGGAAAACCGCCACCAAATGACCTAGAAGGAGATCTGATCCGTTCCCCCTGAGCCCCCGCGTACGCGGGGGGCCGTTCATGGTTCGACAAGCCTGTCCTGAGCGGAGCCGAAGGGCTCACCACGAACGGTATGTGGTATGTCAGTGGGTTTCGCTGCGCTGCACCCACCCCATTAATGCTTGTGGATTCCTGCTTTCGCAGGAATGACAGAGAAGACGCTTGATGGACAGACCCAATGTCATCCCCGCGCAAGCGGGGATCCAGAAATGGAAAGGAACTGCTCATCTTGCTTGCAGGAGTTCTTCCACAGTAATGCCAATATCCTTGGCGATTTGACGTAACAAGACTGGAGAGATGTCTTTCCCTTGATGGAAAGGTACGGTTGTACATCTTCCATCTGGATGACGATACTGCTTATGGGAGCCCCGTTGACGCACTTGCACAAATCCCAACGCGCTCAATATCGAAGCAACCTCACTCGGTTTGAGAACGGGGATTCTGCCCACAATTAGGCAACCACCACGTTTTGAATCCCAACGAATTCTGCCTCAAGCTCTGGCTCACCATCCTCGAGAAGCATTTCGATAACCTCACGAAGATTACCATTCAGTTCGTCCAGTGTCTGCCCTTGCGAGTGTGCTCCCGGGAAACCAGGTACATAGCCTACGTAAAGGCCCGTATCAGGGCACTTTTCTACAACTGCTGTATACGTCTTCATGAGTTGTTACCCCCGCAAATCTCCATTATGAATAATTATACACCCAAAGACCAAGCTAGTCGCGACTCGAAGCAGCGTTGGCTGCAGAGCCTTGTTGGGCCATGGCCTCGTCTATTTCTTGATTCTTACGGAACTTCCTCTTACCCGGTTTATCCTACCTAATAAACCTCTGAGAGTCAATGAAGAATCCAAAACACTATTCGCCCAAGTTGGCGAAGCTCTATGGTCGTATCAAACTCTTCCGCATAATGTCGCATATAATCCCTCTCCCTTGAAGGGAGAGGGTAGGTGAGGGTGAATTCCCCCTCCCCTCAATCCCCTCCCGCCAGGGGAGGGGAATTACAAACAATTCTGCGCTCGACCATAAATCTGAATGAATTTCGGGAACCTTCTTACCCACGCATGCGTCTATATATTTTAGAAGGTGATTGAATCAGACTAAAAGGGGGAATCATGCGTTCCAAATTATCTATAGGGCTCGCATTCTTACTGAGCCTGGCCCTTCTGGCTTCAATCGTGCCCGGTTGCAGCCACGTCGCCGAGGCGGTTGAAAGCTACGTAGCTGTGGTGCCCAAAGTTCTGCACGCAGGAGGTCAAGAGGCTGTTTCTCTGGCTCTTTTCAAAGGCGAAACGCTGACATCGGGGAGAGTTGAGGTGGCTTTGTTCAAGGACGGCGAAAGAGTGCTCCGAGTCGCCGGCGATATCAACGGGAAGGGGACAATACAGTTCGAGGTTCCCGATGTCGAAGAAGGCGAATATGAGATCAGGGTTAAGGGAGAAGGTTTCGCGGATGAAGCGAAGGTAAGAGTAGAGAAGAGCTTCCTTATCTTCCTGGAGACCGACAAGCCGATCTACAAGCCCGGTCAGACAATCCATATGAGGGCGCTTACACTGAATCCGGAGCTTAGACCTGCCAGCGAAAGCGTCACTGTGGATGTTCTCGATGCCAAGGGGATAAAGATCTTCCGCAGCGAGGTAGAGACGGATGAGTACGGTATGGTGAGTTTGGACTTGCCCATTTCGCAGGAGCCGAACCTCGGAGTGTGGAAGATAACCGCCGCATCGGAAAAGGCTGACACTCAGCTAGACGTGCGGGTGGAGGAATATGTGCTGCCGAAGTATGAGGTCAAAGTGGAGCTTCCCAGGGAGTGGTTCCTGGTCAGTGAACCCATCAACGGCAAAGTAGTGGCGGAATACAGCTTTGGCAAAGCGGTCAAGGGGGACCTTGTAATCAAAGCATCAAGATATGTTGGCGAATGGGAGGAATATGCCACTTTCACCGCAGCGATTGACGGAGAAGCAGCGTTCGAGCTCCCTGCTGTTGGATATGTCGCCGGTGTCCCGGCAGCAGGAGGACTGGGCAATGTCATGCTCGACGTCACCGTTGAGGAGAACGCCACCGGCTACAAGGAAAGCTCCAGTAAACTGCTCACCGTCTCCAGTTCACCTCTCAACATCCAGATAATCCCCGAAAGTCTGGTTTTCAAGCCCACTCTGCCTTTCGGCTTCCTGATAATCACCGAAACCCCGGACAATGAGCCCATAGATGCAAGAGTACAGGTGAATGTAACCTATTTCAACGAGGAACTGGAAGAAGAAGGCAAGGAGGAGAAAGAGACTGAGACAAGTGATGGCAAAGCGCTGGTTGAGGTAACTCCTCCCGAAAATAGCGTAGCCCTGATAATAGAATGCTTTGAGCTGACCCCAGTGTCCTCTGTGGAGCCGGCCCGGGCTTCAAGGATGGTGGAGGCTGGCTACTCCCCCTCAGGGAACTTCATTCACGTTGAGCAGGTGAGCGAGGGCATTCCCCAAATAGGGGAGGAAATCATATTCAAGGTTCGCTCCACCAGGGAAGCCGCCAACTTCTACTATGAGGTTGTCTCCCGGGACAAGGTGGTCTTCACGGACTTCACCAGGAGCAATGAGATAGCCTTCGTCGCAACTCCTCAGATGACGCCTTCTTCCAAGCTCCTGGTCTATCAAATCCTGCCCAACAGTGAGGTGGCAGCGGACTATATACCCTTCAAGGTCTCGGCACGGTATCCACACAGTGTGAAGGTTGAGTTCAGTGAGGAGGAAGCCCGTCCTGGAGAGGCACTCGAAATAAACGTCGAAACCGAGGGCGAATCGAAGGTCGGGATCGTGGCAGTGGACAAGTCGGTCTTCATCCTTGCCGAGAACCGGCTGAATTTGCAGCAGGTCTTTGACGAGCTTGAGAGGTTGTATATGGAGCCACAGGTGGAGCTTCACGAGTTCTCGATCTTCACGGGAGTAGATGTCAAGGGAGCCAAGGATATCTTCGAGGACGCCGGGGTGGTGGTGCTCAGCAACAATGAGATACCGGAGGGGAAAGAGTATAGGTCCGACAAAGCGCCGGGAATGTGGGGCGGAGATGTACGGTTATTCGCTCAAGGAGGAGTTCTGGAAGATGAAGCCATGATGCCTGCTCCAACGCCTGCTCCGGGAGTGGTCGTAGGAGTCAATGCAGAAGGGCTTGCCGAAATCGAGAGGGTAAGGCAGTACTTCCCTGAAACCTGGCTCTGGGAGGAGATAACTACCAACTCCCAGGGGAAGGCCACCCTGGAGGTCACGGTTCCAGATACGATTACCACCTGGATGCTGCGTGCCGTTGCCCTGTCCAAGGAGAAAGGCCTGGGGATTGCTGAAGCCCAGCTCACGGCATTCCAGCCGTTCTTCCTCAAGGCCGACCTGCCCTACTCGGCGATAAGGGGCGAGGAGTTCCCTGTCGGGGTGGCGGTCTATAACTACCTTGACCAGCCCCAGAGCGTTCTGGTGCAAATAGAGGAGGAGGATTGGTTTGACCTGCTGGACGAATCGGCAAAGACGGTGGAAATAGGGGCCAACGATGTTGGGGGCGTGGAATTCAAAATCAGGCCCAAGAAGCTTGGAATCAAGGAACTCAAGGTGATCGCCAGGAGCGAAGAGGCTGCGGATGCCGTGATCAAGACCCTCATCGTCGAGCCCGAGGGAGTTTCCAGAGAGATTGTTGAGAACCTGGTCCTTTCCGCCGGAAGCACCGAGTTTGTGAGCACCTCGATACCGCCGTTCGTGGTTGTGGATTCCGGCAGGGCGTATGTGGCAGTGACCTCCAGCTATCTGACTCAGACCATCGACGGGCTGGAGGGACTCATCCAGATGCCGTTTGGCTGCGGCGAGCAGAACATGATTGTGTTCGCTCCCGACGTCTTCATCACCAGGTATCTTGAGGAGAGCGGACAGCTCAAGCCGGAGATAATGGCCAAGGCAGAGAAACTTATGATCACCGGCTATCAAAGGGAGCTTACCTACAGGCACAGGGACGGCAGCTTCTCCGCCTTTGGAGAGAGTGATGAGGAGGGTAGCCTTTTCCTTACTGCCTTTGTTCTGAAGTCCTTCTCCCAGGCCGTGGACCTGATCTACATCGATGACAGCATCCTGGACGAGGCTCAGGACTGGATCACCGCCCATCAGAATGCCGATGGCTCCTTCGATCCTGTTGGCTTTATCTGCCACCAGGAAATAATGGGCGGCCTCCAAGGGAAGAACGCTCTCACCGCCTATGTTGCCATAGCTCTGCTGGAGGCGGGGGAGAAAGTCGCTTCAGCCAGAGCCATTGGCTTCCTGGAGAGCGAGCTTATGGAGATAGAAGACGCCTATACCATGGCGATAGTAGCCTATGCCCTTGAGCTTGGTGGAAGCGGCAGTACCGATGAAGCGTATGAGAAGTTGATGGGGCTTGCACACGAGGATGAGAACGGCCTGCATTGGGGTGAGGTAGTTGAGCCCCTCCCCTGGGGCGAGGGGGAAGATATTCAGCCCCGAGGCCCGATGATGCCCAACAGGAGTGTTGCCATCGAAGCCACTGGCTATGCTACGCTTGCCCTGATAAAGCATGGTGATGCACTCAATGCCTCGCGCGCCGCAAAGTGGCTGGTGTCCCAGAGAAACGCCTACGGGGGCTACGGTTCCACTCAAGACACGGTGGTTGCCTTGCAGGCCCTCACCGGGTATGCCACCGACGCCCGGGCTGATGTCGATCTGAGGATAAGCATAGAGGCCGGAGGACAAAAGAAGGTGCTCACAGTAACGCAGGATAACTTCGATGTCCTTCAGGTGGTGGAAGTCCCCACAGACGAAGAGGTCGAGATAAGCGTGGAGGGGAAGGGGGAGGCTATAGCTCAGGTGGTAACGAGATTCAACCTCCCTGAAGAAGAGCAGGGAGATGAAATCCTGAAGATAGACGTTGATTACAATACCACCCAGGTGGAGGTAAACGACCTGGTTGAAGTATCGGTGGAGCTTGAGTTTGCTCCCCCCATACCTATGGAGGCCGGGATGGTGGTCCTGGATGTGTCGGTCCCAACCGGCTTTGCCCCGGTCAGGGAGTCCATAGTCGAGGTTGTTGAGAAGGAGGAGAAGATCAAGCGCTATGAGGTCGCTGGAAGGAAGGTCATATTCTACATCGAGAACATGCTGCCCGGAGACGTGGTAGCTTTCAGCTTCAATGCAAGAGCGATGTACCCGGTCAAGGCCAAGGGCGTCAGCTCCCAGGCCTATTCCTACTACAAGCCGGAGATAAGGGGTGAGACGCTTGGCCAGGGGATGGTTGTTTCCTAGAGCTAGCGAGACGGCTTGCTGGTGGCGCAAAATACTGTGACGTAAATGGGCGACACTCCCCTGAGAAAAGGCTGCCCCCCCTACTCGATGGAAAGCCTTTTCATTCTTTCTAGGTGGGCTGAAAAGGAGTAACCAACTTTTGAACGGCCTACCCCCTACTATAGTCCATTTAATTTTTCCTCTCTGGTGTGGTATAATTAGAGTGCCTTTTTATAGGTGAAAAAGAGATGCCGAAGATATCTCGAAAACTGATTATCTGGCTCGTGGTCCTGGTGGCGGTGATAGCCATCTTCTTCATTGTCATCTCGCCCAGTGGGGGCGGTGGTGGCGAGAGCGTCGCCGCGTCGGAGCTGATTAAGGAGGTACAAGCAGGCGGCACATGGGAAGTCACCAAGAAAAGCACGTCGCTTACTGCCGTCTCAGATGACAAGACGCTTAAGGCCACTGTGCAAGAGGACTTTCAGGCGTACGACGTGTTCAAAAGCCAGATCGACGCCGGCAAGGTCGAGCTTGCCTACGAGAAGTCGAGTGGATGGGGCAACTGGGCCAGCATACTGATCAACTTCCTGCCGCTGATCCTTTTTGGTGCGTTGCTCATATTCATGCTGCGTCAGGCACAGGGCGGCTCGAGCCAAGCCATGTCCTTTGGCAAGAGCAGGGCGCGGCTGGCTGGCGGCGATAGGCCGACTATCAGCTTCGGTGACGTGGCGGGAGTCGAGGAGGCGAAGCAGGAGCTGGAGGAGGTAGTTGAGTTCCTGAAATACCCTGAGAAGTTTATTGCCCTGGGCGCGCGCATCCCGCGTGGGGTACTGCTCATTGGTCCTCCGGGTACGGGCAAGACCCTCCTGGCGCGGGCGGTTGCCGGGGAAGCGGGGGTTCCTTTCTTCTCCATTAGCGGCAGCGAGTTCGTTGAGATGTTCGTGGGGGTGGGCGCTTCACGTGTGCGTGACCTCTTCGATCAAGCTAAGCGCAATGCGCCGTGCATCATCTTTGTCGACGAGATCGATGCCGTGGGCCGTCACCGCGGGTCTGGTCTGGGGGGCGGTCACGACGAGAGGGAGCAGACGCTCAATCAAATCCTGGTGGAGATGGACGGCTTCGACTCCAGCACCAAGGTAATCGTCCTCTCGGCCACCAACCGCCCCGATATTCTCGACCCGGCGCTACTGCGCCCCGGCAGGTTCGATCGCCGCGTTATCCTGGATCAACCCGACATAAACGGCCGAAAGGCTATCCTCGAGGTCCATGCCAAGGGCAAGCCACTGGGCCCGGATGCCGACCTGGATGTTATCGCCAAGCAGACCCCGTTTTTTAGCGGCGCTGATCTGGCGAATTTGGTTAACGAGGCTGCTCTGCTGGCAGCGAGGCGCAATAAGAAAGAGATTAGTTTGGATGAGTTCCAGGAAGCAACTGAGCGCGTCCAGCTCGGGCCGGAGCGCAGGAGCCGTGTTGTCAGCCAGAAGGAGAAGGGGGTTATTGCTCACCACGAGGCTGGCCATGCTGTGGTAGCACGTATGCTGCCCCATGCTGACCCAGTGTACAAGATTTCCATCGTGGCCCGTGGCATGGCTGGCGGCTATACCAGGCAACTTCCCACCGAGGATCGCCACCTTTACTCCATAGCGCAGTTGCGAGACACTATGACGACCTACCTCGGGGGACGCGCCGCCGAGGAGATCATGTTCGGGAATGCAGAGGTGACTACGGGAGCGAGTAGTGACCTGGAGCAGGTCACAGCCCTCGCCCGCAAGATGGTCAAAGAGTACGGCATGAGCGAGAAAATGGGTTTGCGCACCTTTGGCCGCAGGGAGGAGTTGGTCTTCCTGGGGAGGATGGTGGATGAGCAGAAGGACTACGGCGATAAGGTTGCTGACGAGATTGACGAGGAAATTAATGGCCTTATCTATCGTGCTTTCACTGAGGCCAAGGATATCCTGACCAAGAACAAGGCCAAGCTGGTTCAGATTGCGGAGCGCTTGATCATCCAGGAGACGCTCGAGGGCGAGGCGCTGGAGGCGGTTTTCAATGAGCCGGTGCCTTCGTCTGAGCCGGTTGCCGAGGCCGCGAGTGTTGAGGAGCCAGAGCTGAAGTCAGACACGGTGGAGGGCGGTTCGAAGGGCGAGACTGCCATTGCCAAGGACTTCTAAATTCTAAACTCTAAACAATATCAAATGTTCCAACTTCAAATGCTGCAAACGTTTTGAATTTTGGCCATCTAGATTTTGAATTTGTTTAGGATTTCGAGTTTGGACATTAGGATTTGCTTCTGGGGGACACCCCCAGACTCCCGGCCCCGATTTATCGGGGCACCTCTTTTGCAGCGCTCTCTAATACCTCAGCCATTCTCTTCATGCTCCTCGCGTTCCCAAATCGGCTTGGTGAAGTGCTGCAGGAACTCCCTTTTCATTTCGTTGCCCATTTGCCTGATTTGCTTCTCTGTACTTCCGGCAAATTCCTCAAGTTCGGCCATGTCGATCTCCACCCCGAGAAGCTTCGTCAGAACCATGAGCACCGCCTGAGAAGCTCTCGGATTCGCCATCTTAGCTGCGTACTTCACAGTCTCACCCAGCAGGCAAACACCTTCCAGGTTCCTTTCCGCGGCAACCCCAAGCAACAAGCCGTTGAGTCCGGCTATGTAGAAGTCTCCTGCCAGCACCACCTCATAGTTCTTCAACTCCTCAAGCAACTCGGGAGAGCTGGCTGCTCCCAGCACTCTTGGTTGATCGGGGTGGTATTCGGTGAGGGCGGCAGCGAGGCTGTAGACTCTTCTCACCCCGAATTTCTGCGCCACATCTAACACTATGCCAGCGTATTCATATGCTCCAGAAGCGGGCTGTGTCTCCGCCAGGAAGAAAATTATGTCTTTTTCTTCGCGCCCACTGTCCCAGTAGTAGAACTTGCCCTCAGGGAATGTCGGCGTCTCCACCAAATTGTCTTCGATGAAAACACCGCCCAGCTCGAAGAAGCCGGAGGGATCGATCTCCGCAAGTTCCTCCGCTTCCAGCTTGTCTTTTAGGTATGTGGCGGCGATTAGTGCTACGTTGCCCACGCCAGGCCAAGCGGTAACCAGGCAAGGATTGAGTAACTCAGGCTCTCGGTAGAACTTAACAGATTTCATGTGGCCCCCCTTAATTAAGCACCAAATTCGAAGCGCTATCAGCCAGCGTAGCGTTGCCACTCCTGTGGCAACGAATTCTTCGTCGTGACAGGAGTCACGACGCTACCGGCTTTTCCTTTTGCATTTTGATATTTGAATTTGTTTAGTGCTTAGACTTCGTCGTGAGCTCAGCCGGACGAAATTAGTATTTAGGATTTTCCCATGTACTACTTCCCGATGCAGAACCGGCTGAAGATAGTCTCCAGGAGCTCCTCGGTAACTGCCTCTCCTGTTATCTCTCCCAGGGCGTTCAAGGCTGCGGTGAGATCGATGGTGACGAAGTCGTCGGGCAGGCCGTCTGCGATAGCGGTCTGGGCTTGGTCTAGATGCTCTTTTGCTCGCAGCAGCGCCTCTTTGTGGCGAGGGTTGGTCACCAGCGAGGCATCTGAGGTAATTACCTTGCCCCCTAAGACGGAGTTCACCATTCCGTTCTCCAGATCGGTGAGCCCCTCCCCGGTGAGCGCCGAGGTCGAGACTTGCAGCCAGGGCAGCCCGTTGACGTCTACCTGAGGCGGCAGATCGCATTTGTTGGCTGCCACCAGCACTGTTTTCTCAGTGAGAAGATCGATTAGTTGCCTGTCTGAGTCGGCCAGCGCCTCGCTGGAATCGAGTACAAACAAAACGAAGTCGGCTTGCTCGATGGCCTTCTTGCTTCGTTCCACCGCCAGGGTTTCCACCTCGTCCCTGCTGTCAATGATACCAGCGGTGTCAATGAGGAGGAAGGGTATGCCTTTTAGATTTACCACTTCCTCCAGGGTATCGCGGGTGGTGCCGGGGGTGGTGGTAACAATCGCCCGACTCTGGCGCAGCAGGCGGTTCAACAGGCTCGACTTTCCTACATTGGGTCGTCCCACGATAGCGGTCCTCACCCCTTGTCTGTAGACGATGCCGGCATCGGCGTTGGCAATAAGGTCCTGCAAAGTCAACTGCGCCTTCTCCAGAGGCTGGGAGATGTCTTGTTCCTCAACCTCGTCCTCGGGGAAGTCGATTCTGGCGGTGAGATAGGCAAGTATCTCCATCAGGTCGCTGCGCACTTCCCTGATCGGCTCCGAGAGTTTGCCCCCCAGGCCCTGCACAGCCAGACGGAGGCTGGCCTGGGTTCTGGCTTGAACCACGTCCAAAACCGACTCCGCCTGCGCCAGGTCTATCCTGCCGTTGAGGAACGCCCTCAGGGTGAACTCGCCGGGGTTAGCCAGCCTGGCGCCGTAGCGCAGGGTTAGCTCCAGGACGCGCTGTAGAGGCAGAGGCCCCCCATGGCAGTTGATCTCGACAAGGTCCTCTCTGGTATAGGTGTGAGGTGCCTCCATGTAGGCCACGAGCACCTCGTCAACAACCTCTCCATTTTCAGGGTCGCTTATGTGCCCATAGACCAGACGTCGGTTCGCTAGTGGCTTGGGGAACAGCCTCTGGGCAATAGGCCGGGCCTCCTTCCCGCTCAACCTCACGATTCCGATCCCGCCCTCGCCTATGGGGGTGGATATTGCGGCAATAGTATCTTGATACACAGCTTATCAGTATAATACATCTTTCGCTCATACTCATCAACAAAAGTAGGGGCGACCCGTCGGGTCGCCCCTACCTTGACAGACAGGGCAAGGCGTGATATCGTATAGCGATATCGCCAGGCGATATTAAAGAGGCTGCTGTGCTCAAGGACTTCTTCCTCGGCTTCGTGAAGATTCACGTCCTCTATCATGCTTCAAGAGAGCCGATATATGGAGTTGAGATCCTGGAGGAGCTAGGTCGGCATGGCTATCGGCTGAGCCCTGGGACCCTCTATCCCACCCTTCATCGGCTTGAGAAAGCGGGCTATCTCTCTGTGCGGAGGAGAGTGGTCGATGGGAAGGTGCGCAAGTACTACAGCATAACGGAGCAGGGGATGGTGATTCTCGCGGAGGCGAGGAAGAAAATCGCCGAACTGGTAGACGAGGTACTCTTGGACAAATAAGGCATGGAACAGGACGATAGAAGAAGGTTCTTTGGGTTCAGTCGCAACGTCTTCTTCCTGGGCGTGGTGAGCTTCCTCACCGATGTCTCCAGCGACATGATCTTCACGCTCGTGCCCTTGTTCCTGTTGAACGTGCTTAGAGTGGGGACGCCGGTCATTGGCCTCATCGAAGGGATTGCCGAAGGCAGCGCAAGCCTGCTCAAGGTGCTCAGTGGCTGGCTCAGCGACCGTTTGGGGCGGCGGAAGGGCCTGACTGTCTTTGGATACAGCGTCTCCACCCTAGCCAAGCCCTTCCTGTACTTCGCCACCACCTGGGGTGTGGTGGCGGTGGTGCGCTTCGTAGACCGGGTGGGGAAGGGGATCAGGACCTCGCCTCGCGATGCCCTGGTTGCCGATTCCGCTCCTCCTGAGGAGATGGGCAAGAGCTTCGGCCTCCATAGGGGCATGGACACTGCGGGCGCTGTAGTTGGCCTCGCGGTGGCGGCTATGGTTGTCTATCTTGTGCAGAGGGGCGGGCTTGAGCTCACTAGGGATGCGTTTCAGACCATTGTGCTCGTGGGGATAGCCCCCGCGGTGCTTGCTGTGCTCGTTCTCCTGTTTTTCGTCCGGGAGCGGGGGAAGGGGGCCGATTCCACAGGGATTAGCTGCTCGGCCAACGGGCCGCTTTCGGGCGCTGGTGAGGGCAAAAAGGGGTTCGATCGCCGCTTCAAGCTCTTTCTCTTGGTAGTGGTCGTGTTCACCCTGGGCAACTCCAGCGATGCTTTCCTCATCCTTCGCGCCCAGAACCTTGACTTCTCGGTTCCTCAGATTCTCCTCCTGTTCGTGGCCTTTAACCTGGTTTATGCTGTAGCAGCTTTGCCCGCGGGGCTGGTCTCGGATAGGCTGGGGAGGAAGGGTGTTATCGCGGTTGGCTGGACGATCTATGCCCTTGCCTATCTGGGGCTTGCCGTGGCATCGGCGGCGTGGCAGGTGTGGCTGTTGTTTGCGCTCTACGGGCTCTACTACGGCGTGGCTGAGGGAGTATCGCGGGCTTTTGTCTGTGACCTTGTGCCGGCGGGGAGGAGGGGCACCGCCTACGGGCTCTATCATACGGCTGTGGGGCTCTCTCTGCTGCCGGCGAGCGTGATCGCGGGCTGGCTGTGGCATCTGGTCGGGCCGGAAGCGCCCTTCTTCTTCGGGGCGGCGATGGCGGGCGCAGCGATGCTGGGGTTTCTCTTGCTGATCAGGGAGTAGAAGCGATTCTGACCGTCGTCACGCTTGGAAAGCATCCGGGTCGCTTCGACTTGACGGCTTGGTGAGAATTGCGTATTATTCGCCTGGTAGCGTTTTTGAAGGAGAAGCCCATGGGGGAATCCACCGAAGATAGAGTGGCGATTTTCATAGACGGGAGCAACCTGTATCACGCTCTGCGTGCTAACTTCAGTCGCTATGACATCAAGTTTGCCGAGTTTATCAGTAAGCTCTGCGGATCGCGGCACCTGTTTCGAGCCTACTATTACAATGTCCTGCAAGACCCCAGCCAGCGGCCTGATGCCTACCGAGAGCAGCAGGAGTTTCTCAACAATCTTCGTGAAACACCGTATTTAGAGGCACGCCTGGGGAGCACCAAGCTGGCGCAGGGTATTCCTGTGGAAAAGGGCATCGATGTTATGCTGGTCACAGACCTGCTGCATTTCGCCTGGAATGACCTCTATGACGTGGCGGTTCTGGTAAGCGGGGATTCGGACTTCGCCTATGCCCTGCAAGCGGTGAAAAACCTGGGCAAGTATGTCGAGGTGGCCTACTTTGAGAGCAATGTGTCCCGGGACCTCCTGGATGTAGCGGATAATAAGCACCTGCTGAACCGAGAATTCCTCAAGGGGTTGTGGACGCATAAGCGGCCTCCCAGGCGCAAAGGAAGAAGGACAGGCGTGGTGGCAAGCGGAGGTGGCAGCCCTTAAGGCCACGGATGCTCCTAGGAGGCTGGACCCCCTTGTGGATTCCTGCTTTCGCAGGAATGACAGGAAAAAGGCACTCGATCGGCAGACACGATGTCATCCCCGCG
>CAZCXP010000037.1:0-18202 GCA_964502665.1 uncultured Dehalococcoidia bacterium | reverse complement strand
GTGAGAGCCTGCTGAAGCATGCCTATTGCGTTGAGGGAGTGATGCGCTACATGGCCCGTAAGATGGGCGAGGATGAGGAGAAGTGGGGCATCATTGGACTGGCGCATGACCTGGACTACGAACGTTTTCCGGAGCAGCACTGCAAGAAAACGCAGGAGATACTGGAGGAACGTGGTTGGCCCAAGGAGTACATACGAGCGATTGTGTCTCATGGCTGGGGCATATGCAGTGACGTTGAGCCGCAAACTAACGTGGAGAAGACGCTTTATGCTGTCGATGAACTGACCGGCCTTATTGCAGCGGTGGCCATAATCCGACCATCGAGAAGCGTGGCAGACCTGGAGCCAAAGTCGGTGATGAAGAAATGGAAGGACAAGTCATTCGCTGCAGGTGTAAATCGCTCCGTAATAGAGAAGGGGACGGAGATGCTGGGTGTGGAGTTGGGAGACCTGGTCGGCGATGTGATTATGGGTATGCGCGAGGTGGCCGGCAGGATAGGGCTTTAGAAAGCGGAAAACGAGGATGGAGGATTGGCGAATGAAAGTAAGCCGGGTTGAGGAGATGAGGAATCTGGACCGTAGGGCCACGGAGGAGTTCGGCATCACCCAGCAGATTCTGATGGAGAATGCGGGTGAGGCCTCGTATTTTGTTATTCTGAAGGAATTTGGCGTGAAGGGGCAGAGGTTTGTCCTTTTCTGCGGCGTTGGCAACAACGGGGGGGATGGATTCGTGGTCGGCAGGAAGCTTCACTCCAGTGGGGGAGAGGTGAAGGTCTTTCTGCTGGGGGACAGGGATAAGCTGAGGGAACCGGCAAAGAGCAATCTTGACATTATTTCCAGGATGCCAATAGAGGTCCACGATGTCGAGTCGATCGACCAACTGGAGGGAGCCACCTCCCACTGCGATGCCATCGTCGATGCCATATTCGGGACCGGTCTTATGAGGGAGACCTCAGGAATATACAAGGATGCCATTGAGTTGATAAATGAGAGCAAGAAAAAGGTTTTCAGCCTCGACATCCCCTCGGGCGTAAACGGTGATACGGGGGAGGTGATGGGCGCGGCTGTAAAGAGCGACTATACAATAAGCTATGGACTTCCCAAAGTGGGGAACATGCTCTATCCGGGCTTTGACCTATGCGGCAAGCTCTACGTATCTCATATTTCCTTTCCGCCGTCGCTCTATGAAGCAGATTCCATAAAAGTTCATGTGAATGATCTTGTCAGACTCCCTCAAAGGGAGAAGGACACTCATAAGGGAAGCTATGGCAGGGCTCTCTTCATCTCGGGCTCTTCGAGCTACCTGGGCGCGCCCTATTTCTCCGCTCTTTCCTTCCTCAAAGCTGGTGGGGGGCTTTCTTACCTTGCCACACCGCAGTCCATCTCGCCATTCCTGGCAAGCAAAGGAAGCGAGATCGTCTTTCTTCCTCAGAGGGAGACCGGTTCGGGAAGTTTAGCCCTGGAAAGCAAGGACGAACTCCTGGAGTTCTCGAAGAATGTGAACATGGTCATTCTGGGCCCTGGCCTCTCTCTTAACTCGGAGACTCAGGAGCTGGCAAGGGAGCTGGCGAAGCGCATCGAGGTCCCTTTGCTCATAGATGGCGATGGGATCACCGCAATCGCTGGTGAGATAGAGCTTGTCAGAGCGAGGGGGGCAGCGACGATACTTACGCCACACAGCGGCGAGATGGCCCGGATCACCAAGATGGCAGTAGATGATGTAAACAAGAACAAGATGGATGTGCTTCAGAGAACGGCAAGGGAGCTGAACGCCATCATTGTGCTTAAAGGAGCCCACTCGCTCATAGGCTACCCCGACGAGACTGTGTACATCAACACCAGCGGCAACCCCGGAATGGCCACCGCTGGAAGTGGTGATGCGCTCACCGGCGCAGTTGCAGCCATGTACGGGCTGGGATTGCCCATTGGAGAGGCTGTGAGAATAGGTGTCTTTATGCACGGACTCTCCGGTGACTTGGCGGCGAGAGAAAAGGGGGAGGACGGCATCACGGCGCAGGACATTGTGGACTATCTGCCCGACGCCTTGAGATATTACCGCGCCAACTTCGAGGAACTCTCAGAAAACTTCTATAAAAGCATCTATGTGGTGTAGCCCAACGGGTTCAAGACCCTCTCACTACTTCCAGCCAGCGGTTGAGCTCGCTGTAGAACGCAAGTGATCTTTCGTCATGCTGTGGTTGCATAAGAGATACCTCGGCGGGATGATATATCTGTTCTTCACCACAAGGAATTATGGGGAGCGCCGTATTGCTAACGCCATCCCATTCCTCGTTCACGGGGAGACCTAACTTCTTGAGCGGGGGATCGAGCGTGGCATCGACGAGAATGAGTTCTCCATCTATATCTACCTTGCAGGCAAGGTGATGACTCAGGGGAAGCTCTCTAGCCAGCCTCATAAGCTGAGGCGGATACTCTATTTCAACCTCGTCCCATCTGAAGGGATACACTACATATAGAACTTGCATTCCAAGTCTTTGATACATATCGCCGAGGAGCAAATGCTTCGGCGTGCACGAGCCCTTCCCGAGGCTGAGTATTTCTACGTATCTCTTGGAATCATTAATTTCGGGGATTGTAGCGTAAGGTATGTCTCTTATTTTCTCGTAGATGTTTACCCGCGCCTCCACAGCGCTTTTCCCCTTGGTCCACGCCTTGAACTTGCCCTCAATAACCTCAGCCATGATCAAGAAGAAATCAGCGCGCCCTTCTTTCGACGGTAAAGCCCAGCAGGCGCAACTCCGCGATCAGGTTAGTGGGATCCTCTGAACTCAGATGGACGACGAAGCTATTTGCTTCCCGCTCAGGTATAGGAAGCATGAACATGGTTATTACGTCTAGGCCGAGTTTGTTTATGGCAGCGACCACCTTTTCGATATCTCTGGTCCCTTCACAATTCCGGACCACAAGCCGGGAGCCGGGCTTGTCTATCCCCAGGATAGGGTTAAGTATCTTGTAGAAGAAGTCGTTGGTGGTGGCTATGCCCATCAGCCTGCCGTCATCCACCACGAGCAGGGCTCCCACTTTCTTTTTCTGCGCCAGGGTCACCCCCTCCTCCACTGTGGCATCAGGGCTGACCGTTACCAGATCCTTGACCATGACCTCCTTGACTTTAACCTTGTTCAATACACGAGTGATATCATGAATGTTGAAGCTCGTAAGCCGGGAAGGGCCAGCCTTGTCGAGCGCATCACGGGTGACTACGCCTACCAGTAGTCCCTTATCCACGACAGGCAAGCGACGCAGGCGATGGGCATCCATTATCCTTCTGGCCGCAGCGAGTGATGTACTACTGGGGATGGTAGTGACGTTGCAGGTCATTACATCGCTCATAAACATTACCGGCCTCCGTTATAGTATCCCACCAGTATCTTATGACCCTGGTGGGATACAGTCTATGTAGTCGAATTCTATGCTCCAAGTGATACCGTGTCAAGGGCTTGTTGACATAACGCTTGACCTGGGATCACCCTGGTGATTAGTGGGCTTTTGGCGCCTGCTTTTCAACGGGCTCAACAGCACTCTCAGGGGGTGTCACTGCCTTGGAGGTTTTGAGGCTGAGGTGGAAATCAACCTCATATGTTTTGACTTCGACGAATGCCAGGTTCTTCACGGCATACTGTAATGCCGCATCTACCTTTTTCGCGATTATTATTCCTCTAACATGCTGACTTTCGGAAGCAATCTTCTCCCTGACCCAGCTAGCGTATCGCAGGAGCTCACCCACCGCTGAATCGCTGGTATCTCCTCTCTTCAACTGAATTATGACAAGATCGTTTGTGTCTCTATCGCGTGCCAGGAAATCTATGGTCCAGGATCCGGCCGGAAATCGCCTGCCGCCGTGCTTGTCGGTTTGGTAGAGTTCCAGCGCTGAGCCCCAATCGATGTTCGACCAGTTCCGATAGATGAATTCCTCCAGACTGTAGAATCCGACACGCCAGGTACAGTGCGCAGCCCCTGCGGCGAAGTCAAACTTGTCCTGCGGAAACCTGGCAGTGAACAGGACAGCTAAATAGGACAGGACATTACTAACTAGAAGTGCCAGTCCTAGCAGTACGAGGAGGACAAGACGTGGAGTGAGCAACAACCACTTGAGGAGCGATAGCCAGAGCGACGGTGGTTCTTTGAGCCTGCCGCTGTCGAAGACTGAGAGAAGCCCTATTTCTTGCGCCATTCCCCACCTCCTTTAGTTGAATCCCGTGAAGGACGCATCAAATAGTCACGCATCAACCTTAATTAAGCACGAAGTCCGAAGCCCGAAACCCTAAACGATGTCAGAACTCAAAGATAGAAGAGCAAAACAACTATCAGCAAGCGTAGCGTTGCCACTCCTGTGGCAACGAATTACTCGTCGTGACAGGAGTCACGACGCTACCCATTTTGGATTTTCCGCTGCACCTTCTCCTTTTACATTTTGATATTTGAATTTGGTATCTCCGTTGTGGCAATGCTAGTCCACTGCTCTCCGTCTGTCAAGCTCTCTCGGTTACATGAAATGCCTTTTGAGATCAGCATATGTCCTGTATAATAGGAAGGGCTGAATATATGAAAGCTGCCGAGGAATGTCGGTACTGTCTGGAGAGGTTGCTTCGTCAGGCTGCTGAGCTGGCTACCGAGGAGCCCCGGTTGAGGACCAGGGTGATAGAGGAAGGGCTTGTTCTCCTTGACCGTGAGTTCTCCACAGATAAGACCTCTATTGCTGTTGCCACGCCGCTGCACCGTCTGGTCAGGGCGCTAACCGGCAATCCTGATCCCTACCACAGGATCAAGGAAGCGGAGTTGGGGATGGCCGCAGAAGTCCAGCGGAGCTTGGAGCACAATCCCGAGGGGGATCTCAGGAACTGCCTTGTCTTCGCTGTTCGGGGAAACAGCATAGATTTCTTCAAAGACCTCAAGGAGATCGTGGAGGAAATGGGGGAACCAGTGGAGTTTGTCATCGATGACATAGCGAAGCTGGAGGGAGAACTGGAGGGGGCGAAGAGCATCCTTTATCTGGCGGACAACGCTGGGGAGGTGCCCTTCGACCTGCCTCTGGTGAACAGGCTGGGAGGTTACGCCCCCGTTACCTATGTGGTGAAAGAGTCACCTGTCCAGGATGACATCACTCTCGCCGATGTGGAACGGTTCGGAATGGTCAAGGAATTGCCCAGAGTGATCACCACCGGTACCGATACCCCCGGTGTCGACATGGACATGGCCTCATCCGAGTTCAAGGCCGAATTTGAGGCTGCTGACCTGGTGCTGGCCAAGGGCATGGGCTACTGGGAGACCCTCTCGGAGCTGCCTGCGCAGGGCAAGGTGTTTCACCTTCTTAAGGCCAAGTGCCAGCCGGTAGCGAGTTCTCTCAATGTGGTGCTGAACGGCTACGTGGCTTTCTTGCGGTGATTACGTATGACTGGCAACATGAGCCCGAAACTAGTGAAACTGGCGTTTAGAGGTCTGGTAATCCGCGGAGTGTGCGACTGATTGCAGGAAGAGTATGGCGCATAAGAAAACGACAGTCGAGGTACATTTGCAGCCCGGCGCCAGAAGCAATGAGATAGCAGGGTTCAGGGACGGCGTCCTCCGGGCAAGGGTTACAGCATTACCCCGCAAGGGCCAGGCCAACCAGGCGTTGCTGGCACTTGTGGCTCAGGCGCTGGGTGTATCAAGGGATGACCTGGCGATCATACGGGGACATAACAGTCGGCGTAAGGTTTTAGCTATACAGGGCCTGGACTCTGGCGAACTGAAAGTGAGATTGACCCAACAAATGTAGGGGCGGGTTTCAAACCCGCCCCTACTCATCTGCCTCAGAATGAAGATATCGGCTTTGAAGGGGGTTTCAAACCCGCCCCTACATTGACAAGGTTATTGTGAATGAAGTACGTCTATGCTCATCTGCCTCAGAATGAAGATATCGGCTTTGAAGGGAGGTCCTACAGCGTCACCGAGGGGCTGTTGGAGTACCGAGGCCGAAGTGTTCTCTATCTCTGCGCTGAGGCTTCGGATGTCACATTCTGTGACTGTAGCTACGCTTCACGTTTGGTGAGCGTGAACGTAAGGGGGTATGTGACGCGATGGAAGTACGAATCAAACGAAAAGGGCGAGGCCTTATCTGAGATCGAGCCGATCACGGATGAGGAGGAGCAGCGAGCGATACGCGACCTCCTGCGAGCCAGTCAATATATGTCGACGGTCAATTTCCTCTAGGGAAAAGTCGCCGCCCCCATCCAGGCCTTACTTAAATCCCTTTCCTGCATGCAAAGGGGAGATTTTCAAGAAGGCCTTCGTTGTTGTATTATGCTTTCATAGAGAATGGGTTCGATGAGGAGGGAACAAGATGAGATCAGCGATATTGGAAGACAGCAGAAGATTTGCAGTCAGAGAGGTGCCTGACCCTGTCTTGGGCAAGGACGAGGTCCTGATAAGAGTGCAGTACTGCGGAATATGCGGCTCCGACCTGCACATCTACGAGATGGGGACAGCCATAAGGCCTGGTCATGAGTTCTCGGGAGATATTGTTGAGGTGGGGTCAGATGTGAAGGGATGGAGCATCGGGGATCGAGTGGCAGTTGAGCCACGTATCTCATGCGGTAGATGCTACTGGTGTCAACGTGGGGAAATAGGACTCTGTGACCAGTTCTATGTGGCGTTGGAGCAATATCAGGGCGCTTTCGCCACCTATACCAAGGCTGCGAACTATCAACTCCATAGACTGCCTGACGACCTGAGCTATGAGCATGCGGCCTTGATCGAGCCAACGACCTGCGCCGTGCATGCTATCAGATTGTCCCAAATGCAGGAAGGCGATACCGTTGCGGTGCTCGGTTTGGGCCCCATCGGACAGCTCGTAGCGCGGGTGGCAAGAGCATTGGGCGCCAAAGCGGTATATGGTACTGAGAAAAGCCAGTCCAGGGTTGAGATCGCTAGGGATGTGGCGGACGAGGTTGTAGACGTGAACCTGACCAATCCGGTAGACAGAATTCTGGAGCTGACGCATGGGACAGGGCCGGACATCGTGTTCGAATGCGCGGGCAACGTCGAGACGTCACAGCAGTCAATACCTCTAGTGAGGAAGGGTGGAACAATCGTTGTTGCCGGGATATGCTTTGACTGGGTTGAAACGCCGATCAGTAGTATCGTGCTGAAGGGGCTTACCGTTAAGGGGTCTATATGTTTTTCGGACGGTGAGTATCCTTACGCATTCGATCTCATAAAAGACAGGAGGATTGATGTAGCTCCTCTGGTAACGTGTAAGATGCCCCTCGATGAGATCAACGAAGCGTTCGAGATGGCTTTGAGGGGCGAGGGCGGGAAAATTCTGATACAGCCCTAGAGATGGGAGCAAAACGTCGCCTCCACACCTCTCACGTTGCAGAAGTTGGGGTTAAGACCCACATCATCTCTTGTGCAATTCCTTGAATTTGGCTCTCACCTCTACCCCTCTATAGCTTGCAAAGTGCAGAATGGTAGGATCCGTTCTCACGTCGAGTACGGCGGGCAATCCTGAGTCGAAGGCTCTGTTTAGCGCGGGTTTGATCTCTTCGGGTTCGGTTACAAGCTCTCCATAGGCTCCTAAGCTTTCTGCATACTTATCGTATCTCGCGTCTTCACTCAACTTGGAACAGACATCATAGTTCTCGTTGAGTTGCTGATCGTGTCTGACCATACCCCACTGGCAATCGTTACTTATGGCGACCACGATTTGCTTATTGTGTCTCACGGCTGTGTCGAGCTCTTTTGCATTGAGAAGAAAGGAGCCGTCGCCTGTTACTACGAGGACCCTCTTGTCTGGCTTTGCCGTCTTGATGCCTATTGCGAAGGGAATGCCTCCCCCCAGATGTCCCAGCGCGCCGCCCTGAGCCGATACATGACTACCTGGAAAGCTGGCGCAGTGGAGAGGAGTAACGTGAGCTCGTATATCTCCCCCATCCATTACCAGATATGAATCCCTGCCTAGAAACTCGCACACCTCTTTGCCAAGCCTCCTCGGATCAATGGGTTTGCCTGAGCTTGATGCCTCGGGGGCCAGCACATCCTGAACGGATTTGGCGATGCTCTTTACATTCCTTACCCACTCGGTTTCCTCGCGTTTCTTCCCGGAAGTTCCTAGCGTTTCCTTCGCTGCTTGGGTTAGTTGGGTTAGGACGGCTTTGGCATCCCCCCAGATGCCGAGGTCGATGGGCCTGTTTCTACCGATTTCTGCAGGTTCGATGTCTACAGATATCACTCTTACATCTGGGGCGTAGAAATCGCCAGCGCCGTAGCCCAATACCTCCTCAAACCTGACTCCGATTGCGAGAAGTACATCAGCTCCTGCAATGCTCCCGAAATCGAAGCCGACGGGGCCTCCGCAAAGCGGATGATCGTCTGGAATGCACCCTTTTCCGCCTATTGCGTAGCACACGGGTATGTTAAGGAGTTCAGCGAACTGAATGAGATCCTCGGAAGCGCCTGACCAGAGGACCCCGCTCCCGATCAGTATTCCCGGCTTCTCCGCATCCAACAGCCATTTTGTAGCTTTCTTCACCAGTTCAGGGTCTCCGTAGGGGCGCGCATCTGTCCGATACCTGTGTGGTGGGATTATTGGGGCCTGCTCTTCTTCGACCCCCAATAAGAGCGCTTCGGTGGCGAAATCCAGTAGCACAGGGCCTTTGCGTCCGGTATTGGCATACCTGAAAGCTGTGGCCACATATTCCGGCACCCGTCGCGTTGCCGTACAGTAACCTCTCCACTTCGTAATTGACCGATACATGTCTCTAGAATCAAATTCTTGTACGGCTCCCATTCCCTCGTAGCAATGCGGCGTATGAGTGGTGATACCGATGACTGGGGCGCATGCATACCATGCGGTAGTTATCCCCGGTGCCATATTGATCACCCCAGGTCCTTCCGTAACCATGGTCACACCGGGTTCGCCACTGGCCATCGCGTAGCCGGTTGCCGCGTTTGCCGTGCCTTGTTCATGCCTCATATCTATGAGCTCTATACCTTCATCCACACATGTATCGTATATCCCACTCAGCGCTCCGGAGAGGGTAAAGACAGCTTTTACCCCCTCATTCTTCAAAGCTCTACCGACGAGAGTATTTCCGCTTACTTCTGCCATTTCGACCTCCAAGAGTTGGTATTGCCAAGCCTCGACAGAGTCGATTGTAACCTATTTGTCAACGCCGCTCAACAACGTAGGGGCGGGTTTGAAACCCGCCCCTACACATGTTCCGTCAGATGTGGTAATATTCGCACCAACGAAACCTTGGACGCAATAGTGCCACGCAATACTGATAAGCACCGCCGCCATTCCATCCGACTAAAGGATTATGATTATTCACAGGCTGGAGCGTATTTTGTCACCATTTGCACAAGAGATCGGGAGGGCCTCTTCGGGGAAATCGCCGAAGGATTGATGCGGTTGAGCCCCTCGGGGGAGATTGTTCGGGCATGTTGGGACGATTTGCCGCGTCATTACCCGCATGTGGCATTGGATACCTTCGTGATTATGCCCAACCACATACATGGAATTATTGTGTTGGCAGATCCGATGGTTGTAGGGGCGGGTTTCAAACCCGCCCCTACGATGGTTAACAAACGTCATCGGCTAACAGAGATAATACGAGCATTCAAGACATTTTCATCGCGTCGAATCAATGAGTTGCACGTCACACCGGGAACACCGGTGTGGCAGCGCAATTATTACGAACATGTAATACGAAACGAAAACGATTTGGATGAAGTAAGGAAGTACATTGTGAACAATCCCCTGAAGTGGGATTTGGACAAAGAGAATCCTGAAAACAGGGCGTAGGTAGGGGCGGGTTTGAAACCCGCCCCTACGTTTGAAACCCGCCCCTACGTTTGAAACCCGCCCCTACCGAGCTGTTTCTTGAGGTAGTCGATGACTCTTACCGGGGATGGATCGGTCTCATATAGAAGCGCCAGATAGTAGCTTACCCAGTCGCCAAACAGAATGAGGCTCATCATCTGGCTAAGGGCGCTCTCTCCCAACCCATCTACTATCTCATAGCTTACTTTTGCCCGCTTCAGCACCTCAGCGGTGACCTCGTACCTGATGAGGGTTCGGGGATGGAGGTGCTGAGAGCGGAGGAGGATCACAAAGGCTCTCTGCGCCATTTCGGCGGGGAACTCATAGCCGACCACGGCATTATGGTTTAGCTCGGGGAATGCCTCGTAGAAGGCCCACGCTTTACTATTTTCGTTTATCTGTCCTTTCCAGCGCTGCGCTACCGGCGAGAGAATGCCTGCACCGTAGATGACCACCAGACGGTCATATATCTTGGTTGCCATTTGTTTGGCTGGGTTACGAGAGGTTGGACAGGTGTCGCCGATGGTGGTTTGCAGTTTCTCGAGTACCTGCGTCATCTCCTTAACTTCTCCCGATTTGTCGCTGACAAGGCCGATGCGCTGGCAGATGCCAAGCAATGGGAAGAAGCTGTGGGCCAGGGCTGCGCGTGGTTGAGCTATATAGTCGATAGTGAAAACGGGGATACCCTTTTCTTGGGCAAGGGCTTTTAACTTGCCCCCGGTGGTCAGGACTATCTTCTTGGCTGGTGTCGACAGCGCCTGGGTGAAGGATGAAAGGGTCTCCTCGGTCATCCCCGAATAGCTGGAGGCAATGACCAGGGTATTGCCGTCTACATAAGTGGGCAGGTCATAGTCTCGATTAGCTGAAATGAGCGCCTTGCTCTCGGCGGCAACCAGTCTGCTCAGCAGGTCGGCCCCTATGGCGGAGCCCCCCATGCCTAGAACAACGACCTTGTCCACACTGGAATAGTCTGAGGGCAGTTCCAAGCCCAGGGCCTGCTGCCATGCCTTGAGGCACTCCTGGGGCAGCTCACGGATGCGTCCCCGCATATCCGCAGGGTCGAGTCTTTCACAAACCTCCTGGTCATCCAGGTCTATCATTGTCTAGATACCAGCTAGCTTTCTTCCCGCCTGGAGAAGCCTTTCCACATGCGCTATGGAGTCGCTTTCAGCATATATGCGAAGGAGTGGTTCCGTTCCCGAGAGGCGGATAAGGAGCCAGCTTCCGTCGCTGAGCCGAAAGCGAAAACCATCAGAGGTGTCGATGTTGGTCACTGGAGTATTATCGATCTGGCTGGGCTTTAGCTGGTCAAAACGCTGCATGATCGCCTCTCGTTTCTCCGAAGGGAAGTGGAAATCGGTCCGCTCGTAATAGTGGGGTCCTACCTTGTCATAGAGATACTTCAGTAGCTCCGAGGGCTTCTTGTCCGTGCTGACCATGAAGTCGAGTAAATAGAGCCCAGCCAGGATGCCATCGCGCTCCGGAATATGCCCCCGGAAGCCGAAGCCACCGCTCTCCTCGCCTCCGATAAGGGCATTTTCGGCGATCATCAGGGGGCCGAGATATTTGAAACCAACAAGCGTTTCATATACGGGCACTGAGAACAGCTCGCCCAGCCGGTAGATCATGTCCGTTGTGGTTACGGACTTGACGATGGCCCCTCGCTCGCCGCGTACTTCCAGGAGGTATAGGGCGAGCAATGCGAATACCTGGAGTGGTGTGATGAAGGAGCCGTTTTCGTCTAAAGGGCCAATGCGGTCGGAGTCGCCGTCGGTGGCTAGTCCGATATCGGCTTTGATCTCTCGTACCATTTCCGAAAGCCTGGTCAAATTCTGGGCAATGGGCTCTGGCTGTATGCCAGGGAAGAGGGGGTTGCGCTCAGCGTTGATCTCCACGACATCTGTGGTGCCACCTGACAGTAACTCCTTGAAGTAGCCAGCTCCACTCCCGTACATAGAATCTACAGCTATCTTCAGACCTGCCTGCCGTATCCGTCCGAGGTCGACCATCTCGGTTATGTGGCTCAAATAGATGGGTCTTGGGTCGTAATACTCGATCAGCCCTTGCTTCAGGCCATCGGCTAGGGGCAGGTGCTTTATCTCTCCGCGGCTCACAATCTGCTGAATGCGGCTTTCTAACTCATCAGTGACTTCAGGCGAAGCACTGCCGCCATACTCTGGTTTATACTTGAACCCATTCCAGATGGCAGGGTTGTGGCTAGCGGTAATGATTACCCCTCCTGCTGCTCCCTTAGCCACGATGGCGTAGCTGATCACTGGAGTGGGAGCTGCTTTGGGGTTAAGGAATACCCTGATCCCGCTGGCCGCGACCACCTCGGCTACAGCAGCGGCGAAATCCTCCGAACCAAATCTGGTATCATAGCCTACGTGCAAGCCTTGTGAGGCGATGCCGTGGTCCAGCAGATAGTTCGCCACCCCCTGGGCGCAAGCGCGGACGTTGTCGAAGGTGAAATCATCGGCTATGATACCTCGCCAGCCGTCGGTGCCGAACTTAATCGTTGGGGCCATTCTGTAGTCACCTAAAATGAAATGGCATTGTCTGCGATGGTACTCCCCGGCCAGATCCTGATACCGCGTTCCAGCTTGTTACTGCTACCGATAGCGATATCGTCGCCGACAATCGATCCATCAATAACCCAGGTATTTTCGCCGATGACGCTGTTGTTGCCTACGACGCTATTTCTCACTGTTGCATCCTTGCCTAGCTTAACGTTTTGCCAGAGTATTGCCTCATCGATAGCAGTACCTCGTCCTACAGTGCACCCAGCTCCAAGAACAGCTGGCCCTGAAATCCGTACATCTTGTTCGATGTTGCAACCTCTGCCGATGACCACTGGGCCGATGAGCTTGGCTGAAGGATGGATCGTGCAGCCTTCCTCAACCCAGATGTCGTTAGCCATCGACTTGCCTGGGAAACGGGCAGTGGCCTTTCCCATAAGAATGTCGTGATGCAGCTTCAAGTAATCGTCAGGGACTCCGATGTCGATCCAGTAGGCGCTGGAGCGATAGCCAAAGAAGGGGATGCTCTGCTCCACCAGATCAGGGAAAAGCCCACGCTCCAGCATGCAGTGAATACCAGTAGGGATAAGGTCCAGCACCTCTGGTTCGAGTACATAGGCGCCGGCGTTGATGAGGTTGGTGGCCACTGTCTCCCAGCTCGGCTTCTCGATGAAGCGTTTAACCCTGCTCTGGGTGTCGATTTCAACCACCCCGTATGCAGTTGGGTCCTCCACAGGGGTGAGGGCGATGGTAGCTTTGGCTTTGTGGTCTCGATGAAACTCTAGCATATCACTGAGGTCGAGGTCGCCAAATATGTCGCCGTTGAGGACCACAAAGGTATCCTCCAGGAATCGCTCCGCATTCTTCACCGCACCTCCGGTTCCCAGTGGCGACTGCTCTACCGCGTAGGTCAAACTCACCGCGAAATCGCTCCCATCCCCAAAATGACGCTGTATGCAGTCGGGAAGGTAGCAGATGGCGAGTATGATGTGGTCGATGTGATGTCTTCTGAGATTGTCGATCATATGCTCCAAGAATGGTTTGTTGACAACGGGGACCATTGGCTTGGGGACGTTGCAGGTCAGAGGACGCAGCCGCAATCCCTCCCCGCCAACAAGGATTATTGCTTTCACTCTTGTTCCTCGTTTGACCCTAGCCCAGCCTCTTCCCTCAGCGTCGCTGCCTTGTCGGTGCGCTCCCAAGGGAGATCGAGGTCGTCGCGGCCGAAGTGCCCGTAAGCAGCGGTTTGCTTGTAGATAGGGCGGCGCAGGTCCAGCGACTCGATGATGGCCCCGGGGCGAAAATCGAAGTGCTTTTTGATCAAGTTAAGAATAACCTCTTCCTTTACCTTGGCGGTGCCGAAGGTCTCGATGGAGATAGAAAGTGGGTGAGCTACCCCAATGGCATAGCAGAGTTGAAGCTCCAGGCGGTCAGCGATCCCGGCAGCAACGATGTTTTTCGCGGCATAGCGGGCGGCATACGCAGCGGAACGGTCTACTTTGGTGGGATCTTTTCCTGAGAAAGCCCCACCCCCATGCCTGGCAGCACCACCGTACGTATCAACCAATATCTTGCGTCCGGTAAGGCCGCAGTCTCCCATCGGCCCGCCGATCACAAAGCGCCCGGTGGCATTGATATAGTATTTGGTCTTCTTGTCCAGAAGATCATGGGGGATTATCTCCCTTATCACCAACTCCTGGATATCTCGATGGATGACGTCGTTGCTGATTGTCTCATTATGCTGGGCACCGATGACCACGGCCTCTACTCGTTTGGGGACACCGTAGCTGTACTCAACGGTTACCTGGGACTTTCCATCGGGGCGTAGGTAGGGAAGAGTGCCGTCCTTTCTTACCTGGGCCAGACGCCGGCAGAGCTTGTGAGCCAGTGAAATAGGCAGCGGCATGAGTTCAGGGGTTTCGTTACAAGCGAATCCCATCATCATCCCCTGGTCGCCGGCACCTAAAGTGTCTTTCTCGTTCAAAATTTTCTCTTTTTCCCGTTGCTCCAGCGCATGGTTTACTCCCATTGCGATATCCGCTGATTGCTCCTTAATGGAGACAATGACGCCGCAGGTCTCGCAATCGAAGCCATACTTGGCGCGGGTGTAACCCACCTCGCGCACTGTGCCCCGAACGATCTGGGGGATCTCAACATAGCAATCGGTGGTTATCTCTCCCATTACAACGACCAGACCGGTAGTAGCCATGGTCTCGCAGGCTACTCTAGCCATAGGGTCTTTGGCCAAAATGGCATCCAGAACTGCATCTGAAATCAGGTCGCAGAGCTTATCAGGATGCCCCTCGGTGACCGATTCCGAGGTCACGAATATCGAGGGTGATTCCATGAAGGTGGTCATCGGCCTCTCCTTATGTTTAGGTCCCTAATTCCCAGCTCTCCAGGTATTTTTTTTGCTCCGGGGTTAGAGTGTCTATGGCGATCCCCATAGCTCTGAGTTTGAGCCTGCCCACTTCGCTGTCTACTTCCTCAGGGACAGGGTAAACCCTGGGTTTGAGCTCCTTGCCTCTTTTGACCATATACTCTGCACAAAGAGCTTGATTGGCGAAGCTCATGTCCATAACGCTGGCAGGGTGCCCTTCGGCAGCGGCCAGATTGATTAGCCTGCCTTCTGCAAGAAGGAAGAGGTTTTTCCCATCGGGGAAGGTGTATTGCTCCACAAACGCTCGAATTTGCTTCTTCCCCACTGCAAGGCTCTCCAGGGCGGGGATATTGATCTCTGCATTGAAGTGCCCGCTATTAGCCATAATCGCTCCGTCTTTCATCGCCAGCATGTGATCTCTATCGATGATATTCAGCCCCCCGGTTACTGTGATGAAGATGTCACCGACCCTGGCTGCATCGAGCAGGGACATGACCCGGTAGCCATCCATCACCGCTTCCAGGGCACGAACGGGCACAACCTCGCATACTATAATATTGGCGCCGAGCCCCCTTGCTCTCATCGCTACCCCGCGGCCACACCAGCCATATCCACAGATCACCACCTGCTTACCTGCCCAGAGGATATTGGTCGCTCTGGTGATGCCGTCTATGGTACTTTGCCCGGTGCCATAACGGTTGTCGAAGAAACGCTTTGTCTGGGCGTCGTTCACCGCAATAATGGGGTATTTCAGCCTTTTCTCATGTTCCAGACTCCTCAGCCTGATCACGCCTGTGGTTGTCTCCTCTGTTCCCCCGATTATGTCGCCGACGAGTTCTCCACGGTCTTTGTGAATCGATGCCACGAGATCAGCGCCATCGTCCATGGTAATGTGGGGGCTATGATTGAGGGCAGCGTTGATATGTTTATAATAGGTTTCGTTGTCCTCTCCTTTGATAGCAAAAACGGGGATGCCGTGCTCCATCACCAGGCAGGCGGCGGCATCATCCTGAGTTGAGAGAGGGTTGGAGGCGCAGAGAACTGGTTCCGCACCGCCTGCTTTGAGTGTTAAGGCCAGGTTAGCTGTCTCGGTGGTGATATGGAGGCAAGCAGAGATGCGAATCCCCTTAAGAGGCTTCTCTTTAGCAAACCTCTCTCCGATTAATCGCAGCACCGGCATCTCACGGGCTGCCCACTGGATACGTAGCTCTCCTGCCGGAGCCAGTGACGGGTCTCTGATATCGCTTGCTGTTTTTGCGCTCACGCCGGTGCTCCTTTGAATTTACTGATCTTCCTTTCTGACCTCGGATCGAACTGGTCTGCAACCCAGTCAGGTATGTCCAGTGTGCCCATTATGATCGGTTTTTGATGACAATCACTGCCCCCGGTCATCGCGAGACCTCGCCTTCTGGCGAACTCGATGTAATGGGCCGTAGTCTTCATATCGTTTCTTGAATGCCAGCACTCGATGCCATCGATATAGTCCAGCATATGTTCTTCGATGGTCTTCGTCTGTTTGTTCAGATCGTGCGTTATGGTTACCAGAGACGTTCCGTTCGGATCATTGGGGTGGGCGAGGACCAGTATGCCACCGGCGTTCCTGATCAACCTTGATGCTTCGGCAATTGAAAGGGGATACTTGGGGACATCGCACTTCACCAGATATTTATCGAATGCCTCTTGATTATCCTTGACAATGCCTTTCTTCACCAGGTAGTTCGCGATGTGGGGCCGGCCGAATACGCCGTCTACACTGTCCTCTATGTTCTTCAGGTCTCGCTCCGTGAATCTTTCGATACCCTCTCCATCGAACTCGGCATTCAGTTTCTGCAAAATCTCTCGTGCCCTTGTTTCCCTGCGTTTTTTCATGAGTTGGAGCTTATCTCTTAGCTCTTGGTTGCCGATGTCGTACTGGTAGCCCAGGAAATCCAGCGAAACGGACTTAGTGGCATTACCCTCAATTGGGTATTCGAATGTGGTATTCAACTCCACACCGGTCACATAAGACATCCCGTACTTATGAGCAAGAGCGATTGCCCTTTGCTGGCAGTCTATAGAATCGTGGTCAGTTGTCGAGATCAGCTCGATGTCTCTGTTTTTTGCTTCCTTGAAGACCTCTTCCAGCGACAGGTTGCCATCGGAGCAGGTCCTGGTATGGATGTGCAAATCTATTTTCATTAATCTCTTATTCCCCAAGCACCTTCCTAAACGTATTCTCGTCAATGCCAGCTTGCCGCAACATCTCGTGGAAGGTTCCTCGAGGGATCCCCCTTTTGCCTTTGTGGCTAATCCTTACCTGAAGAATGGCACCGTTCTGTAAAATCCTTTCCCATGTCTCGTGTTTTCTACTTCTGATAAGTTCAAAGCCAAGCTTTCGCAGCACATAGCGCATATCGTTATATGTGTAAATGGCCATATCGCACACCGATGAGTTCCATAATCTCCCATTCGTCTCGGCACATTATGATCCTATCTACGTATGGCTTGTGGTGCGCTCTGTTGGGACTACTCAGGTATATCTCCTGCCGCGCTCTAAAATCTTCAGCATACTCCCTTATCTGCTCAACCATAGCCTTGAAAGCTTCCTCTTTTGTATCCATTTCAGTAACGAGGTCCAATTCGGGGCACTTCGCCATATATCTGCCGTTATCTTTAATAATCAGAACGGTTAAAAGCGAAACGCTTGTAATCGCATTTGAGGAGCCCTGTTTAGATGTTTCGGCTTTTCTCATAGTATTTCCCTTGTCCAAATCTTGGCGTCGGAGCAAATCCTTTCTCTTCGGAACTAATGTTGCTTACGATACGGACTGACGGCCTCCTCTGCCAAATCGAGAGCCTTCTTAACAAGCACAACCGCACGCACCAATTCTTACTTTGCTCATCCCTACTTCTTTTCCATACCGATGATATGCCAATCCTCCGGCGGATCGTACTGAGTATCGACTATCAGGTGAACGATGTCAAGGTTGGGGTTCGACTGCTTGAGGTCATCGAGATCAACCTTTTCAAACTTCCTCTCGTTGTTGATATAGGCCTGCTCGGTCAGTGCATTCGATTCGTAGTCATCCTCGGTCCGTCTCAGTATCCGTGCGATGGCCACCTCTCTCGGGCAGTGGGTTTGCAGGATGACAAGCGTCCGATTGTGCTTGGCTGCTATCGCAGCGGCACGCCTTCTCAAGGCTTGCGTGACGAAGGTAGCGTCGATTATCGTGCCGTTGCCCTTGTCGAGACCCTCGTCAGCCCGCCGGAAGGTCTCATCATAGACCAGCATCCGTTTGTCCATGTTTGAGGCTACCTTTTCGTCGAATATATCCTCATTCTTCAGTACTTCTCTTCTAACCAGGTCGCTTCGAACAATGGGGTAGCCCTTGATCTTCGACACCTCCTCGCTCGTCTCGGTCTTCCATGTGCCGGGGAGGCCGCAGGTGATAAGCAGGACACCAGGTCCCAGCTCAGCCTCTATGAATTTGGCAAACGGCTC
>CAZCXP010000036.1:10479-18333 GCA_964502665.1 uncultured Dehalococcoidia bacterium | reverse complement strand
GAGTTCTGTAGCTGGCTGACTCCGTTGGCTACTTATGCCACAGGTCCATATGTTGCCTGTGGGTCTCGTTGAGCAGCTTGGCCAGCCCGTATTTATCGTAGAACTCTTGCTCCAGATGGTGAACCTGCAGCCATTCGGGCATCACGATGGTATCGAAGGTGGCGGGAAATCTGCCGAAGGTGTCGAATATGTAGTTGCAGTAGTCTTTGACTATTTGGATGACCTCTTTGCTCGGCACCGGATACCCCGGCTGTACCTTCTGCCAATCCTTGAAAGGCACTATCCCGCTGTAGTCAGAGGTATAAATCCCACCACTGCCGTACTTCTTCTCAACGAAGGCATCGACGGCATCATCCATGGTCTTGTAGTACGGTGGCTGGTAGCTTTCAAAGACGCCGTCCAGGCCCACGGGATTCAGGTTCAAAAGAGCCCTGCTTCCCTCCTTTGCCTCGTTGTAACGAAAACCGAGACTTTGCAGCACTATCAGCCCTATGTATCCCGTCATAATAATCGAGCCAAGGCCCATAGCCTCCGCCGCCAACTGCATGTTCTGTAATGCGTGGAACGGAGCAGCGAGATTGCCGACGAATATGGTATATTCCAAAGTGGAAAGAGGAGCATCAACACCCTTTAATGTCCCATTATCAATCCACTTCTTTATGCCTGCCGGGCCTCCTCCCTTGATGTCATCGAATACCTTGTAGCCTTCCCCCATGAACACGGCTATCACGGCATCGAGGTACTCTTCTGACAGCTCTATTATGGGCATGAATACGGTGGTGCCGGGCTTGTTGGTATTCCAGTGCACCACCCTCACCAGCGCATCAGGTATCATCGCGAATCTGCCATCCGAAAGCTTGATGGTATCCCGTGTGAAATATGTCCCTATCTTCTCCCAATCCTCCTCCGTTTCAATCTCCACGGCCTTCGACGCCCCCTTGGGGTCATAGACGAAAAGCCCCTCATCATTGGTGAAGAAGAGCTTCATATTATGTACGTTGCATGCGTAAGGAGTGGTCCTACCCGTCCAACTTGTAAACATACTCCCCTGCACGTCGTTGGTGGGCATGTCACCTGCGATAGCTCCAGTTATCCCTGCACCGGCCCAGCAGAGGATGGCAGTCTCCACATCGTTCAGTGGCACCGGTGGATTCTTAGAGGCGTGTGCAAGCGTCCCCTCCGCCATCTCGCAGCCCAGGGGGAACCTGCGGGTTCTCCTGCGAGCCATGGCTTTGAGAAGGGGGTACTGGAAGAGCTGTCTTACTTCCTTCCTATCACTTAGCATCTATCTCCTCCTGTTCTTAGGACTTGGGGTTTCCTGTGGAGACCATCGGCCATCGTTGAAAGGGGAGCACCTGTGGAAAAGCATAATCTATCCACTAGCTGAGGGGAGGCGCTGGTGCTCGCTTCTTTCTCTTGAGGCGGACCAAATCCCTGATTTCATCACAGACAACCTGGTCCGGGCACTCTCTGCAGTCCACATAGCCGCTGGTGCACTCATAGGACCCGTCGTCTTTCCTTACAAAGCTGCTGCTCAACGCATCATTCTTTATCTTCTGAACCTCAGTGGCAATGCTCTCTAATCCTTTTACGTCCTCCCTGCTTGAGGTAAGGAAGATTACCTCCGCTGCTTCTATTACAGGTAGTTCTGACTTATAGATCGCCATTATCGCCCTTCCCAGAGTTTCGAAGGAGAACCCTTTCTCCACCGCAGCTTTGCTGACTCTGGTCCACATCCGCTGGCGCTGAGGTGCCAGTCTAATCATATAACCCTCTATTTGGTTCGAGGTGACATAGTGTTGCTCAAGCACCAGATGATGCTGGTCCTTGAGTTCGGTGCCACCGACTATTAGTACCTGCGCAAAAGGAAGGCTTTCCCCCACTGCTTCTTGAATATCGGGACCTATCAGGGTAATTCTTCCATCTCTGACCAGGGTTAGGTTTGGAGTCCACAGGACGAGAGCGCAGGAAGCAACGCTTGGGTTTCCCAACTCAACTGCTGTATCTTCCTTCAGGATAATATTGGCCCCTTTTTGGGGGCCAACCCGAACCGGCAACCCCTCCATGAGCTCAGTAACCCCAGCAGGACAGCTCATCTCCCTATGTTGCCTGTTCTTCCCTACATCGTCCAGGTATTTGCCCAGCTTCTCTATATACACATCGAGAGGTTCCAAGCTGTTGCTCCCATTTTGTAGTCAAAGGTAGATTGGGATTTGCTTGTTGGGATTTCCGAGAGTAGTCTTTGTGGCAGCGGCTTGTGCGGGTCAGGCTTCACCCGATTTTTCCTGGGCGAAGAGCGCCGCTCCTATAGCTCCTACCAGTTGAGGGTTCACGCCCAACGTTTTCATTTCGACCTTGAAATGGTTCTCCAGGCCCTTCACCAACCTCTCATTCTTAGCACATCCACCTGTCATGACAACGTCTTCTCTAATACCAATCGTTCCCGCTATAGCGGCCAACCTGCGAACTACGGAGTCGTGAGCACCGGCGACTATATCAACTAGCTCTCGCCCTTCATTGACCAAAGTGATGACTTCAGATTCGGCGAACACACAGCACTGGGAAGAGATCTTGGCCGGATTCTCTGATTGGGAAGCAAGCGATGCAAGCTCCTCCAATCTCAATTCCAGGGCCTCAGCTATGAGATCAAAGAACCTCCCCGTTCCCGCCGCACACTTATCGTTCGTATTGTAGTCCACAACCTTCCCCGCCTCGTTGACACTGAGCGCTCTAACACTCTGCCCACCAACGTCAATCACAGTCCTCACTGAAGGGATGAGCCATTGAGCACCTTTGGCGAGGCATGGCATCTCACCCATCTCCATCCTGGCAAAGGGGACCCGTTTTCTTCCCCAGCCCGTACTGACGCAGTAATCTATATCTCCTGACGATAAGCCGGCTTCCGAAAGCGCTTTCTCCAAGACATCACTCGCAACCTGCTCGGGTACTGCTCTAATTTCACCAGCGGCTGAGGATACTATCGACCCGTCTCTGATTACAACAACTTTGGCAACCTGAGTGCCAAGATCACAGCCGACGACGATCATCACTTCCCCGGAATTGCTATTTATTTCGGTTGGATAATTCCTCTTTTGCGAAAAGACCTGCCCCTATGGCTCCCACAATCTGGGGATCTACAGGAAGCGCTTCCGCGTTCACCTGCAGCATCTCCTCCAGGTTCCTGACCACTCCGATGTTCTTTGCAACCCCACCCGTAATACAGACATCCTTTTCAACGCCGACCCTCTTGACCAGGGAGTTTACCCTCTCTGCCATGGCATGATTGATACCAGCCGCTATCTCAGCGGGGTTTTTCCCTTCGTAAACATAATGCAGAACCTCAGACTCCGCATAGATACTGCACATGTTGGTTATGGGAGCAGGTTTCTCAGTGGCGAGGGCCAGGGGCCCAAGGTCTTCGATGCCTACCCCTAGCACCTTGGCCATGAATTCGAGAAACCTCCCTGTCCCCGCAGCACACTTGTCATTCATGACGAAATTTACAAGTTTTCCATTTTCATCAACCCTGATCACCTTGCAGTCCTGGCCACCAACGTCAATCACAGTCCTCACCGAGGGGACAAGCCATTGAGCCCCTTTGCCATGGCAGGATAGCTCCGATACATTACCGTTGGCAAAGGGGATCCTCTCCCGGCCGTAGCCGGTGCTGACGCAACACTCTATGTCTTTGTAGGTCAGGCCAGCTCTTGCAAGTGCCTTATCCATGACATCGGTTGCTGACTGCTCAGGCCTGGGTCTGACCCTGATAATCTCAGAGGATATTATTGACCCGTCGCTCATAATAACAGCCTCGGCACTTAGCGAACCCACATCACAACCGGCAACGATCATGATATCTCCTCACGCCAAAGTCGAGATGAACTCCTCGATCTGCTCTTTGATAACTGAAACCGGCGTGATCCTCTTATCCAGGATGTCTGTCTCCAATCGAAGTGTGGGGATACCCAACTCGTTTCTAATCCTCTCCGTCATCAGCCGCAAACATCCCCAGGTCTGCTTACATGCCAGATTGCCGGAGTATATACAGGCGTCTATGTCCAGCTCTCTGGCCAGGAAAATCATATCTTCCGCCCAGCCAGCAGGGCCGTCCCAGGCTCCCTTGTGCTGCCTGGTCATCGGCTGATTGAGGGTTCTGTCGGCCAAACCGTCGATCATCGTATCGACGGTTGATGTATCTATGACCTTATCTGGATACCAACCGAAGCAATCCTGAACGAAGGCAACCCCTATTTCCTCGAGCCACCTGAATAGCTCCATATCGAAGTATATGCCACTGTATGTCCAGAGAGTTCTGGCTCGCTGATTGGGGAAAGCCCCCTCGCCCTTTTCCATCAGCGCCTTCGCAGTTTCCCGGGCTATTTTGAAAAACTCTACAGCCTCCGGGCGTCCTGACCAGATATATTTCATCAATTCAACCAGCACGCAGTAGATATTCGAAAGGGGGTAGGGCTTTGCCTTCTTGATTTCTTGAATCTCCCAATAGAGCTCAACCTGCTGGTTGGAGTTTTCAAGTATCTCTCGAAGGTTGTCATAGTCTAGCTTCTGCCCTGTTATCTCCTCCAAACGCTCCACCATCCTTCTGAACTCTCTCCGATAATACTGGAATGCCCGCTCATCGTGGTAATAGGGTGCATCGAGGTTCAAGAGCGGAACATCCCACGTTTCAGCCATCCATTCATGTAGCTTTGCATTAGGGTCACAGGACCCTGGCCCCGCATTAATAATCACATCGGGCCTGATCTCCGCGTTCTCGATAATTATGCCCACACTGGCCTTATGGCCTCCGCATATAGTATCAGGAAGCCCTGCATTCATCGGTGCGTCGATGTACTTTTCACCACCCAGTGCCAGCACCGGAACGATGCCAGCCGCCTCAGTGCACAGCGGAGCCATATCCATGGCATCGAGTAGCTCCCGGGGGAAGCTGAAGCAATAGTACACAACCTTCTTTCCCTGCTCCCGCCTTTGAAGAACGCTGGTCAGAGCCGTATTGAATATTTTCAGACCGGTGATGGACATCTTTATGTAATGAGGGTTGGTAAATCCCTTTAGCAGCGACGCTGCATCCGGCGGCAAGACCCTCGCCAGCTCCTCAAGGGCTGTGACATCTTCGGGCAACGCAGACACCCCCGCCAGCATAGCCGCCGTCTCCTCCCAAACTGTCGGTGTTCTTACCATTTTCTTCACCTCCTGTTCTTTCCCACAATGCTTGCGCCAGTGGAACGGACCCTATGAGCTAGCCGTTTGAATTCCCGTTATTTCACCTTCCCATCTGTTCCAGGAATGCCTGCACTCGAGTGCGAAAACGACCTGTATCGGCCAGCGGGCCGTATTCCCTTTCCAGCTTCAAAGTGGGGATGCCTTCCTTCTCCAAAGCCTTCTGCAACAGCACGTTCTCGACCCCGTGAAGATCACAGAACTTTATGGCCTGCAGAATGACGCCATCAACACCTGCCCCTCTTGCTGCATTCATCGTGAACTCCAGCCTTTCGGCGTGTGCTCCATACATGCGGGGGCACGGGATATGATAGTAATAGCGGGCTGTGATACTATCCAGAGGATCGCCCGTTTCCTCGTCCAAGTCCCAGAAGAGCCTGGCCCCGAAGCATAGCGAGTCAGCAACCACTAAGCCACCGATCTCCTCGATGAGTTCCACCAGGGCCGGATCATCGTTCACACTCCCCACTATCATCAGTCTTGCTCTATAGTCAGAGATGCCCTCCCGGCTGCTGATTTCGCTAAGTGATTCCTTCAGAAGCTGGTTGTACCTATCCCTGGGCATCGAAACGCTTGCTACGACGATTTTGAGAGTCTCCGCCCCTGTAATAGGAGGGGCTTTTTTTGTCCTAAGCTCATATAGCTGCTTCAAGAGACTGCGAGTCTCATTATAGACCCTTATGGCTTCCTTCAAGCTTTCGCCCTTGACTTCAACCCCAAAGGACTTCTCCAGATGTTCGATGAAAGCGGCAACTTCTTCCCTGTACCACTGCAGCCCATCATCGGTGATCACATGTGGGACGGGGAGCATATGCATGAATGCCGGCGTCTTCTCCTGAGCCCTCCAATTGTCGTATGCACGGCGTGTGTGATCGCACCCGTTGTTGAAGACCACTCCGTCAAGGAAATCATACTCACCAGTTAATGCCAGTTCCAGAATGCTGCGAGCGAAGCTACAGTTAGCAGTCCTGACAAGCCATGTATCCGCCACTGTTGTCCCAACGCAGCCTGTTCCCCTTAGCCTGAACGGGAGAATACCGGCGGCGTAGATGATTTCCTCGGGCACATAGGTACACGGGTATCCTACCACCTTCCCACCCTCCCTCTTCCAACTCTCAACATAAGGGTTGGAAAGGGTTTCACTTATTTTGGTCAGTTGTTCTGCTTCCTTTGTCGTCATCTATCTCCTCCTCGATACCTCTCCGTTATTCCTGTTCGCAAAGGCCCCTGTAATTAGGTTCAAACAATGGTTTCCAGCCGTCTGGATAAGCGTTTGCCCAGAGCCACCACTATTAGAGTAGGTGGCACTCCAAAGGCGTCAGGAATAACACTGGTATCACAGCAGTAAAGGTTCTTGACCGATGTTTCCAGATTGGAGTCCACCAGCTCGCCGACCCTGACGGTTGCAGCCGGATGGCCAACAATTACCCCCGAATGGTCGATATTGTAGGGGTCACAACCCGCTTTGATTAAGATCCTTTCAGCAGCTGCTGCACCCCACTCCAGCCTGAATATGTCCCTCTTGGTGCGGGGTTTGCTGATCCTGCCATCCAGGAATATCTGCCCGTCCAGTTCATCCGCTATTTTGACCATCACGCCTATCGCCTTTCCCCAGCGTAGTATGGCGTTGACCGGCTTCTGAGGCTTTTCTTGAAGCCTCTGGAGCGACCAGTACAATCTGGGGCCACTTACATTGGCGAATGTAATCCCATGTTCGTCGTCGTGACAGCCGACGGAGAATAGCATGTCACGCATGCCGCCCTTGCCTTTCTTGAAGAAACCAAAGACCATAATCGCCGGGTCTCCTGTGAACCACCTGCCGGCGTCATCGAATCCCGACCTCTTCAGGATACGGGCAGTGCCTATCCCGCCGGCGGCACACACAACTACTTTGCCGTTGACTTCGTATTCCTGGCCATTGCTGCCTTTGGCTCTCACCCCACCCGCCAAACCGCCTTCGATGATAACGTCTCTGACCTCCACCTTGGGAAGCAAGATAGCCCCATTTTTCTCTGCTTCTTCAGCAAACACCATTCCAGTCCACTTAGCGCCTGTAGGACAGCCATAAGGGCACATTGGACAGTTGGGCTTGCACTTGTCCAGGTCAACAAACTTATCTATTACCTCCCAGGGGTAGCCAAGCTCCTGGGCCGCTTCCATAAGCCGCTTAGGCCCTTCACCTAGCAAATGATCGGGGGTTTTGTTGACCCAGCAATCCTTCTTCGCTTCAGCCAGGTATTCGGTGAGATCAATTCCATACTGCTGCCACTGCGCCGGATGTGGCACAAAGGCTGAGCCTGCGTATATGAGAGTCCCTCCGCCGAAGCCCTTGCCCTGCACTATCCAGTCGCCCTCAACAGTTCTGAACAAGAAACCGTACTTCTCCATATATCGCACTGGGGCGAGGAGCGTGCCATAAAACCTCTTGCTATACACGCCTTTTTCTATGAGAATCACACTTTTGCCTTTTTGGGACAGTTCTCTGGCTACTGTACACCCCCCAGGCCCAGCCCCAGCAATCACCACATCTGCTTCTAATTGCTTAAGCTTCTTCGCCATTGTGCCAGACCACCTCCTTATCCCCTGGTTTTGGTGCAAATCCTCCATCTACTGAGA
>CAZCXP010000036.1:7129-10379 GCA_964502665.1 uncultured Dehalococcoidia bacterium | reverse complement strand
TATTGTGCTGGAGGTTTTGCATTTTCTCCAAATGTCCCCAGCGCCTTGACTACATCAACAACCTTCTTGGAATCCAGTTCGTCCAGACTGTAGTATGTCCCACCGCTTGCCTCGACGATCTCCCTGTTATACCCCAGATTGAGAAAGCCGTCGGCGGTATCTATAACCACCAGATTTATGCCCTGCTTTCTGATCTCGCTGGCGAGAGAGACAAGCTCCTTCTTCACATCTGTCCCTATCGGCACATTGCCCCTTCCATCCGAAACGAGCACCATGATGGGGATTATGTTCCTGTTCTTCCACAGCTGAGTTCTCAGGACGTGAAGGCCCTTGTGAAGCCCGTCGGAAAGGGGTGTCCTCCCTCCCGTGGGGAGTTCCCTGAGATATTTGACGGCTAACTGAACGCTGGCGGTGGGGGGCAACAGAACCTCCGCTTTGTCCCCGGCGACAGCAATAAAGCCCACCTTATCCCTTTTCTGGTAGGAATCCTCGAGAAGGGCCATAACAGCACTCTTGGCCATCTCCATCGCCCGCATCGCTGCCATGGAGCCTGAGGCATCGACCACGAACACGATCACGGAGGAAATCTTCTTCGCCCTGACCTTCTCCCTCAGGTCCTCCTTCTCAATCTTGAGATCGCCCTTCCTTGCCACAGAGGCCCTTATCGTGGCATCTATGGCGATGTCGGTGGTCTTCCCCTCCGGTATGCTGGCCTTCACATACTTCCCGCTGTGGGTGCTCAAGGTGCGAGCCCTCCTCCCCGAGCCCGTCCTCCGCTTTTTGTCCTTGTTCAGCTTTATCTCAGCCTTCTTTTGCGATCCTATTTCGAAGGTTTTCTTCGGCTTCCCCAGACCCCCGTCGTTTCGCGCACGCGAATCTCCCTCTTCATCCTCACTAGGGCCGCCAGACTCACTATCGCCCTGCTCGCTGTCCTCGCTTTCGAGAGCGGGTGTCTTCCGCTGCCGGATAATCGCCTCGACCCTTTCCGTTACCGGCCTCGGCTCCTCAAAGGGCATCCTCCTCATTCTGTGGGGCAGGACCAGCTCCGCCGCCTCCCTTACATCTTCTGCGACGACATTCTTCCTTTGATTGTAGGCGGCTATCGTCTTCCCAGCTCGGGCGATCAGGAAATCCGCTCGATGGCCATGCACCTCAAATTCAAGACAGATCGCGGCTATGGTCTGCAGCAGGTCTTCTGCAATCTCGACCTCTTTGAGAAGCTCCCTCGCCTTGAGTATCCTTTGTCTGAGCTCCTCTTGCTGCTTTTCATATCTCTTGGAAAAGGATTCCGGGTCTTTTTCGAAATCCTCCACCACCCTTATGATTTCAATCCTTTCCTCTGCATCCTTTATTCCTTTGATATCTACCGAGAGTCCGAATCTATCCAGAAGCTGAGGTCGGATTTCGCCTTCCTCCGGGTTCATCGTTCCCACCAAGATGAACTTGGAGGGGTGAGAAACAGAGATGCCCTCCCTTTCTACAGCATTCACCCCCATGGCGGCGGAATCGAGCAGAATATCTACCAGGTGATCGTCCAGCAGATTGACCTCGTCTATATACAGGATGCCCTGGTTGACTTCAGCCAGGATTCCCGGCTCCAGGGCCTTTATCCCCTCTCTCAATGCCTTGCCTACATCCAAGCTCCCCGTCACCCTGTCTTCAGTGGCTCCCAAAGGCAGCTCTACTACCTTTATCTTCCTTCTCACCGCGGGGAGTCCCTCCCCACGCATGTAGCTGTCATTGCAGGTACCGCACTGAATGGATGGATCGTTGGGGCCACAGTTAAACGGGCACCTTACCACCTCTATCTCCGGTAGAAGGTCGGCTAAGGCCCTGACAGCAGTGGACTTGCCCGTCCCCTTCTCACCCCTGACCAGAACCCCAAGAAGGCTGGGGTTTATGGCGTTCAACACCAGAGCCTGCTTGAGTTTACGCTGCCCCACTATCGCTGTGAACGGAAGAATGACCCTTTTCATCTGGTTAGACACTTCACTAACCGCCTTTCGGTTCCCTACTTTTCCGACCCGTTATCCTCTCTAAACTTGGCCCCCAATTTCGCGCCGAATCCTGCACCACTTTCGTACAGGATTTACGGCGATTTGTCAAGCGCCTGCGACAACACCAGACAATATGTATGGGCACTCAACGGTCCCGTGACCTCAAGGACGGGGACGGTAAGGCGGTGCGCATCCTGCGGGGGTATGGTAAACTACACTCACGGACCCTTGGAGTGATTGCCATGCCATGTGATGCCATAATATGCGATTGGAACGGGACAATTATAGGGTATCGAAACGAGAGGCCTATTCTGGAGGGCGTAGCGGTGGACGTGTTCAGAGCTTCTGTCCCCTTTCACCCGTTCAGAATGGCTCGCATCCTCAAGGCGAGGAGGGAGCTGGAAGCGCTATACCGGGAAGGACGTCAGGAGGCCGAATTTGATTTCGTGAGAGAGATGTTCAGAATCTACAATGAGAGAATAATAAACGGGGTACCAGTCTCGATAATACGCCGCTCAATCGAGAGGCATGCAAATAGGCAGCAGACGCAGGCCAAACTCGATCACAGGATTCTGAGACCAATCAAGCAGTGTCACCAGGCTGGAAAGACCACAGGTATCTTCTCTGCCGGATATAGGTATGGCATCGAAAGGATTCTGGCAGTTGCTGGGTATGACAAATACTTCGATTTCTGTGAGGCCGACCGGCTCAGGGAACACAATGGCAGGGCCATTGAATTCGCGCTGGACGTCTATAAGAGGAAGCCAGTGCTATTGCTGGAGTTGCTCAGGGATAGGAGCATGGATGCAAGCAGAGTGGCGTATATCGGTGACAGCGAAGGCGACGAGGGCTGCTTTGAAATCGTAGGATATCCGGTGTTGGCTTTTCTGGCTCCCCAGGAGCTAAAAGAGCGCTATGCCCGAAAGTACAAGGCCTTCGTCCCCGAGGACGAAAAGGATTTGGCGGACTACCTCAGGCATGCTTGACTCCACCAGGGGCTGAGGCAGAAATCTACTTTTTCGAATTCATCCCCCCAATTTCTCCGCGGCCCTGAGCAGTGAGGCATTCGCTTTATCCATTTCTTCACAGGCTTTCATCAGTTCGTCGCGCACCGCGGTCTCCCCAAAGCTCCCGGCCTTCTCCGCCCACTCCCTGAACTCCTCGCCATGCTCCCTGTTGTGTTTGACCCAGTAGTCCAGTAGTACCCTCAATTTGCCCCGCTCAGCCTTTTGCATTGCCTTCACCTCCTTCCC
>CAZCXP010000036.1:0-7029 GCA_964502665.1 uncultured Dehalococcoidia bacterium | reverse complement strand
TAAGAAGAGCATACGTCCTGCTGGTCCATGAATGGGTCGATTATGTCAAGTATTTGAAGAACAATTATCCGTATCTCTTCTCCCTCTCTATGAGGATGAACCCGTTTGACCTGGAGGCATCCCCGTTGGTAACGTGAGTTGATGAGACGAAAGTCACATACACGGCGGGTCCTGTGCTCTATAATCCCGTTGACTGGTAGATGGGAGACTTGACGGCCGCCGCCTTCAATGGACATCAGGCGGGGTTCCTGCAAGGGGAGCACCAGGGAGGAGCTATGTACAAACCCCGAGGCCGAAACAAGGCAATACAGGAAGATAACCCGGCAACCATTATGCTCACAGTAGGCGAAGCGTGTCAATTGCTTAATGTACACGGCAACACGCTACGACGATGGAGCGCCATGGGACTGATTAAGGAATACCGCGTTGGCCCTGGTCGCCATCGAAGGTTCAAGGCAGAGGACATTGCCGCCCTAATCGTGGAACAACACCGGTGGCGCCGACTCAAAGCAGACAAAACGAGTCGCCAATTGTTATAGCGCCATCAAGGTCATCCCGAGAAATAGGACTACCAGGAGCCTCACGAGTTTATTCCCCCCAAATACCCAGCGACAGCTTCATGTCACGCGATTGACTACTGTCACCCTTCCGCCATGCCCACCACCATACCCGTTCCTTGACGGCGTTGAGGGCGTTCCAACTGTCGAAGGCGCTTGACACATCCCTCGAAATAGGCTAAGACAGTAGCGCCAGAGATTTTCCCGGAACCGGTCACAATTCGTTTAGGAAATCGTGGTTGAGGAGGTGGTGCCATGTGTGAGTTCTGCACCCAGCACGGCGAGGGAAAGAAGTGGTATCTCCAGGCGAAGAACTACAGTGCAGAGTTGTTGAACCTGGAGAGAATACGCTACGTCTTCGATTTCGTCAACACGTTTGAGGAATGGGCAGTCGGCTGGTCCAGGGAGCTGGACAGGGTCACAGCCACAGACCCCTCGTCCAAACCCGAGTTTGTCGCCCGGCGCACGGCGGAGTTCAAACGAGAGCACTATGGCCAGGTCGTGCCTTTGGAGGAGGTAGAACAGATCCTTGATATGACCATCAGCGTGGTAAGGTTTCCCTGTGTTTGCAGGAGCACCCTCTGGGGTCGCTACGATGCCAGGTACTGCTTTGGGATAACCACCCTCACCCCACACTTGGGGAAGCTTCTGGCCTCGTACCCGGATTTCTCAGGAGACCTGGAGGTGTTAACCAAGGAAGAGGCAAAAAAGGCCTTCCAAGAGCATGACGGTGATGGCCTGGTGCATACCGTGTGGACTCTTATCACCCCCTTTATTGGCGCCATCTGCAATTGCACCAGCAAGGACTGCCTGGGTCTCAGGGCGCGGCTGCGTTTTGGCCTGCCGGTGTTGTTCAAGGGAGAGTACATAGCCAGGATTGACTGGGAGCGCTGCACCGGATGCCGCGACTGCATGACGGTGTGCAACTTTGGGGCCATCGGCTACTCCGCCGCTTTAGACAGGTGCTTCATCGACCCCTTCCAGTGCTATGGCTGCGGCGCCTGCCGCGCGGTATGCCCCCACGACGCTATCACCCTGCACGATAGGAATGCCATTCCGGCGCTGGAGAAGGAGTGGTGAGCCTGTGGTGCAGATAGAGGTTGATAAAAACAAATGCCCTTCGCCACGGGACTGCCGCAGGTGTCTTGAGATATGCCCGGAGTCGGTATTCATGACCTACCCGCGGGTGCATCGCATGCCGGGAAGGAAAGCCAGGGACTGGGTCATAGTCCCTGCCCTCTCCAGCCAGTGCACTGGATGCATGATCTGTGTCGAGGCATGCCCCCACAATGCGATCACGGTGACCTTCGCAGCCTAGCGATAGAGAAAGGCCACCGGCTTCGGCGCGTACACCATCAAACGTTTCTTGTTTTTATTATGGCTACGGTTCCGTGCTTGAGGTAGTCCCTTCTCTCCTCATGAAGGCGATTGCTCCTCAATATTACGTCCAGCCCACCCTGCTCAACGAAATCTCGGGAGCACCTGAAATGCTCCCTGCCCGCCATGAACTCCACGGCTCTGACCAGATAGGAGTATGCGTTTCGGGGGAAGGGAACACTGAAATCAACAAAGACCAGGATGCCTTCTGCCTTTACCACCCTCTTCATCTCAGAGATTACCCTGGCCCTCGCCGGCCTTTGCTTCTCGTGCAGCGAAAAGGAGACGGAAGCGTAATCAAAGGAGTTGTCCCTGAATGGCAGGGCTTGGGCATCCGCCAGTTGAAACGAGGCATTCCCCAAGCCCCGTTTTCGCCTTTTCCTCTCCGCCACTTTCATCATGCGGGGGTCGGTGTCGATTCCAGCGGCGACAATGCCCTTTCCGGCGTAGTGAAGCGCCTGGTCTCCAGTCCCGCAGCAAACATCCAACACCCTGTCCCCTGCTTTCATCCCGGAGAACTCAGGGGTATAAAGCCTGACATCCCGCAATATGGGATCAATCACCCTTGTGTAGCCGAACATATACATGGCCTTGAATCCCGTTACTGGCCCAGGGTTCTTATGCGCCAGAGCTGCTCATTGACCCTGGCGAAGGTCTCGCTTCTATTCTCCCGGACCATCCGACTATCCTGCCGCTGCCTCGCCCACTGGTCGAAGCTGGCGAGTATCAGGTAGGGGACACGGCCTGATGCATCGGCGATAGCCTCCCGCTCCAGGGGCAAGCCCAACGCCGCCATTCCACGCTCCAGGGGTGTGTCCCGCCCCGGGTCACAGGCGCTCCATCTGCCGAGCCAGACCTCACAGTCCACGTGGTCCTGCTCGCTGGGTGCAGGGCCCAATCGCTGCGCCAGGGCATCGTCCCCGATTATCCTTCCCCAGAGGCTCACCTCAGCCCTGATGCGAAAGACGCGGTACCTGGCGGGGATGGCCAGGGACCTGAGCAGAGCGACCAGGAGGTTGGTTTTCCCAGAGCACATCCCCCAGCCCTTCGCCAGCGTCTCAGAAGCAGCCACATCCCAGTCATCGAGGCCGTAGGGCAGCTCCTTGACGAAGTCGAAGATGCGCCGGAACGCCTCTTTCCTGCTGCGGCAGCCCAGAGTCAGCTCCAGGGCCTTGTCTCCGATCTGCGGGCAGCGGTCGAAGTCACAGAGCTCGCTCGGCTGCATGTAGCCTTCGTTGTTCATGGCCATAACCCTGCGACCTATTTTAGCCGAGGCCACGGCGAATGCCAAACCTGCCCACGGATTGGGTGACCTATCTCTGCCGGTGTGGCGGGGATTCTTCGCCCAGAGGGCTCAGAATGACATAACTGACGTTGCCAAACACTCTGCCTCCTTGACAGATCGATCGTCATTGGCTAGGATACTCGCAACAGAAACGATATCCAGGTTGCAGCAATCCGTGCTGGCATCTTTCGCTGTTCCCCGCTGCAACCGAATCGAAAGAGAAAAATGAACTGGCTGGACGCGATATTCGTTATCTTCCTGGTCCTTGGCGCCGCGAGGGGACTGCTGACTGGAAGACTGTTGCCCCTGCTCATAATCTTTGCCATATGGGTGACAAGCATAGCTCTGGCGGTCAACTTTGAGGACCAGCTCGGCAATGCAATTGGCACTCGTTCGTGGTATCCTCTGCTGGCATTCTTCATTATTCTGATCGTCGTTCAGCTAATCCTATTGTTCTCCGCAGTACCGGCAATCGTGCTAGGCAGCATAAGCTGGAGACCACAGAGGTGGTTGGACACCCTCGGTGGGATGGTCATAAGCGGGTGCATGACTGCGATTATGTGCGGGATCTTCTGGCGGGTTCTAGAAGAGATTGCCACACAACTGCCACACGGGGAATCCGGAGCTGCCAGGTCTTTCTACGATACTGTACAGGGCTCGGCTTTGCGACCGGAGTTAATCGCCTTTGTCGATTGGTTCGAACCGCCTGTGGGCGTGGTGCTCGGCTCGATCATTGGAGGGACTCTTATACTGCTGGCAGCGGTGCGGAGAATAAGGGGGTCTGAGACCGAGAGTGAAAGCGATAGCGAGTGACCGCGCGTGGAGAAGATAGGCCCCTGGAACATGACTCAGGGACTACAAAGCTTCCTCTACCAGGATTGAACTTCTTCCCTGAGCACCCGGAAAACCACTTAAGAGCGCCAAGGATGTCAAAGCCTTTGCAGGCTTGATTCGTCAAAAGCGGCGCCCGTCGAAAGGCGGCTTGTTGACCGAGCTGCTGATCGTGGTCGCCATTCCGGGAGCACCGCTAATATCCAGCCCTGAGAGCGTCTGGCATGCCTTTCGCAGCCAGAAGACGCCGACAAGAGTTCGTCACTAGTCCCCAAGCTCCGCCAGGGAGTCAGGTGCAGACATTATATGCCATTGGCTAGGCGAAAGCAAGGTCTTGTTCCCGAGCCCGGTCGCGAGTTGCAGCAGCCGCAGGCTGTGAAAAGCCTGATGCCGTTGGCATTCAACAAAACAAATGCTACAATTCCTCTGATAGAAAGGGACTCGCCGAGCCTTGAGCTCGTCCGCATAGCTGTTAGGCTACATTCTCTAGCTCTAAATACCCGGGAGACAAGTTGGAATGGACAACATCATTATAAGAAAGGGGAGCCCCGAAGATGCTGAGGATTTTCCCCAGCTTGTCTTATACACCGGCCCGGAGCTTCTGCCAGCCCTTTTTGGGTCTGAGTCCAACCTGAGAAACGTAATGAGGGGATCGTTTCAACGTGTAAGGAATGCCTTTAGCTACGAACATTCACACTTCATCGAAGCCAATGGCCAAACAGCGGCAATGGCTTTGGTATTCACCTACGATCAGATGAGAAGGGAACAACTACGCAGCCTGTTGTTCATTTTGAGGTATTTGAAACTGAGTTTCCTTACCCAAATGATCTATTTGTATAGATCAAGCCGGATTCTGGTGCAAATTGCAGAAGGCGATTCCTATCTTGCCCATATCGCAGCATACCCCAAGTTCAGGCGTCTTGGCTTGGGAACGAGGCTCCTTGAAGTGATTGAGGAGGAAGCAAGGACAACTGGGAGCAGAAGAATGGTATTGGATGTGGAAACTTACAATACAGAAGCGATCAAGTTATATGAAAGGCTTGGATATACCATAGAACAAAGACCGGCCATTCTCAGAATTCGAGATAAGGGTTTTGAGTTCGTCAAGATGAGCAAGAACGTAGCAACAAGTTAATATGGAAAACGAATCATGACGATTAAAGCAGTGAATCCCACAACGGGCGAAACGATCAAAGAGTATGAAGAGATGAGCCCGGAAGAGGTGAAGGACGCCATAGAGAAATCACACCAGGCCTTTCTCGGCTGGCGGAGGACAAGCTTTGCTGAACGGGGAAGGCTGATGAAGAAGGCCGCGCAGATTCTCCGAGATAAGGCAGAAGACTATGCGAGGTTGATGGCGGAAGAGATGGGCAAGCCGGTGAAGAGCGGCAGGTCAGAGGCGGAGAAATGTGCCTGGGGGTGCGACTACTACGCCGACAACGCTGAGAAGTTCTTGCAGCCGGAGGTAATAGATACAGACGCAACCAAGAGCTTTGTCACCTTCCAACCGTTGGGCGTTGTACTTGCGATCATGCCGTGGAACTTTCCCTTCTGGCAGGTCTTCCGGTTCGCCGCGCCTGCGCTTATGGCGGGTAATGCGGCGCTATTGAAGCACGCCTCTAACGTGCCCGGCTGTGCTTTGGCGATAGAAGACATCTTCCGCAAAGCGGATTTTCCTGCGAATATCTTCAGGACGTTGCTCATCGGCAGCAACCAGGTCGAGGCAATCATAGCCAACCCGCTGGTCAAAGCGGCCACCCTGACCTGCAGCACGGACGCCGGCAGGGCAGTCTCCAGGAAGGCGGGGGAAATGATCAAGAAGACCGTCCTCGAGCTGGGTGGCAGCGATCCCTACGTGATTCTGGAAGACGCCGACCTCGAGGCTGCGGTGACGGCGTGTGTCGCCAGCAGGCTTACCAATTCAGGGCAGAGTTGTATCGCTGCCAAGCGCTTTGTCGTCGTCGAGTCGCAGAGGGAGCGGTTCGAGGAGCTCTTCGTGGAGCGCATACGTGCTGAGAAGATAGGCGATCCCATGGAAGAAGCGACAACAGTGGGTCCACTGGCCCGACACGACCTGAGGGATAACCTTCACCGGCAGGTACTGGAGAGCATCGGAAAAGGGGCCAGGTGCCTGCTTGGCGGAAAGGTCCCCGAGGGCAGCGGTGCCTTCTATCCTCCTACCGTCCTCACCAACGTCAAGAGGGGCATGCCAGCGTACGACGAGGAGCTGTTCGGCCCCGTAGCAGCGATTATCCCGGTGAAGGACGAGGAGGAAGCGATCAGGGTGGCGAACGATTCCAGATTTGGACTGGGAGCGGCCATATTCACCAGAGATGTCGCCAAAGGGGAAAGAATCGCCGCAAATGAGATCGAAGCGGGCTGTTGTTTCGTTAATGCTGTTGTGAAGTCAGACCCCCGCCTGCCGTTCGGGGGCGTGAAGGACAGCGGGTACGGTCGCGAGCTGTCACACTACGGGATCAAGGAATTCGTGAACATCAAGACCGTTTGGGTGAAATAGGCCCTCCCAGAAAGGAGAGTACGATATGGCAGATAAGGAAAAAGGCGAAGGTATGTTGAGTGACTACCGTGTCCTCGACTTAGCCGACGACAAGGGAGTCTACTGCGCCAAGGTCCTCGGCGACCTGGGGGCTGATGTCGTCAAAATTGAGCCTCCTGGTGGAGACCCTTCACGGAACACTGGCCCCTTCTACAAGGAGATCCCCGATCCTGAGAAAAGCCTCTATTGGTGGGCCTACAACACAAGCAAGAGGGGCATAACCTTAAACATCGAAACCGCCGATGGAAAGGATATCTTCAAGACGCTGGTCAAGACCGCCGATGTCGTCGTGGAGTCCTTCCCGCCGGGATATATGGAAAGTCTGGGCCTGGGATATTCAGCACTCAGCGAAATAAATCCAGCCATTATCGTGACCTCCATCACCCCCTTCGGCCAGACGGGCCCCTACAAGGACTTGAAAG
>CAZCXP010000035.1:0-18904 GCA_964502665.1 uncultured Dehalococcoidia bacterium | reverse complement strand
CCTACTATAGGAATGTCAGCAACAGGTTGTTGACGACGGCAGCGAAAGCGACCACTGCATACGGCAGCAGCAGGACGACAAAGGCGGCACGTCCGAACCCTTCGAAGCCGAATTTGAAGCAGAGAAACCGCGCAGTTGTGGCTGCGATTAACAGAGCTATCACCGCACCCAGGTCCACCAGGAACAGCCACCCCAGCCCGCCTATTCGCATGGCCCAGCCCGCGAGCATCCCCCCTTCCTCGATATGGCCCTTTCCACTCAGCTCCAGAGCGCCGCAGGTAGTTGCGTAGTCCAGGAGAGCCAGAAGAACCACCAGGACGACGAGTCGCGACTCTCGCCATGGCCACAGCACTCTTGAGGCCGGCCCCATGCGTCTTTCGGCACGGCGATCCCTCTCCACGGCTTTGTTCACCCTTTCTCTCACCAGTCGCAGCACTGCGCCCATGCTGTCTCCTTCATCCAACTCCGCCTCACCACCTTGCCCCCTCCCCTGAGGGGTTCGAAGTCCGGGGTAACTACGAATATACTACATCGCTTGTCGCGGTTGTACCCTACCTTTTTCCTATTTTTTGTGTATGACCATCTGGCACTCTGAGCTGTACGATTGTAATGCCTCGCGTTTTCAACTTCTTCATCAAAAGGGCCACATTCTTGCCGAGATTCCAGGCGGTTCTAAGCCCTTCCACATCCTCATTCACCCCCTCCTTCGCCCGGCCAAAGGAAACATTCCAAGCCCCTACGCGATGACATACGATTGGCCGTTCTGGTCTAGTCAGGTGCAGTCTTGTGCGCTCTAGAGAACTGCGAGCGTATTAGCGCGATGTGATGTACTTGGGTGGTGTTTCGTGACGTCTGGAAGTACCGCTGCCCAGTTACGATTGTAATCTTGACCCGACTCCCGTTTGGCGCATAATGGTTGTACAGAGTGACGCACCGCGTCGCTAGCTACAAGAAGGCTGGTTCAGATAAATGACTGGCTATTCGGCGATTCCACTGGTAGTCCTTCTTGCCTACCTCCTCCCCCTTACGATTGTCCTTCGTGACAGACGCGCAGTAACGCGCCAGCTACTGTTGGTGTATGTGATTGCGTCTGCGGCGTGGGCTCTGAGCAGCTTCCTGTTGTACGCTGACTACTTCCCGGGGCAGTTATCTCTGTGGGGTAGACTCTTGCCAGTGACAGGACTGTGGGCGGTTGTCGGCTATTGTCACTTAGTTTGCGCGTTTACCCGCAAACATGTGGTTATGTGGGCCGCGCTGGGATACGCGTTTATTGCAGGCCTCGCGCTGCTGGCTGCCCTGGGTTACATTCCCCAGAGTGTCCAGTATGCAGGCGGTACAGAGGTCAGTATCCACTATGGGCGATGGCTCTATTTGCTGATTATAGGTGGTGCGTGGTTTACCGCGCTATCGACATTCTACCTGGTGCAAAGATACCGTGCTTCGAAGGATCCTCAAAGTCGGAATAGAGCTGTCTACCTCTTGATCGGTGTTTCTCTGCTGGCGGTTTTCAGTGTCAGAATTGCTTTTCCCGCTTTCTCAGAGTATCCGGTGGAGCATCTTGGTCACCTGGGCAACGCCCTGCTGATCACCTATGCCATTTCGGGGCGTAAGCTGCTGGATATCAGACTGGTTGTAAGAAAAGGCCTGGCATACTCATCCACAGTCGTTTTTATCGCTACTTCATATCTGGTTATGCTCTTTGGCTTGGACTACCTTGCTCAAAGCTGGACCAGCTCCACCAGTCTTGTAGCTATTGTCGCGATGGCATTTCTTATGGCTATGTTATTCAATCCCCTACTGAATCATGTTCAGATGACTGTAGACAAGGTCTTCTATGGAGCAGCCTATGATTATCGGCAGATGGTGCTCAGTTTCGGTCAGAGAATGAGCGCTGTTCTCGATCTGAATAGGTTAGCGGAGGGGATGTTGAAACCGCTACCAAGGGCGATGAATGCCACCCAGGCGAGTCTTCTGCTCCCCAGCAACGGCGACTTCACTTTACAGTTCGGCAAGGGACTGATCGAGGGACAGGAGGTTATGCCTATCAGTCTGAGCAAGGATAGCCCGATTATGAGCTGGCTTGCCAGAGAGGATAAGCCTCTCTCTCTAGACCTCATAGACGGAGCACCGGAGTTCAGGGGCCTGTGCGAGGCGGAAAGCGATTCCATCGAACGTGCGAAAATAGAGTTACTTCTGCCGATGAAGAGCGATGGCAAGCTGGTGGGAATTCTGGCGCTGAGCAAGAAGCGGTCGGGCGGTTTGTACACCAGCGGTGACATCGACCTGCTGAGGACGCTGGTCGATGATGCGGCGGCGGCGATAGGAAACGCTCAGCTTTACGCCCAAGCGAGAGATAGGGCTCATGTCGATGAGCTGACTGGGTTGCTTAATCACGGCTATTTCCACGACCGCGTTGATGAGGAGATCTCAAGGTGTTCTCGCTTTGGTGACATATTCTCCCTGCTATTCTTGGACCTTGACCTCTTTAAGGCGTATAACGATGTCTGTGGCCATCTGGCGGGCGATGATATCCTTAAGGAAATTGCGCGATACATAGTGGAGTCGATCAGAGGGATAGACCTGGCCTTTCGCTACGGCGGAGACGAGTTTACCGTTATGTTGCCGCAGGCACCGCTTGACGATGCCTACAACGTAGGGGAGAGGATACGCAAGAGGATAGAAAGCGAAATGGACTCCAAAGCGGTTGCATTGACTTGTAGCATTGGCATAGCTTCATGGCCTACTGACGGGGTTATGCGTGAAGAACTTCTCCAGGCGGCGGATGCCGCATTATATCATAGCAAGCAAGCAGGGAGGAATCGAATATCATTGGCCTGTGATGTAGCTCCTCCGTCGATACCAGGAATGGGAGTTGAGGGGGCGGGAGAGCAGGAGGTTCTGAGCACCATACATGCCTTGGCCGCTACAGTTGATGCCAAGGACCCTTATACCTACGGTCACTCAATGAAGGCTTGCCAATATGCGACAGAGATTGCCGAGGCGCTTGGCTACTCTGAAGAGCAGATAGCCACAATCCGAGCGGCCGCGCTGCTGCACGACATTGGCAAGATTCGAGTCTCCGACAGGTTGCTTGCCAAGCGGGGGCCTCTGCGTGATCAGGACTGGGAGCCAATATATGCGCATCCCAAGTTGGGAGCAGCGATACTGAAACATGTCAAGAGTTTGAGTGGCTGTTTGGCTGCCATTCAATACCATCATGAACGCTGGGATGGCAATGGCTATCCGGCAGGGCTGGAAGGCGAGAATATCCCCCTTGACGCTCGGATTCTGGCTGTAGCCGATGCCTACGATGCTATGACATCGGCACGTCCCTACCGTGAGACTAAATTAACTCATCAGCAGGCTGTAGATGAATTGAACCGTAACGCTGGCACTCAGTTCGATCCCGAAATCGTCAGGGTCTTCGTTGCCCTGTGGGAGCCGCTCGACTCTAAAGAGGCTGGGGGAGGGCTGAGCCGCTTGACTCAAAAGAATCAGCGGGAGCGGCTGAATCATTCGGGTTCAGCGAAAGCGAGAGGCTTACCGGGAATGGGCGCGGACATGCCTCTGGTTCAGTAGTCCTCAGAAAACCTTTTCGTTTCGACCACTGCAATTGCATTGCGCACGGGCGAGGGATTGCATCGGTAGCCACAGAAGTCACCAAGAGATTCACCCCAAGACGTGACAGCTTCTCAACCTTCTCTCCCCAAGAATAGCGATTCGTGACCAAGTTGGTGTTGCCACATCTCTATGTCATTGCGAGGAGCCCTGAGCCAGTCGAAGGGGCGACGAAGCAATCTTGAATCTATTTATGGTGAGATTGCTTCGCTGGCCCTTCCCCCTCACTCCGTTCAGTGGGTAGGTTGCCCGACGTCGGGCAACCTACCCAGCTCGCAATGACACCCACAACCTTGGTACTTCAAGGGAATCGCTGTTATTGGGCCTCCCCCGATTCCTTGACTTCTTGATCCCAGGCCTGATATTGTTGTCGCGGACTGCGATTTTGAACGGGGAGGTGCCATTGTGAGCGCAGGGAAGATTCTGCTTCTGGTCTTCGGAGTCATCGTCATACTGGTGGCAGTCGGCCTCGTGTTCGGCGGGGGAACTTTGCTGTGGCTGGAAAGAACCCACACAGATAGCGAAGGGTTCATCACTTCAGACCCCATCCACATTGAAAGGGATTCCCATGCCGTCGTTACCGGGCCCATCGATATAGATGAAGTAGCGCTCGACGTATTAGACTGGTTCGGCATAGCCACCGCCTTCGCCGTAGAAGGCTCAAACAACGATCCTGCGAAGAACATCTTTATCGGGGTAGCCGAGGAGTCAGATGTGGAAGCCTACCTTAGCGATGTCGAGTATGATGAGATGAGCTTTGCCCACACCCGTTGGCTATCTTTCGAAGAAGTAGATTATACAAATCACCCCGGCAGTTCTGAACCTACAGCCCCCGCATCTGAGGAGTTCTGGAAAGTCTCGGAGCATGGGGCCGCAACCCAGACCACGGAGTGGGAAACAGAGGTCGGCAGCCACTCCATCGTGCTGATGAACGACGACGGGTCTGCCGGTGTTGATCTGGACGCCGTGTTCAAGGTGAAGGTTCCTGGGGCACTACTTGCGATCAGTGTGGGGCTTCTCGTCGGGGGAATAGTAGTGCTACTGCTCGGGACTTCCATGATCGTCCTGGCGGTACGGAGGTCGTAGAGATCGCAAACCACCAGGTCTGGAACTCAGGGGACAGTGTTGCGCCCGTGGGCCTGGTGAGGCACCCCGGGACAAAGGAGAGCGTGAAAAGGCCAACTCGTATTCCCGCAACAGAATAAATAGAGGAGGTTCTATCATGGCGGAAGCTTCAAGCGAGTACCCAATGAGCCTGTCCATCGACTACCCAGACAGAGATCTGGACAAGCTTACTACTTTCTTCAGGGTCTTCACGGTAATTCCCATATGGATCGTCTTGGCGCTACTTGTCGGCACTGCGTTCGCCTGGGAGGAGGAGCCGTGGTGGTTCCAGGGCTGTGGTTTAGGCCTATTTGTTGTTCTGCCAACTGTGCTGATGCTGGTATTCCGGCAGAAGTATCCCAAGTGGTGGTTTGACTGGAACCTAGCCATAGCCAGATTCGCTACCCGCGTTCTGTCATATCTAGCGCTGCTGAGGGATGAATACCCTTCGACTGACGAGGAGCAGGCGGTTCACATCGACATCCCCTATCCGAATGCCAGAGATGATCTCAACCGCTGGCTGCCGCTGGTAAAATGGATACTGGCCATTCCGCACTACATTATTCTCTGGTTCCTCGCTATCGCTGCCATCGTGGTCGTCATAGTCTCCTGGTTCGCCATCTTGTTTACCGGCCGTTACCCCAAAGACCTGTTTGACTTTGTGGTCGGCGTGTTTCGGTGGTATTTGAGAGTGGCGGCATACGCGTTCTTGTTAACGACCGACCGCTATCCGCCTTTCAGACTCAGCGACTAGTCGAGGATTAAGGGGAGGATTTCACCTTCCCGATGTGCTAGAACTCTGCGACCGCCGAAAGGCAGTCCGGCAAGGGAGTTCTCGCATTGGAGGGGATCATGCAGAAGAGGCTTTATCGCAGCAGAGACGAGAGGATGATCTGGGGCATATGCGGTGGCCTGGGGCAGTATTTCGACATTGATCCTACTATCGTCAGAGTCGCCTGGGTGTTGACACTGTTCCTTGGCGGATGGGGCATCCTCGCCTATATAATCCTCAGGTTCGTCATTCCACTGGAACCTTAGTTAGCTGCCTCCGCCGACGAGACCAGCGTGTAGCAAATGTGATACATTGCCCCAGGGGATAAATTTGGCTATCGCTGACTCTCGCAGACAACACCGAGGTCCCTTCCCCGTTTTTGCCTCGCGGCTGCTTCACGTTTCGCCGGCCCCTGGCCGCCTGGTCATCTAGGCAGCCAGATGCTCAGACGTCTAGATGTCTTGACGGTCATTCTCGCCCTCCTTTTGGCTGAGAGGCCAGGCCGGCCTCAGGGCAAACCCCCACAGGAGCTTTGCTCCTCCACAGCGCGTCGGGGCGGAGAATTGTTGCGATCAGCAGTTACTAAATCACCAAAAAGTAACGTATGAAATTGCCCAATATGGTGATATACACCGTGTACAACCTAGTAGACAATACGCATGCGTAATCAACTTTGATCAACTCTGACCGCAATATGATAAAGGTGCAAGCGATAACCGATAGGAGGAGGACATGGTTATCAAGAGGCGAGGTCTAAGACACTATGGAACACTCATGCTGCCCATAGTAGGCGCGCTGCTGGCGCTCTTTGGCGCGTTGTGGGTGGGGATTATCTTCCCCTCGCTCGATAAGATGCCAGCGGATTACGAGCAAACCTACTATTTCGACGGCACGTTTTCAGTGATGAATCCCGCTACCCTGTCAATGGATAGTTTCCCCATAGAACAGAGGCTGGCGCAGGAAGCCATCGGCACTGAAGAGGGCGCCTTTCTCATCCATGAAGTGCGCACAGTTATCAACGCGGACACCGGTGAGGACATTTCGGCCATATATGGCGATGAGAGCATCCTTGCCATAGACGCACATACTCTTGAGTTCGTGACGGAGGTTGATGAGCGAGGGCGGTGGGGACAGTTTGGGCCCCCGAGACCCCTTGGGGCGGGGGATAGCTTCGCCCTCTGGCACCCGGGTGCCCAGCAAGCACTGATGGCAAACTATGTGAGCAAGGAGGACTTCCGCGGCCTGGGCGTTTTGGTCTTCGAGATCGATGAAACCAATATCCCCATTGGCACTGAGCCAATGAGCGGCATGGAGCTTTACCTCAGCCCCAAGATCACGCTGTGGATCGAGCCATCCAGTGGCGCTGTGGTCAATCAGACGAGTGAAACTACCACCAGCATCGACATGATGGGCGCTAAGATCCCTGTTCAGATAGCCAATGTTGACTATGCCGAGGAGACCATTGCCGATCTGATGGACACCGCCGCCAGCGCTCGCACCATGTTCCTCTGGTTCCGGACTCTCTTACCGTGGATAACGATCGGCCTTGGAACTCTCCTAGTCATCAGCTTTGCGGCAATAGTCGCGGTGACGAGGGTGCGGCATAGGGGAATCAAAGTCTGATAACCCCCTTTTTGCCAGAGTGACGTCTCAAGCCCTGGGTATTTAGTCACCGGCGTCGAAATAGGGCGATATCGCCGATATCGTCACAAGATTGCGGCAATAGCCGCAATCGACACCTCAAGCCCCCGGTCCCGGGGGCTTCCTGTTTCTGGGGGAGAACGCGTGCACCGCTTCAAAACTTGACATCTGGGGGCTTGTTAGCCTAAAATCGGCAACCAAACTTCTGGAGGTAGAGAATGGCTGCCGAGGGAAAACGAAAAAGGTGGTTCATCGTATCAATAGTCGGGGTGCTTCTGGTAATCTTGGGCGTGTTGTGGATCACAGTCATCTTCCCCGCGCTTGATAAGGTGCCCCTGGATTACGAGCGAAGTTATTATTTCGTGGGCAACTTCACGGACCGCGATCCTCATACCTACGAACTCCGTTTCTACCCAATCGAACAGGAGCTGGTGCAAAAGGCCACTGGCACCGAGGACGGCGCCCTGCTCATCCACGAGGTGCGCACCGTTGTCAGGTCGGATACCGGGGAGGATATTTCCAAGGACGACTACGAGTACGGCGATGAGAGCACTCTTGCCATAAACAGACGTACTCTGGAGTTCGTGCAAGATATTGATGAGCGAGGGCGTTGGGGACAGTGGGGGCCCCCGAGGCCGATAGGTAAGAATGATACTTACGATCTCTGGGAACCTGGTGCCGGGAAACCCCTGACGGCGCACTATGTGCGCAGTGAGGACTTCCGCGACCTGGCCGTTTTGGTCTTCGAGATCGATGAGGAGGACCTGGAGATTGGCACAGTGACTTATATGGAGATGGAACTGCCCCTTTCCTACAACACGAAGATCACCCAGTGGGTCGAACCATCAAGTGGCACAGTGGTTTACAATGAAAGTGTCACCACCACCAGCGTCATGGGTAATCCCGTCCAGAAATCCGAGCTCAGGTATGCCGAGAGGACGATCGACGATCTGATGGACACTGGTCGCAGCGCTCACACCATGCTCCTCTGGTTCAGGACCGTTATCCCCTGGTTGTTGATCGGTCTGGGAATAGTGATGGTTCTTATAGATGTGCTGGTTCTCCCCAGAATCCAGGCAAGGCAGCAGTAGGGCCAAGCATAAAGCGCAAGAGGAAGGGGTTAGTTGATGGTCTCAGAAGAGGTCCTTTATCTCTTCCTCCGCCTTTCTCTTGAGCTCCGCTGCGTCTCGAAAGCCGAACTCTTTGTAGGACTCGGCTGAGCCGTACTCCCTGGTTCTGACCACCACAGGCATCGGCAGCGCGTGGCCGAAGATGAGCGCCTGCTGCTTAGCTTCCAGCTTGGAGAGCACCATCTTCAGCTCGCTCTTCCCCGAGACACCCATGAGCACGCTGTCGATATCCCTCTCGTTGTCCAGAAGATAGGTCACCTTGGTTCCGATCTGTGACATCACCTCGTCGTCGATACCGCTGGGGCGCTGGTCTATCACCAGCAGGGTTACGTTATACTTCCTCATCTCGCGGGCGATTTGGCCGAAGATGGTTTGCTCCGCAACCTCGGAGTTGAGGAACTTGTGAGCTTCCTCGATGGTTATCACCAGGGGGTGGGGTTGGGCTACCTTCTCCCCCATCGCCTTCTCCGTCCGCTCACGGTACTGGGCGTAGATACGGCGGGTGAGGATGTTGGCCACCAGTACGTAGACGGTGACATCGGTATATCTTCCGAATTCGAGAACCACGTTCACGCCTCGATCCAGATATTCCAGTATTCGCTGCACCGAATTGTCCCGTGCATGGGGCACCAGGAAGGGAAGCCTCCTCAATCTCTCCAGGCCGCGGCGCAGGTTGCGGTAGCTGCTCTCGTGGATGTTCAGCCTTGTGAGCAGGTCTTTGGTCTCCTCGCCGCCGCTCAAGCCGAAGAAGCCCTCCAGCCAGCGCTGTTCGCCAAACTCGCGTGCCAGTTGATGAACCGCCTCGATCGCCGGCTGGGTCAGGTTCAGGGTCTCCCGCAGCAGCGCGATGTCTTCGGGCTCGATCTCATCGTAGCCGATCTCCACGATGTAGTCGGTGCTCACCTTGCGGCGGCGGGCGCTCTCCTCGTCCAGTGCGAACACGGCCACCTGCGAGGGGAAAAGCTGCTTGAGGCCTTTTACGTTGGGCACATGCTCGCTGGTGCCCTCCCAGCCGTACTCGTTGTGCATATCGAAGATGAGGTTGGCCGCTGCTTTCTTCTGCACCATCCCGATGAGCAGCAGCCTGGTTAAGAAGGTCTTCCCGGTGCCACTCTTGCCGAAGACGCCGTTGGAGCGCTTGACGAACTCAGGGATGTTGAGGCAGACCTTGGTCTCCATGTCCAGGGGTGTGCCCACATAGAAATGCTTCTCGTCCTCCCGACCGAATACCAGCTCCACGTCCTGCTCCGAAGCCTGCCGAACCGCCGAGAAATGGGCGGGCACCGTCTTCACCGGCTGGGGGCCTTCGAGCAGGCTCATGGCATCGCCGCTGATGGTGAGCATGGGCGTCACCTGGAGCTTGCCATAGGTGCTGGTGCCGGCGATAACCTCGGCGATGAACGGGTCGGTGACATCGGGTGGCGTTATGGTAAGTTGCTGGTCGATGGTTCCCAGGCTGACATCGGTGATCATGCCGAAGAAGCGGCTCCTCTGCCCCTCGATGACCACGTAGCGTCCCACCGCCATCTCCTCAATGGGGACGGCGCTATCCAGCTTGACCTCCATTCCGCCGGTCAGCGAGCCGCCGACCACAATGCCCAGACGATCTCCCTGCACACTTGCCTCGTTCACAGCTTAATCCTCCTCAAGATAGCATTGAGCCGGTTGAGTTCGCCGCCAAGCAGGACGGCCAGCTCCTTGCCCGCCTTCACCAGGAAGGCCCGTTCGTCGTCATGGGCCCGGGCTGCCTGGCGCAGGCAGGCGGAGACTACCTCGTCCACCGATCCCGACCTGGCGCTGAGCAATATGGCGAGAAAATCAAGGGATTCGGTAAACCGGCGCACCTCGTCCCCTTCGCAGAGATAGACGAAGCTGTGGACGCGGGGCGGCCGTGGCGGGAGGTAGTGGTGAAGCTCGTCCCCCTCCCCGTGTCCGATGACAAGGGTATCGAAGGTGGTGCGCAGCAGCCTTGAAAGCTGCGGGTGCTGACGATAGATGTTGCTTTCTTCGGACTCCTCCCTGCCGCGGGCAAGGGGACGGCGTCCGGGGTCTATGCTCTCGGTAGAGGCGTTGCAGACCACGCCGTATATCTCCACCTCCCCATCGGTGGTCCTCACCAGGCTGCCCAGGGGTGGGGGGGTATGGAGCTCATAGCACTCGGCCACAAACTCGCCCGTGCCGGCCACGATCACCTCGCCGATTTTAGCTGACAAATCAATTCTCCTCGCTGTAGGGGCGGTTCGCGTAGGGGCGGTTCGCGAACCGCCCCTACAACCGATTTGGGTTGTTTTCGTCCATCTCCCATTGTACAGGGTTGTCAAGTATGTACTGGCGAATAAGGTTCAGTTCGTCCTCATCGCGGATGATGTGTTCGTAGTAATTGCGCTGCCATACCGGCGCGCCCGGCGTGTTGCGGATTTGGTTGATCCGTTTGGTGGATACGGTTTTGAATGCTCCCACCAACCGTCCCAATGGTTTGGTAGGGGCGGTTCGCGAACCGCCCTTACGCGAACTCGAACCGCCCTTACGCGAACCGCCCCTACCAGATAGAATCACAATGCAATGTGCGTGATTTGGCATCACGACCCATTCATCCAATTCCACATGTGGATATTGTTTTGCCAACCACATCCAGCATCGCGCCACGACCTGACCGTATTCATTCAAAATCATCTCCCCTTCCACAATCTCTCCTAACACGGGCTCGCGATTCTGGGTGCAGATGGTCACAAAATACGCCCCTGGCTGGCTGTAATCATATCCCTTCAGGCGAATCGAACGGCGCTGGTGCTGCTGCGGGTCGTATACCATCTGTCCTTCTTCCCTACAAACTCAAGCGCCTCTTCGGTATGGTCATTCCACAGGAATCAGCTCAATCTCAAAGAGCTTGGGCCACAGCTTCCCGGTGATAAACAACCGGTCATTCTCTGCGTCATAGGCAATGCCGTTGAGAACGTCAACCGGCTCACTGCAGTCTTCCGGACCCAGAAGTCCTTTGAGGTCTATCCATCCAGTCACCTGACCTGTCTGAGGTGCAATCCTTGCGATGAGGTCCGTTTGCCAGACATTGGCATAGACCTCTCCTTGAACGTATTCCAGTTCATTGAGTCCGGTCACAGGACTGCCCCTGTCAAGCACCTCAATGCGACCGATTTCCTCAAAGGTCTCAGGATCCAAGAAATACAATGTTGACGTACCATCGCTCATTATCAAACGCTTCCCGTCATGCGTAATGCCCCAGCCTTCGGTCGGATAATTGAACTCTTGCAGTAACTCAAAACTCACTTCATCGTAGACAAACCCCACATTCGACTGGTAGGTCAACTGGATGACCCTGTTCCCGTAAAGGGTCACGCCTTCACCGAAGAATTGAGCTGGCAGCTCACGAGTTTGTAAGACGTCTCCGGTTTCCAATTCCACCCTGCGCAACGTGGAGTGTCCGCGAAGCCCCGTTCCTTCATATAAGACGCCATCTGCAAAAACCAATCCTTGTGTAAAAGCATCTCGGTCATGAGGGTAGGTATTGACTACCCTGTATGTACAGTTCCCAACAACGTCGGGAGCGGTGGAATCGAGCGAGGTCGAGCAAGAACAGACAGAAACCGCACCCGATAATGCAAGGAGCCCCACAAAGAGTATCCCGAAGAGATGGTTCACAAAGACAACCTCGTTCCTCTGGCTGCCAGACAGCTAAATGCTCAGACATCTGGATGTCTCGATGGCAAAACTCTCTAAATCCACCTGGTGCGCTTGCTCCTGCTTTTCTCCGAGGTCGTTATCGGCAGCCGGTGTTCGGCCAGGGCGAGCTCCACAAGGTAGCGGAACTGCTCGCGGTCGGCGCCTGTCACCACTGCCTGCTCATGGGACTCGCTGAGGGCAACGGGGTAGCCCTGGCCGCGGCGGCACTGGTCGAGTATCAGGGCGTGAACCAGATCGACGAGCCCCCGCTCCTCCACCCAGCGCGGGAACTCTACCCGGGCGATCTCGTCGTCGGCCTTGAGGTAGAAGAAGCGAACCTCGTGGTCTCCGTAGTAATCTCGCACCACGGAAGAACGGCTGGCGAAGGTTGACGACCTTTCACCTGGCTCAAGGAGGGCGGAGAAGAGGTCGCGGTCCCGGACGCCGGCAACGGCGTCACACTCTCTCTTCGATGAGGGCGAGCTTCGAGGGCAGTGGCGGTCGCAGTCGGGCGGGTCGTAGGGACATATAGCTACCCTGAGCGCGTTGACCACGTCCGTGCTCCGGGGAAGGCTGATGTAGCTGGCAAGGGCCAACCCCGTTTTCTGGCTGACCTCCTTCGTTCTATCCAGTGCTGGAAGAAAGCCGTTCCCCAGCAATTCCGCCCTGACATATTCGGGGTAAGCACGTCCCGCCAGCCCCCACATGATGAGCGATCCATCGAGCAGGGCGACGGCGGGGAGCTCTGGGGAGAGCTCCTCGCCCAGCTCGGCCAGCGCCAGGCATTCGGCAACCGCGCGCTTAATCCCTAGTAGACCCCCCTCCACACGCTGTTCGTCGCTGCCCACAGGGTTCACTATGGTCAGGTCTTCATTGCTGGCATAGAGGGTAGGCTGGCTGCGCAGAATAGCGTCCGGGTCCCGCCCGTAGAGCAGCGTGGCGCTGCCGATGTTTATCAGGTAACACCTTGCCGGGCTATGGCGGTCGACGTCGATGTGAGAGCCGTCGCTGGCGATCACGGCGAAGTCAGGCGGGCATGGAGGGGGCTGGCAGCTCCCGGCTAGCTGGCTAGAGACTCCCGCCACCAGCCAGGAGGTCTTGCTGCTTTCAATTTTCTTCCTTAAGGCGTCAAGATCAGCGGACTGAAGATGGAGCATCTCCAAAGCACGGCCGAGGCGTCCTTTCCAATTCTCCTCCTCTGCCTTGAGGCTCGCTGCCATGCCGTCGATCTGGGCTGCCACCTGGTTGAGGTCTAGGGACATCTCTTCGCCTCTGACGGGGAGTATAGCACAAGGAGCTTTTCAAAAACAATTGAAGTCGTTACCCCCCCCTGAAGGAGGGGATTAAGGGGAGGGGGAATTCACCCTCACCCAGCCTCTCCCGTCAAGGGAGAGGTATTCGTAATCCTCCCTCCCCTGGCGGGAGGGAGTTAGAGGGAGGGGTGAGCCACGGCTTGACAAGTTGCCCGGCATCGCCTATAAAGGGCGCAAATGAGAATATGCCTCCTAACCTACAGGGGCAACATGTACTGCGGCGGCCAGGGGGTTTACGTCTACTACCTGGCCAAAGCGCTACATGAGCTGGGTCACGAGGTCCACGTGATCGCAGGCCCCCCCTACCCCACACCCCCTGAGGGCGTCACGCTACATAAGCTCGAAGCGCTCAATTTGTACGAGACAAACAGCTTCTCTTTGCTGTCGAGCCCTCTACGAATGTTCACCCCCATCAATCTCTACGAGGCTGCTGCGGTGCATATCGGGATGTTCCCCGACATATTCACCTTCAGCATGAGGGCATACCTGAAGTTGCGCGACCTCATGTCCAGGCAGAGGTTCGACATCATTCACGATAACCAGACGCTGGGCTACGGCCTTCTTCTAGCCAAGAGCCTGGGCGTGCCCATCGTCGCCACCATACATCACCCCATCTCCATCGATATGGCAGCCTCCCTGACCGAGGTCAGGAGCTGGCTGACCAGGTTTAGACGCACGATATTCTACTCCTTCCTCATCATGCAGGGCGTGGTGAGCAGGAGAATGGACAGAGTGGTAACGGTATCCAAAACCTCGGCAGCGGATGCGATTCGCGCCTTCAAATTGCCCCAGCATAGAGTGAGGATAGTCCACAACGGAATAGATACCGGCATTTTCAGGAGACTCGATCACGTCGAGAAAGAGCCCAATAGCCTGGTCATAGTGGGCAAAACCGAGGACAAGAAAAAGGGTGTTCCCTTCCTGTTGAAGGCGGTGCAGCTACTGAAGGACGATGTCGACGTGAAGGTCAAGGTTGTCGGTATACAGGGGCCCGATGATGGGTATCGTACCAAGCTGGTACAGAAACTTGGGATCGCTGATAGGGTTACTTTCACCGGGCACGTAGGCGCAGATGAGCTGGTCAGGCTCTATTCGTCAGCGGAGATCGCGGTCACTGCTTCTCTCTACGAGGGCTTTGGACTGCCCGCGGCAGAGGCCATGGCCTGCGGCACTCCTGTCGTAGCCACCAGGGCGGGGGCGCTACCTGAGATAGTGGGAGAGCATGGCACCGGGGTACTTGTGCCGCCGGCGGACCCCCCTGCGCTGGCGGCAGCGATAAAGCGCCTCCTTGCAGACAAGCAGCTAAGGCAAAGGATGGGGGACGCAGCCAGGAAAAGAATCGAGGACTCGTTTAGCTGGGACGTTGCAGCAAGAAAGACCCTGGAGGTCTACCAGGAGGTTTTGTAGTTTCAAAGCTTGACAGCAGCCCAAGTACTCAGGTTGTTCCCTTGACATAGCTTCGCCCTTTACTTACACTTAGGAGAGCGCCGTTCGGAGACCACCGCCATGAAGTGTCCTGCCTGCAGCAATTTGATGATAGTGGTTGAGCATGAGAATATCGAGCTTGACTACTGCACGGAATGCTCAGGGGTCTGGTTCGATGCCGGGGAGCTGGAGCTTCTGCTGGAGACCATGCAACTGGAAGGGTCCAGCTTGTCCCTGGATAGTATCCTCACCTCACCTGAGGCCAGGTCAGCGGAGAAGAGGCGGAAGTGCCCCATCTGCCGCCAGAAAATGAAGAAGGCAACCGTGGGGCACGAACCGGAGGTGCTCATCGATGCCTGCCCGCGGGGAGACGGGCTGTGGTTTGACAAGGGGGAGGTCGGGCAGTTGATAACACAGCTATCCGACAGGCCATCCGAGAAGGCGGACTCACAGGGACGCGTTATCACCTTCCTGGGAGAGGTGTTCAGAGCCCGGGACTAACCAGGGTCGGGAAGAAGCGGCAGGGATAGCACGTTCCTTTCGACCTTGGGTTGAGCCTTGAGGCTAGCCATAGAGGAAACTATTTGGGAGGTGTTTCATGCCTATTTTCGGCTGGGTCCTAATCGGCATCGCGGTAGTGCTTATCATCCTGTTTGCTCTAAACTATAACAGCCTGGTAAGGCTGCGCAACCAGGTGAAGAACGCCTGGGCGCAGATAGATGTGCAGCTCAAGAGAAGGCACGACCTCATCCCCAATCTGGTGGAGACGGTCAAAGGGTATGCGGCGCACGAGCGACAGACATTGGAAGCGGTTACCAATGCCCGCAACCTGGCCCTGGGGGCAATCGGTAAGGGGGTTGGCGCCCAGTCCAAAGCTGAGGCTGATCTCAGCGGGGCCCTCTCCCGGCTGCTGGCCGTGGTCGAGAATTACCCCGACCTGAAGGCCAACCAGAACTTCCTCGCTCTCCAGGAGGAGTTGACCTCTACCGAGAACAAGATAAGCTTCTCACGCCAGTTCTACAACGATTCGGTACTGGGCTATAACAATAAGACGCAGATGTTCCCCTCCAATGTAGTAGCGGGCATAGCTCGTTTCCAACCGGACGAATTCTTCGAGGTTGAGGTACCCGCGGAGAAAGAAGCACCCAAGGTGAGTTTCACCTAGCCCGGAGACACCCAGCTATGTGGCAACAGATTAGAGCTAATCAGATCAGGTCGGCTGTACTGGTAGCGGGGATGCTGGCGGTGCTGCTTCTGATTGGCTACTTGCTGGGCGTAGCCCTTGCCGACAACGGTGTGGCGGGCCTGTTCATAGCCCTTGTGATATGGGGGGTGATGAACCTGGTCGCCTTCTTCCAGGGAGACAGTATACTGCTGGCGCTGTCCAAAGCAAGGAAAATCGAGCGGGATGACCACCCCCGGCTCTACAACGTAGTTGAGGAGATGAAGATCGCCTCGGGCCTGGAGAAAATGCCCAACATCTACATTATAGACGACCCGGCGTTGAATGCCTTCGCCACCGGCCGGGACCCCCAGCGGGCGTCCGTAGCTATCACCTCTGGCCTGCTGCAGAAACTCAACCGCGACGAGCTGCAGGGCGTCATCGGACACGAAATAGCTCACGTAAAGAACCGCGATGTGCTGTTGATGTCCTTGTGCAGCGTCCTCCTGGGGACTATCGTCATTCTGGCCTATTACGGTACATACATGCTCTTCTTCAGCTCCATGAGTGGCGGCAGGAGAAGCTCAGGGGGAGGCGGCGGCGCGGGGGCCATAATTCTGCTCCTAGGAATAGTGTTGATGATACTGGCGCCGATTTTCGCTCGACTGATCTACTTCGCCATCTCCAGGAAGAGGGAATACCTGGCCGATGCTACCTCTGCCCTCTATACCAGATACCCGGAGGGACTGGCCTCCGCACTGGAAAAGCTTGGCGCTTCAACCGCACAACTGCAGTCGGCTAACCAGGCTACAGCCCCAATGTATATCATTAATCCCTTCCGCAAAAAGGGGAGACCGGCCACCGACCTCAGCAGCACCCACCCACCTATCTCAGAGCGGATACGTATCCTGCGCTCCATGGCTGGGGGTGCTTCCCTTGGCGACTACGACGCTGCTTACCGGCAGGTACACACGGGCGGCAGGGGGCTTATTCAGCCCGTCGCTATCGCCAGCGCCGGCGCCGTCGGGCTGCGCGCAGCCGAGCCCGAAGCCGTGCCCAGAGAGCCCGAACCCAGCAAGCTGGAGCGCACTCGCGAGGTCTCAGACCTGATGTGGCGGATGAACGACTATAAGACTATTACCTGCGATTGTGGCACCAAGCTAAAGGTGCCGGCCAAGCTCAAGAGGGCCACAGTCAAGTGTCCGCACTGCGGCCGCACCCACCCCACCTAAGTCAACAGGGAAACTGGGAACTCTCTATTGGTACCCCAATCCCAAGATTATGGTGATTTCCTGGGTTTTCGGAAATAGCGACCCGTATAATCAACTCGAAACAGTCTCACATCAAGAGACCGCTCTTTCAGAAACTCATCGGTCGCCCTTCTGCAGCCCTCCCAGTGTCCATAGTCATCGATGACAACGAATCCCCCGGGTTGGACACTGTCATAGAATCTCTCCAAACACAATTTGACGCTTTCATACCAGTCTGCGTCTATATGCAGCAGGGCTATGTCTTGAATTTGCGCCGAGGGAAACGTATCCTGGAACCAGCCCTTGACAATGCAAACGCGAGACTCGGGAACACCCAGCTTCTGGCATATCGTTTTGACCTTTGATAGGTCCCCGTGGCACCACCATACGGACGTTTGAGCTTCACCGCCATCCTTGTCGGTGGGATTGGGCAGTCCCTCAAATGAGTCAAAGAGCCACATCTTTCTGTTCAGAGGAGACCGTGTGCAAATAGAAGCCATCAGAGCAGCCGATCCACCGTTGTAAACGCCGCACTCAACGACATCGCCCGGCACAGACCGTATGTCAATCTCCCCGCTCAGTTTATATAGAGCAGCCAATCTGGGAGGGAGCACGGCAGTATACCCCCTCACCCTGTGGATTAGCCGCACTATTCTCAGAGAGCCCAAAAAGGAATCCGGACGGGACGGGCGAAGACTTCGTAAATAAACCCCCAGTAGCTGACGGTAGTAGAAGCTATACCAGGCGCATGCGGCAGCTAGCAGCGAAGCCTGATGCCAGGCCCTACTCCACCATGTTAACCCTGACCTCTTCAATCGGCTGCACCCCGACACGACCAATAGTATAGGTGCAAGTCCCCACTACCTGCAACTGCAATGGGATTGGATGAATTCCCCCTCCCTCTAACTCCCTCCCGCCAGGGGAGGGAGAAATGTGAATTCCTCTCCCTTGAAGGGAGAGGGCAGGTGAGGGTGTAAAACGGCGGGGCAGGTCTTTTGACAACCGGGGTTGTTCGTGGTACGATGTCGCAAATTCAAAGAAGGTAAGTCTGTCGCGGTGAGCCAGGCACCAACCTTTGTCGAAGAGGAGAGACTGCGAGCGCAGGGCTACAGGCTCATCGCCGGCATCGACGAGGCCGGTCGCGGGCCGCTGGCTGGTCCGGTGGTGGCTGCAGCGGTCATCCTGCCCCTGGAGAATCAGCCGTCCTGGCTGCGCCTGATTCGAGATAGCAAGCAACTGACCCCGCAGAAGCGTGAATTTCTCTTCGACCGCATCCAGCAGGACGGCGCATCGTTCGGAGTGGGAGTAGTTTCCCACGAGGTGATCGACGAGCAAGGCATCGTCGCCGCTACCAGGCAAGCGATGCGCCACGCCGCAGAGCAGATCTCAAAGCGCCCGGATTTCCTTCTCGTAGACTTTCTCCGTCTGCCTAACGTCCGGCTACCGCAAAAAAGCATCACCAACGGGGATAACCTATGCCTTTCCATCGCGGCGGCATCCATCGTAGCCAAGGTCACGCGTGACCGGCTCATGGTGGAATGGGACAGGCAATTCCCCGGCTACGGCCTGGCCCGAAACAAGGGCTATGGCACCTACGAGCACCTGGTGGCACTACAACGCCTGGGCCCCTGCCCCATCCATCGCAAGACCTTCGCCCCGGTGCGAGTCGCTGGCTGTAGCCAGCGGTCAGCTGTCAGTAGCCAGTAGTCAGTCTTGGCCGAAAGCTGAAAGCTGAAAGCTGGCAACTGATGTCTCCGGCTGTAGCCAGCGGTCAGCTGTCAGTAGCCAGTAGTCAGTCTTGGCCGAAAGCT
>CAZCXP010000034.1:0-18965 GCA_964502665.1 uncultured Dehalococcoidia bacterium | reverse complement strand
CAAGGCCAGGGCTCAGGACAGGCTCTAACCTCTCCCTTCAAGGGAGAGGGATTTGGGGGGATTCTTGCAGGATACCGTGATTGAACAACAAGCACCCTTAAGATATAATAGGGTAGCGTTGTGACTCCTGTCACGACGGTGGATTCGTTGCCACGGGAGTGGCAACGCTACGCGCTTGATATAATAACGGGCAGAACTAGCAGATCGTTTAATCCACGTTTGGTTGCATCGAGATATAAATGGCACCAGAGGTCTTCTATCGGAAGTGGCGGCCGCAAACTCTGGCTGAGGTAGTGGGACAGGGGCCTGTTACCCAAACACTGGCCAACGCCCTGAAGATCGGACGAGTGGCGCATGCTTACCTCTTCTGCGGTCCCAGGGGCACAGGCAAGACCAGCACCGGCAGAATCCTGGCCAAGGCAGTCAATTGCCTCAGCGACGAGCTGGAGAAGCCGTGCAACTCCTGCAGCATGTGTCAGGCGATCAACGAGGGTCGAGCCCTGGACTTGTTGGAGATCGACGGCGCCTCAAATCGAGGTATCGACGAGATCCGTGACCTCCGTGAGAAGATAAACTTCGCACCCATCTCAGCCAAATACAAGGTCTACATCATAGATGAAGTGCACATGCTGACTGAGCCTGCGTTCAATGCACTGCTCAAGACACTGGAGGAGCCGCCACCCCATGCCATCTTCGTCCTGGCAACCACCGAGGTACACAAGATACCGCTGACTATCCTGTCCAGGTGTCAGCGGTTCGATTTTCGCCGCCTCTCCCAGGAAGACATGGTTATGAAGCTGCAGGAGATATGCGACCAGGAGGGCATACATACAGAGCCACAGGCGCTCAAGCTAATCGCCAAAGCAGCCACTGGCAGTCTCCGCGACGCAGAGAACCTGCTGGAGCAGCTTGTTCTTCACCATGGTTCGGATTTCGGTCTGGAGCAGGTTAATGAGAAACTGGGCCTCAGCAGCGATCAACGCATTCACCAGCTAGCAGAGCACATTCTGAATAAGAATGTCGCCGCTGGGCTGGCAACCATAAACAGCGTTTCCGTCGATGGAATTGACCTTCGTCAGTTCAACCAGGGACTGGTGGAATATCTGCGAGGACTACTTATGGTCAAGGCCGGCGCGGAAAAGACCACCGACTTCACTGATGACGTGGTGCCCGAAATGAAGCGGCTGGTGGCCAGTGTATCGATGGCGGAGCTGTCAGAGGTGATCAAACTCTTCGCCCAGGTTGACTTCCGCGCAGACCCGCAGTCCACGCTCTCCCTGGAGCTTGCCCTGGTTGATTGCGCCTTGGCTGCAGGGGGAGAGCCACAGAAAGCTATCTCCAAGGAGAAGGTTGACGTCGCGCCGGCAGTTGACATAAAGCAGCCTCGTCCCGAGAGGACAGCCCGAGAGCAAGCGGCTCCCGAGGTCCAGATGCCGGTAAGCGAGAAGCTGCCAGCAACAGAGAGCGCTGAGGCCGCCGTGCCGCAGCCTCCTCACAGCATCGAGCAGATTCGCCAACACTGGGATGAGTTCGTCAATGCGTGCCGAGGGATGGGCTCCAGCGGGAACTTGGATGCTCTCCTGAGAAAGGCTTGCGAGGCAGTGGCACTCGAAGGCGATACCCTGGTCCTGGGCTTCTACGCGGATTTTCACCGGGGTAAGATCGAGGACCCCAAGTATCGCCATCTCGTGGAGAAGAAGCTACAAGAGGTATTCGGAGTTCCTTACCATGTGCGCTGCATCCTTACTCCTAAGGACAGGGGGGCCAAGACACAACAGCAAGCACGTAATCCTGTGGTGGATGCAGCTCTGAAGATGGGTGCCAGGATTATCGAAGAGGAGCAGGGAAGATGATGAATAAAGCGATCCTGCGCCAGGCGCAGCAGATGCAGGCGAAACTGGCCAAGGCCCAGGAGGAGTTGGAGAAGGCTACTGTGGAGGTTAGTTCCGGCGGTGGTGCAGTCACCGTCGTTGTCAGCGGGCAGCAGAAGCTGTGCTCCATCAAAATCTCACCCGAGGCAATCGATCCTGATGATGCCGAGATGCTTGAGGACCTGGTACTGGCGGCTGTCAATGAGGGAATGGAGAAAGCTAAAGAGCTCGCCGCCAGCCAGCTTAGTGCTATAACCGGAGGACTCAACATCCCAGGCTTATTTTAAGATTGTCCCGAAAATTGGGCTTCCGTTCGCCCTGAGCCCCTCGATTAACTCGGGACAGGCCTGTCGAAGGGCCGTTCATGGTTCGACGGGCTCACCACGAACGGCATCTGGTATGTTGGATTCTTAAGATTTGATGGTAGATAATCGCCTGTGGGAGTTCCCTCCGAATTTGAAATTTAGAAAGGTTTTCTGGGGGTGAGAATCGGTTTTGCGGCGGCCGCTGAGCCAATTTCTCGATTGATCGAGGAGCTGGGTAAGCTCCCCGGAATCGGGCCAAAAAGCGCAGCACGTCTTGCCTATTACCTGCTGCGCACGCCTGAAGCCGAGGCACGAGCCCTAGCTGAGGCAATTATCGCAGTCAAGGAGAAGACTGTCCTGTGCTCTTCATGCCAGAACATCACCGATTCCGATCCCTGTGCCCTCTGTGCCAGCGAGGAACGAGACCACAGCATCATCTGTGTCGTCAAGGAGCCCCTGGACATGCTTGCCCTGGAACGCACCGGCCGATACAAGGGACTATATCACGTGCTCCATGGCGTGCTTTCGCCTATGGACGGTATCGGCCCCGATGACCTGAAGATAAAGGAGCTTCTGGAGCGTGTTAAGACAGGCTCGGTGAAGGAGGTTATCCTGGCTACCAACCCTAACCTTGAGGGAGAAGCAACAGCAATGTACATCCAGAAGCTGCTTTCACCCTTAGGAGTCTGGCTCACCAGACTTGCCCGTGGGCTACCCGTGGGCGGAGACCTGGAATATGCCGATGAAGTCACCCTTACCCATGCTCTTGAGAGTAGACAAAAGATGTAGAGAGGATAACACCATACCGTTGTTGGAAAAGCCAATAGACTAAATTAGGACAAACCCAAAGGCAGGTGCACCCCCATGAGATTCCTTAAGACAACAAAATCCATTTGCCCCGAAGACCTGAGAGTCCTGGATGCCGAACTATGGGAAGCCGATGGCCAGGTCATAATGAGGAAAAGTTGCCCTGACCACGGAAGCTTCGAGGATGTTTACTGGAGCGACTACGAAGAATATGTGAGAGCCGAGAAATTCAGGGACCACGGCACGGGCCTACACCGACCGAGGGAATCGAAGCTTGGTTGTCCCCTCGACTGCGGCCTCTGCCAGAACCACCAGACGCACACAATTCTGCTGATCATAGAGCTGACCAATAGATGTAATCTGCGATGCCCGATATGTTTCGCCCACGGTGGAGAACAAGACAATAACAGTGACTTGAGCATAGAACAGATACGGTCAATCCTGGAATACACTCAGGAGAATAACTACCCTCTCAGGGTTAGGGGGGTCGGCAACAGCGGTGGTGAGCCGACTCTAAGAGATGATCTCCCGGAAATAATACAAATGGAGAGAGAACTCGGTTTTGATTATATTGTGATCATGACCAACGGAGTGAGGCTTGCAGAGGACCTCGATTACTTCAAGAAACTGCGCGACGTCGAAGCATGGCTGTATATGCAATTCGACGGTGTCACCCCTGAACCCTATATGGAAACGAGGGGTCGCAACCTGTGGCCCCTGAAACAGAAGGTCTTGGAGAACGCCAGAAAGATAGGGTATAACAAGATTGCACTCATCCCCACCCTGGCAAAGGGAGTGAACGACCACCAGGTCGGCGACATCATAAGATATTCTGCGGAGAACTCAGATGTAATCAAGTTCCTCGTGTTTCAGCCAGTCAGCTTCACGGGAAGAATAGACCGAACCAAGTTGAAAGAGATGAGAATAACCAACTCGGATGTTATGAGACTGGCCGAGGAGCAAACGGCTGGTGAAATCAAGAAGGGCGATTTTTTCACAATTCCGATGAACCAGACAATGGCTAAAATGATGACCAAGGGGGGCCAGCACCAGGATTTCTGTATTCACCCCCATTGCGGGTTAATAACCGTCGTCGATCATTCGAAAGGCAAGCTCGATCCCATACCGCGCTACGTAAGGAACGAAGAGTTCCATGCCAAAATGAGTAGGTCATTTGAACTTAACAAGTCAAGGCCTGCAATAATGTGGGATCTCGTCACCTGCCTAATAAGGTATGTCAATCCCAGGCTGTGGCTCAAGTTTCTGCCTGTTCTATTGAGGACCAAAGGGAGGAAGTCTATACGGACTGTGCTCACGGAGTGGCTTCCAGGACGATGGCTTACGATAGGGATCATGCATTTTATGGACCCATACAATTTCGACTTGGACAGGGTCCAGAAATGCGCCCTTCACTTCGGAGTTATTGACAAGGAGGGAAAACCCAGATTGATCCCTTTCTGCTCCATGAACTGCATCCATAGATTAGCCTTATCCGACGGAAAAGGTGACCTGAGAGAAGCAAGCTTAGATATTGTAGCCAAAGCTCCTGAACAGGTAAAATAGCCGCCCTGAACTGTGATGGCTAGGCCACGTGTATATAAGACCGAGGCGATTGTTCTTAAGCGAGCCAATCTGGGCGAAGCAGACAGCATCATTACCCTCTACACCCCAAACTTTGGCAAGATCAGGGCAGTAGCAAAAGGTGTACGAAGACCGAAGAGCAAGCTGGGCGGACACCTCGACCTGTTGACTCAAAGTGCTTTGCTCCTGGCTCAGGGAAAGAACCTGGATATCATCACCCAGAGCCAGACGATCGAGAGCTTCCTTCCCCTGAAGAGCGACCTCAGGAGTATAAGCTGCGCCCTTTACATCGCAGAGCTAGTGGACCAATTCACTGCGGAGCAGGTTGAAAACTATCCTATCTATGAACTGCTGCACACCAACCTGCTTTGGCTTTGTGGGGCACGCGACCGCGATCTTGTCCTCAGGCACTTTGAGGTCCGACTTCTAAGCCACCTCGGCTATCAGCCAGAGCTCTATCAGTGCCTCGGCTGCAAATCGCCCCTTGCACCGCAGAAGAACCTGTTCAGTGCCAGCAGCGGGGGCGTCCTCTGCCCCGCCTGCGCTGGCAATGAACCTGAGGTTCGCCCTATTTCGGTCGATGCTCTCAAGGTGATGAGATTCCTCACCAGTAGCGATCAGGCCTCTGCCAGCCGACTGCGAATGAGCCGCGATCTGTCCCATGAGGTGGAGCAATTGATCAGGTGGTATATCCGCTATCTCTTGGAGCGTGAGGTGAAGTCCCTGGAGTTCCTGGATCATCTACGGTAGGGGCGAACCTGCGTGTTCGCCCTCAATCCTTAATCAGGGCAGACACGAGGGTCTGCCCCTACCATTGGCGCTCAACTACGTAGTCCGCCAGCTCAAATAGCGCTCGCTGGCAGGGGCTTTCGGGAAATATCTCCAACGCGCGACATGCCTCAGCAGTGTAATCCTGAGCAACGCGATAGCATTCAGGGATAATCCCCGAACTGCGTATCATCTCGATGGCCAGCTCGAGGTTCTGCTCCTTTTGTCTCTTTTCGAATATAGCCTTAATTGGGTTGTCATCTGGGTGTTGCTCTTTGAGCAAGATCGCCGGGAGCGTTAAGTTCCCCTGGAGCAGGTCGCTTGCCACCGGTTTGCCCAGCTCCTCCTCCCCAGCCGTGAAGTCCAAAATGTCATCCACGATCTGGAAGGCCATTCCCAAGTCATAGCCATAGCTCCTCAGGGCTTGTATTGCCTCCTCGGAAGCCTCGGACACTATTCCACCGGACTCCGTAGCCATTGAAAACAGGGAAGCGGTCTTATTGCCGATCCTCCTGAAATAGCTTTGGCGTGTCTGGTTCAGGTCAAAGCTGCTGAAGCTCTCCTCCAGTTCACCAGTGCACAAAGCCATGAGGGTCTGCGCAAAAAGCCTGTCCGCTCTAATATTACAAGCCTGAGAAACCAACTCAGCAGCCTTAGAGAAAAGGTAATCTCCGGCCAGAGTGGCTATACCCCAGCCCCACACGCTGGAGGCTGTTGGTTTGCCCCGGCGCCTAGGTGAAAGATCTATAGTATCGTCGTGTACCAGGGTAGCAGTGTGAAGCAGCTCAACACCCGTCGCCACGGGGATAAGCAAATCAAGGTTACAATCATCTTTGAGCTTGCCCGTGAGCAAAGTCAATGCTGGACGAACGCGCTTGCCACCACTGGTCACGATATAGCCCAGAAGCTCCGCCAGCCAAGGGTAATCAACGTCGGCTACTGCTTGAATACCTTCCTCTACAAGAACAATCTCCCTTTCAACGGGTGCAAACAGCGAATCTCTCAGATTGCCCATCCTACAATTCCCACAACCTAGCTAGCTCTGGCAAACCGGCGGCGCAAACCATCAACCAGGCTATAGATCACCGGAATGACCAACAGAGTCAATAGAGTAGAGCTGAACAGCCCCCCGATGACCACCACCGCCAGCTCAGCAGCTATGAGAGTGCCTCCGCCCAGTCCGAAAGCCAGCGGCAGCATGGCGAACATAGTGGTCAACGCCGTCATCAAGATCGGGCGCAGCCGTGTCCGTCCCCCTTCAACCAGAGCGTCGTAGGTGTTCCTCCCCTGTTTACGCAGCTGCTCCACCAAGGCGATAAGCACGATAGCGTTGGTAAGGACAATGCCCACCAGCATCAACACGCCCATCATCCCCGACATACCCAATGTGCAGCCAGCGATAAGCAGCGCCAGCAGAGCGCCGATGGATGCCAGCGGCAGGCTTACCATGATGATCAGAGGATTGAGTATCGAGCGCATGGTGACCACCAATATCAGATAGGCAATCACTATAGCAATCATTATGGCGATACCCATCTTGGAGAAGGACTCCGCCATCTCCTCCATCACCCCGCCCGGCTGTATCTCGATCCCCTCGATACCCAGAGCGACAACCTCGTCTTCAACGGCGCTGATCTCATCGTCAACAAGCCTGTTCACCGCGCCTACATCCTTCGCAGTTATCTCGCCAGCGATACTGGCAGAGAGCTTCTTGTCGATATGGCCAATGTGAGTCGGACCTTCCACAAGCGCTACATCGGCCACATCTCCCAAAGCCAGAGACGGAGGCATGCCCAACCTCAATGCACTGGCAGTGGCCTCAGGGTTCTCCGCTTCATACAGACCCACGGCCACGCCCTTGACGAAGACACCGTAGCTCTCGCCACCTACGTTGACTGCCACCTCAGGCACAGATCCACCCATCCTCAGCAATAGTACTTCATTTTGCAGCTGCTGCAATTGTTGCTCAGTCAGTCCCAGCGCCTCTATCTTGCTGGAGTCTAACTGGATGTAGAGCTTGGGTACAACCATAGTGAGATCGGTCTCAAGGTGAGAGATGTCTTCGATCCCTTCCAGACGTTCATAGAGTAATGTTGCCGCTTGATTGATTTCAGCAGAAGACTCACCCGTGACAGAGATATCCAGGCCGCTGCCGAATCCCATCTGGCTGCCTTGCGCCTCGCTGCCAGACAACACAGTGACGTAGTCTCGCAACATGAGCCCCTCAATCGTGAGCCTCCCGATGCCAAGCTCCAGGTCCTCCTGTTCCTTTACCTCATTCGCACCAGAGTCGAGCAGAATGGTGATCTCGGCCGTGTTGTCGCCTCCACCCATGGCGGCGCTCATAGCGGCATGCACCGAAGTTGTGGAGGTGCCAACAGTAGTATAGTAGGTTTCCACCTCATCGTTGTCAGCCAGCAGGTCCTCGATCAATGCAGCCGCCGCACTGGTGGTCCCGCTATCGGTCGCGGAGGGCAGCTCAATCTCCACAACCAGCATCTTCTCGCTCATACCGGGCAAGAAGGAGGTGCCGACGACCGGGATTAGGGCCATACTGCCAACGAAGAGCACGAAGGCAACTCCCAAAGTGATCCAGCGATGGCCCAGTGCCCACTTGAGTGCAGGGGTGTACAGCTTCTGATACCATGTTTCCCCAACCTCTGCCTGTTCCTCTTCCTCCTCCTTCTTTGTGCCAACGAACCATCTGGAGAAGGCAGGCACGACCATCAGCGCCACCAGGAGTGAAGCGATCAGCGCGAAGGTTATGGTCAAGGCAAAGGGAATGAACAGCTCGCCCACGATGCCGCCTACGAACATCAAAGGTATGAAGATGGCCACCGTGGCTAGAGTGGACGAGGTGATCGCACCCGCTACCTCCCTGGAGCCATTGATGGCGGCCTCCCTGAAGCCCTCGCCCCGCTTCATACGGCGATATACGACCTCGGCAACGACAATGCTGTTATCGATCAGCCGGCCCACAGCGATCGCCATCGCGCTCAAAGTGAGTAGATTGATAGTGATGCCGGAGAAATACATAGCCAGGAAGCCGATGACAATGCTGAACGGAATAGACATCGCTGTGACCACTGAAGCACGAAAAGCCGCCAGGAATATGAAGACAATGACGATCGCCAGACCACCACCGATAAGCGCCATCTGCGTCAGTTGCGTTATGCTCTCCTCGATGAACTCCGACTGGTCAAACACTGAGGTTAGCTCTAGCTTAGCCTCATCACCATAACTTCTCTGTAGTTCCTCCTCGATTTCTTTGGCCTTAGCCACGACCGCATTGGCTACCTCAACAGTGTTGGCCTCTTTCGCCTTCATCACCGAAATCCCGACGCTGGTCTGGCCATTGGTCCGGGTGATCCTCGTCCGCGGTGCCGGGCCCTGAGCAACATCGGCTACGTCACCGAGCACCACAGCATCAACCCCCATCGCCGTGTTCTCGATGTCACCCAGGGAGCCGTACTCGGGGACCAGAGAAAGGAGCCCGAAGATCTGATACATCGAGATGCCAAAACTGTTCATCTTCTCCGGATCGGGGGCGATCAATACCTGTTCCTTTTCTCCTCCCTCGGTCTGCACCACGGCGATGCCCTTGATAGCCGCCAGCTCGGGCACGATCTGCGTCTGAGCGATTTGCCCCACTTGCTCTGATGGGAGGTCACCCCGCAGGCTGAAGACCACCAGCGGCATCATGCTCAGATCGAGGCGCGCAATCTGGGGATTTTCCTCAACCCGGGGGTCCATCTGAGGAAGATTGCGCACTTGGGCGGGAAGCTCCAACTCGCCAGATCCGATACCTAGTTTTATGCCTTCCTCCACCTTCTTCATATTGGTGCCGTAGTTGAACTCAGCAAACACCACGGAGACCTCATCCGCCGAGGTTGAGTACAGGTGCTTCAGGCCCTTTCCTTCCCACTGCTCCCAGATTACGTTCTCAATGGGTATGGTGACGTCATCAACGACCTCGTCAGGCGAGGCGTCGGGATAGGCAGTTATGACCATACAGTACGGAAGCTCAATATCGGGTATCATCTCCAACTTCAGTTGGAATGTCGCCCAGATGGAGCCTCCAGCCAGCAGAGCAGCCAGTAATATCGTCACCGCTCGATTTCGCAGAGCCAGCTTAGTTAGATACCACATTCAGTATTCCTCCTACTCCATCGCATCAGCCTGGAGTCAACACGCTATGTTCCAGACGGTTATCCTCCTCCTCAACAACCGCCTCGTCCAGCTTGGCAAAAAGGGGCTCGGGCGGTGCCAGCCTCTGTCCCGCCGGGGGTAGGGAGAAGGTCCAACCCACCTCCTCCACAGAGCCATCAAACCCGAGCAGGCGATGCAGTTTCTGCGAGCTAAAGGGCAAGAAGGGATAGAGCGCGGTCTTGAGACAGCAGATGACGCCGAGCGCAGTCGAGATGGCCATGGCCGCGGAATCTCTATCCTCCTTGATTATCTTCCACGGGGCTTTGGTGTCCAGATAGCGATTAGCCTCCTGAGCCAGCGACATGGCCTCTCTCATCGCCTCTCTGAAGTGGCAACCATAGAGCAGGCTATCCACTCTACGGAGGGTCGCCTCTGACTTGGCCAACATGGCTTTGGACGCCTCATCGACATCGCCCGCAGGCGGCACACGGCCACCAAAATTGCGATAGGCGAGGGTCAGCACCCGATGCACCAGGTTGCCATAGGTGGCCACCAGCTCGTCGTTGTTGCGGCGAACGAATCCCCGCCACGAGAAATCGGCATCGCTGGTCTCCGGCATATTGGCGGACAGCAGATAGCGCAACGGATCAGGGTGGTAGCGCTCAAGGTAATCAGGGAGCCAAACCGCCCAGTTGCGGCTGGTGGAGAGCTGCTTACCCTTTAAAGTGAGAAACTCGTTAGCCGGTACATCATAGGGCAGGTTGAGACCGCCGTAGCCCAGGAGCATCGCAGGCCAGATAACAGTGTGGAAGATAATATTGTCTTTGCCAATGAAGTAATAGCTCTTGACCTCTCCCTGCCAGAAACTGCGCCATCTCTCGCCATCTCCACAGGACTCAGCCCATTCCTTAGAAGCCGAGAGATAGCCAATCACCGCCTCAAACCACACATAAATACGCTTTCCTTCGAAGCCAGGCACTGGCACCGAGACGCCCCAGCTAATATCGCGGGTGATAGCTCGATCCTTGAGGCCCTCAGTCAAATAGCGAAAGGTGAAGTTGAATACATTCTGTCTCCAGTGGCTTTGTTCCTTAACCCAGGACTTGAGCTGCTCACAGAAGGCGGAGAGGCGCAGAAAGAAATGCTCCGAATCCCTGATCTCGGGGGAGCCCCGGCAGATGCCGCAACGGAGATCGATCAGGTCTACGGGATTCAGCGGTTTGCCACACTCGTCGCACTGGTCTCCCCTAGCTCCGCGCGAGTGGCAATAAGGGCAAGTGCCTTCAACGTAGCGGTCGGGGAGGAAGCGACGACAATTGGGACAATAGGGCAGAGCCATCCTATCCTTATATATGAGGCCCTTGTCAAGAAGCGTAAGGAATAAATCGTGAACGACCTTGGCGTGGTTCTGAGTGCCCGTAGTGGTAAACAGGTCGAAGGAGATGCCCAGCTTCTCCCAGGAATCAAGGAATCCCTGATGATAGCGGGATACCACCTCCTGTGGCGATTTACCCTCTTTTTCTGCGCGGACCGTGACCGGAGTGCCATGCTGGTCTGACCCAGAGACCATCAGCACCTCATTGCCCTTAGTGCGATGATAGCGGGCAAAAATGTCGGCGGGCAGGTATGCCCCAGCGATCTGTCCCAAATGCAGAGGCCCATTGGCATAGGGCCAAGCTACCGCAACGAATATACGTTCAGACATTGGCTCTTCTGGTTGGTTATTCTAACACAACAAGGCAAAAGAAAACAGAACTAGGGTAGCTCCAGCCAGGCCTTATAGAGCAGATTCTTGGGCAATTTGGTGACGCTCCCCAGTTGAGCTACGGCTTCCTTGGCCGGAACTCCCTCGCGGCGAAGCCGGAGAAGTTCCTCCCTGACGAAATCGGTCACCCCTGCCCCCTGTCCCTCCCCGCTATGCCCCGCTATGACGAAGGTAAACTCCCCCCTCGGCTGAGAGAAATGGGCTATTGCCTGACTGACAGTACCTCTGAAGACCTCCTCATGGAGCTTGGTCAACTCCCGGCAGACAGCGATCTCCCTATCTCCCAGTATCTCCTCGACATCCGTCAACGAGGCCAGCAACCTATGCGGTGCTTCCAAGGCAACAATAGTACGCTGCTCGGTATCAATCGACCCAAGCAGGCGTCTTCTCTCACCCTTCTTCCGAGGTAGAAAGCCGAGATAGACAAACTGACCTGCTGGCAAGCCGGACACAGCGAGGGCTGCGGGCAAAACTGAGGGCCCAGGGATTGCGATGACTGGGATCCCTCGTTCGATCGCGGCCCGCACCAGGTCGTAACCAGGGTCGCTGATGCCAGGCATACCGGCATCCGAGACCAAAGCGATGTCTTCCTGCTCAAGGCGTCCCAAGAGGTACGGGAGTTTTGACTTCCTGTTGTGCTCGTAGTAGCTGGTCAGCGAAGCCCTGATCCCGTAGGCAGCGAGCAACTGTCGCGTCCTGCGCGTGTCCTCCGCAGCGATAAGTCTTACCTCGCCCAGTATGCGGATCGCTCGCTGCGATATATCTTCCAGGTTCCCGATAGGTGTAGCTACTAGATAGAGTGTAGCCATTGCAGTAGGATTATAGCCTATAGCCGATTACCCGTCCATCCATGAGCCCTAACCCTAATCCGTGAGTATAGATTCAAAAAGCAAACCTGGCGGGTAGCTTGTTGGCTAGCCGCTGAATCTGTTGCAGTTCCCCTCCCCTGGAGGGAGGGGATCAAAGGGGAGGGGGAAGTCACCCTCACCTACCCTCTCCCTTCGAGGGAGAGGTATTTTATGGGAGAATCTATAAACTAGAAAATCCACGGATTAAGGGTGAGTGCCTGTCCTTGACTTAATACACCCCTTTGTTGTATCCTTTGCCCAATATCATTCACGGGACGAGCCGATGAAATATCCTGAATACAAGAAAATGAGGTTTGTATACGGGTTGGAAGAGATAGCCCTGGTTCCTGGTGATATAACCATCAACCCCGATCAGACAGACATAAGCCTTGTCATCGACCGGCTTGAGTTTTCCATCCCCATCCTGGCATCAGCTATGGACGGTGTGGTAGACGTGAGATTCGCCATCGCCATGGGCAAGTTAGGGGGGCTCGCCGTTCTCAATCTCGAAGGCTTGCAGACACGCTACTCCGATCCAGAGGAGGTTCTGGCCGAGATCGCCAATGCCCCACCCGAAAGTGTCACCCAGCTTCTGCAGAGGGTCTATTCAGAGCCGATCAAGGAGAAACTGATAGGCGATCGAATAAAGGCGGTCAAAGACGCGGGGGTGGTCTGCGCTGTCTCCCTGACCCCAGCCAATACCAAAAGGTTGTCTCCACTTGCAGCCGAGGCCGGAATCGATATTCTGGTTGTGCAGTCTACTGTCACCACCGCCCGCCACATATCGAAGAGCTACCGCGGTCTTATCTTCTCTGAGATAGTTAAGCAGCTACCAGTGCCCGTTATAGTGGGCAACTGCGTAAACTACAGCGCCTGCCGCAAGCTGATGGAAACCGGCATACATGGTGTGCTTGTTGGCGTAGGGCCAGGCGCGGCTTGCACCACTAGGGAGGTAATAGGTGTAGGTGTACCCCAAGCGACGGCAACTATGGATTGTGCCGCGGCACGCGATGATTACTTCAGAGCCAGCGGACGGTATGTTCCCATAATCAGCGATGGCGGCTTCCGCAATGGTGGTGATCTGTGCAAAGCATTTGCCTGCGGTGCCGATGGCGTGATGCTGGGCTCAATATTCGCTCAAACCAAAGAGGCGCCAGGGCGGGGAAATCACTGGGGCATGGCAACCCCGCACGAAGCGCTGCCGAGAGGAACACGTATTAAGACGGAAGTCAAAGGCTCTCTGGAACAGACTCTCTTCGGCCCCACATCGGTCACCGATGGCACTCAGAATCTGGTGGGGGCATTGCGCACCTCTTTGGGGGTCTGCGGAGCGCGAAATATCAAAGAGATGCACCAGACCGAGGTGGTTATCGCCCCCTCAATAAAGACTGAGGGCAAACTCTTCCAGATCATGCAGGGCCTGGCGAGATAGACATATGGACCTTTGACCATCTCCTTTTCTATGCTTTGGACTGCTAGTTCCCGCTTGACTTGCTGCCTGCGCCTTGATAGACTATCAAGAGCGTGTTTGACCATGTCAAGCATTCACAGGGATGGGTTGTGAACCTGTCCCTTTGTTTTGCACTCAATGTTTTTGAGGATTTGAGCTTATTGAGCTTCGCCTCGATTTCAATAGCAGCCAGTATTGGTGCGGAGACTGCGGAACGCTGAGAACGATACGACGGGGGTACCAACGTTGCTGAACGGGACCAAATGGTATCAGCTATCAGTAGAACGAGTTTTTGAAGCCTTGGAAGCAGGGGGTATTGGCCTTACGTCCAGCGAGGCAAAAGTAAGGCTCGAAAAGTATGGCTATAACGAGTTGGAGTACAAGAAACCAAGCGTTCTCATGCGCTTCTTGCGCCAGTTTCAAAGCCCCTTGGTCTATATCCTGCTCGTTGCTGCCTTGATTACTGGCATTCTGAGCATGCGTGGGGAAGAGATGTGGATGGATATGGCAGTAATCCTGGGGGTAGTCATTCTCAATGTGATAATAGGTTTCTTTCAGGAGGGAAAGGCCGAAGCTGCAATTGAAGCATTGAAGAAGATGATGGTGCCGGAGTGCACAGTGCTCAGAGATAGAGCGCCGAAGGTCATTCCAGCGCGGGAACTGGTTCCCGGCGACGTGGTTCTGTTAGAGAGTGGCGACAGAGTTCCGGCGGATCTGCGCTTGTTCTATGCAAAAAACGTGCACGCAGATGAAGCAGCGCTCACCGGAGAGTCGGTGCCGGTGAAGAAGATTATCGATCCCATCCCGAGACCAGACCTGTCGCCAGGAGACCAGCGCTGCATCGCCTTTGGCGGCACCTTCATTACCCGCGGCTCGGGACAGGGGATTGTGGTAGGCACCGGGGAGCAAACAGAGTTCGGAAAGATCGCCCAGCTTGTCAGAGAGACCAAGACAGTCGCTACTCCGCTCCAGAAAAAAATAGCTGACTTCACCAGGACCCTGATCATCCTCATCCTCGGTATGGGGGCCGCTAATTTCGTCCTGGGATATTTCTTTGGATATCAACTCTCATATAGTTTCCTCGCCTCAGTCGCCCTTATCGTTGCCGCAATACCTGAGATGCTGCCCATGATAGTAACCGGGATTCTGGCCCTGGCTTCAACTGCTATGGCTAAAAGAAATGCCCTCATAAGAAGATTGCCAGCGGCAGAGACACTGGGCTGCACCACAGTCATATGCTCGGATAAGACGGGCACCCTCACCAAAGACCAGATGACCGTACTGCGGGTTTATTGCGGGGGAAAGGACTACAAAGTGAGCGGGGTGGGGTATGAACCCAGAGGGGAGTTCACTCTGGGTGATAGAGTTGTTAACCCGGTGCAACAGAACGTGGAGCTGGTTGCAATCTTGAAAGCCGGTTACATGTGTAATGATGCCGCTCTGGTGGAGGATGAAGATGGGTATAACATCATAGGAGACCCGACGGAAGGGGCTTTGGTAGTCTCGGCAAGCAAAGCCGGCATTGGCGAGAAGCTCCCCAGGTTGGATGCGATACCTTTCGAGGCAGAGCAGCGGTATATGGCTACCCTGCACCGGGGAGGAGCGGAGAACATCATCTACGTGAAAGGCTCGCCGGAGAGGGTGCTAAGCATGTGCCAAAGCCAGATGGTCGATGGAAGTGTCGAGCCTCTAAGTAGCGAACGGATACTGGGGGAAGCGCATGAGATGGCAGGGGAAGCCTTGAGATTGCTCGGCATGGCTTACAAGACAGTGCCCAGGGACAAAGAGTCCCTCGAGCCAGAGGATATGGAGGGGCTGACCTTTCTCGGAATCCAGGGAATGATAGACCCGCCCAGGGAAGAGGCAATTGAGGCAGTCAAGAAATGCAAGAGAGCTGGAATAAGGTCAGTGATGATAACCGGTGACCATCCGCAGACGGCAAAGGCGATCGCAAAGCAGCTAGGGATAGGCGAGGGGGACGATACAGCCTTAACCGGTGAAGAGCTATCGAGGATGAGCGATGACGAGCTATACCAAGCTGTGGAGAGTGTCTCAGTTTATGCCAGGGTCGCTCCTGAGCACAAGCTCAGAATAGCCAGACAGTTGCAAAAGAAGGGGCATGTTGTGGCTATGACCGGCGATGGGGTAAACGATGCCCCGGCACTAAGGGCAGCCGACATCGGGGTAGCCATGGGTATAACGGGAACTGAGGTGAGCAAAGAAGCCTCCGATATGATCCTGGCTGATGACAACTTCGCCACCATCGTAGCAGCAGTGGAAGAGGGCAGACATGCCTGGAAGAACCTGGAAAAGGCTATCCTGTATACCCTCCCCACCAACGGGGGGCAAGCTCTGCTAGTAATGGGGGCAATATTGGTGGCTCCATTCTTATTCCTCTTCCACGATCAGCTCCCTTTAGAGCCAGTACAAATCTTGTGGGTAAATCTATTCGACTCCGTATTCCTCACCATGCCTCTCATGATGGAGCCCAAGGAAAAGGGGTTGCTGGAAAGCCCTCCGCGCGACCCTAAAGAGAAAATAGCCAATCGTCTATTTTACCAGAGGGTTGGCTTGGTGTCAGTGGTGATGGCGCTCACCGCTTTTGCCATCTACTACTACTTTGGGGCATCAGCCGTTTCCGGCGAGGAAGTGCTAGACCCCCTGCGATTAGAGCGCGCGCAATCAGCAGCGTTCCTGAGTGTCGTCATGGTGCATGTCGGCTTCGTGGTCACCGCCAGGTCAATATTTGACTCCGCTTTTACCTTCAGTCCCTTCTCCAACAGGTGGATATTGTGGGGTATAGCGATAACTATAATCACAGACCTCATGATTGTCTATCTTCCTCCTCTCCAGGCTGTGTTCCGGACGACAGCCGTTCCCCTGGAGTGGTGGGGGCTTATAATTCTTGCCTTAATTCCGGGATTCCTTGCAGTCGAGCTAGAGAAGTTCTTGAGAAAGCGATTAGGAAAAGGGACTCGATGAGCTATAGTTCTTACGCGGTTTGCAGAGAAGTCGGGAGCCAGTTCAAGGAGATACCGGGCTTTGATGGATGGCTTGTGCGAAGATTTGTGCAACACACTATAATCTAGGGCAGTGCAACAGCCCTGAGAAAGGAGGGGTAAGGATATGACCTATTGAGGGAGCACGGGCGTTCCTCAGCGTCAATATGCCACCCTCGGGATAATCTAGATTACAACCAAAGGAGGTTACTATGTCACAGATTCCGGGAATTTTCTGGGTGGTAGCCGTAGGTTGTGGCATCGGCATTATTTTTGCCTTAGGCTTGATAAGATACATCCTGCGCAGTGATAAGGGAACAGCGGCGATGCAGGATGTCAATGCCAGCATCACAGAGGGTGCCTGGGCCTTCATCAGACGCCAATATTCCACTATCGCTATAACTGCTGTGGTAGTCGGAGTGCTAATTGGCGTTGTACTCGGCCTGCTAAGCAGCGAGGAGGAGCTAGACAAGCTAGAGGTATCAGCTTTCGGCTTGGGATGGAGGACGACGGTAGCATTCCTTGCCGGTGCTGTTTGTTCCTGTATTTCCGGGGTTGTCGGCATGTGGATTGCGGTTAAATCGAATGTTCGCTGTGCCGCTGCTTCCCACCGCGGGTTAGGCGAAGCTATAAAGATAGCGTTGCGCGGGGGAGCAGTCTCCGGTTTCCTCATTGTTGTCTTGAGCTTGCTGGGAGTAACAGCGATATTCTTTGCTTTTGGAGGAGCCAACAATCCTGACATCGCTCCTCACCTTATCGTCGGCTTTGGCTTTGGGGCTAGCATGGTTGCCCTTTTCGCTCAGCTTGGCGGCGGCATCTTCACCAAGGCTGCTGATATGGGGGCTGACCTTGCCGGTAAGGTTGAGGCGGGGATTCCCGAGGACGACCCTCGCAATGCGGCAGTAATCGCTGACCAGGTTGGCGATAATGTTGGCGACTGTGCTGGCCGTGGTGCAGATCTCTTTGAATCTACAGCAGCCGAGAACATCGGTGCCATGATAATAGGTGTGGCCCTGTATCTCGTCTCACTGGAAGCAGGGTTTGATCAAATCACCGCTGTCGGCTGGGTGCTCTTCCCACTTATTATTCGTGCCTTCGGCATTATCGCCAGCATGATCGGCACACTGGCGATACACAGTCGAAGTGAAGAAGAGGACCCCATGACTGCTCTCAACCGAGGCTATTATGTGGCCCTGGTCCTCTGTGTTGCAGCGATGGTCTTCACCTGTTGGATAATGTTCAGCGATATGTGCTCGGGATGGCAGTGGCTCATGTTGGCTGGTTTTGTTGGCATAGCAGCCAGCGTACTTATACTCTACATTACTCAGTATTACACTGAGGCCAGATTTAGACCGACAAGGGGAATCGCAGAATCCAGTCGCACAGGGCCAGCAACCACATTTGTTACCGGGCTGTCGGTGGGCTTTGAGACAGTCATGGCGACGGGGCTCGTCATCTGCGCTGCCCTGGGGCTCTCCTACTGGCTGGGCACACTTGCTGGTTTAGAGATTAGCTGGTGGATGAGTGGCGCCTATGGAACTGCAATAGCCACCATGGGCATGCTGATGACCTGTCCCTTCATTCTGGCCGAGGATACTTTCGGTCCCATAACGGATAATGCCAATGGAATCAATGAGTTCACCGGTGCTGGTGCTGAGATAAGGCGGGTTACCGACCATCTTGATGCTACTGGCAATACCACCAAGGCCCTAACCAAGGGATATGCCATGGTCTCGGCAGGACTGGCTGGCTTCCTCCTCTTCCAGGCCTATTTTGACAGAGCCTTGCTCTTCCAGGGCAGGGAAGGGGAGCTGTTCATTGTAAACCTTGTGCGCCCCGAGGTTCTCATTGGAGGCATTCTGGCCATCATCATGGTCTTCCTTTTCAGTTCCTGGGCGCTGAGGTCGGTGGGAGGAGCAGCAAGCGGGATTATTGAGGAGGTGCGCCGCCAAATCAAGGCCGACCCCGGCATCATGGAGGGCACTTCAAGGCCTGACTATGGTAGGGCAGTTGACATAACCACCCGGGCAGCATTAAAGGGAATGATTGCCCCTGGACTGCTTCCCATCCTTCTCCCTATAGCTATTGGGGTTATTTTCAGATTCGTACCTGACTATGATGCTCCCATGGCGGTAGGTGCCTTTCTTATAGTAGGAACCTTTGCCGCTATTCTTGTGGCTTCCTTTATGAACAATGCTGGCGGTGCCTGGGATAATGCTAAGAAGTACATCGAGGACGGACAGCTCAAGGACGAAGCTGGGAATGTCATCCTCAAAGGTTCGCCTGAGCATACTGCCGCTGTAGCCGGCGATACCGTCGGTGACCCTCTTAAGGATACCGTGGGGCCCTCGCTGCACATTGTAGCTAAACTTATAGCCACAGTTACGCTGGTGATGTGTCCCCTGTGGATCGTTTTAGATTA